>CAZYLJ010000054.1:0-9902 GCA_964648555.1 uncultured Acutalibacter sp.
CCGGACCTGCGCCAATCCCTGGGTATGGTTTTGCAGGATACCAACCTGTTTACCGGCACGGTGCGGGAGAACATCCGCTATGGCAAGCTGGATGCCACTGAGGAAGAAATCGTGGCCGCGGCTAAGCTGGCTAACGCCGACGGCTTTATCCGCCGCCTGCCTGACGGCTACGACACGGTCCTTGCCGGTGATGGCGGCAGCCTTTCCCAGGGTCAGCGCCAGCTTTTGAGCATCGCCCGGGCTGCTGTGGCCGACCCGCCCGTGATGATCCTGGACGAGGCCACCTCCTCCATCGACACCCGCACGGAGCGTCTGGTGCAGCAGGGCATGGACGGCCTGATGAAGGGCCGCACTGTGTTCGTCATTGCCCACCGGCTGTCCACCGTGCAGAATTCCGACAGCATCCAGGTGCTGGAGCTGGGCCGCATCATCGAGCGCGGTACCCACGAGGAGCTCATTGCCCAGCACGGGAAATACTATCAGCTCTATACTGGCGCCTTCGAGCTGGAATAAATGAAACATCTCAGCATGAACCGGCGGCGAAAGGAGCGGCTCTGCATTGGCCTGGGGGCCGTGGTGCTCATCGTCGGTCTGGTGTTTCTTGTCCTTTCCGGTGATAAGGGCCATACGGTCACCACTTTTTCCATGGGCTCTTACGTCCAGCAGACCGTGTACGGGAAAAATCGGGAGGAGGCCGCCAAAGCCGCCGCCAGCGCCGTGCAGGAGCTGGAGAACCTGATCTCCTGGCGGGTGGAGGACAGCGATGTTTTTCGCCTGAACGAAGAGGCCGGGAAGGAATTTATTGCCATCGACCCCCAGACGGAAAGCATCCTTTCCGTCGCCCTGGATGTCTGCGAGGCAAGCGGCGGGGCCTTCGACGTGACCATCGCGCCCATCAGCCGCCTGTGGGATTTCGACGAGAACCCCCACGTTCCGGACAGCGCCCTGCTGGAAAAATTTGTGGGGAAGGTGGACTATCAAAGCCTTTCCCTGCCCGGCGACGGCACAGCCGCCCTGCGAAGGCTGGACACCGCTCTGGATTTGGGGGCGGTGGGTAAGGGCGCGGCCTGCGACGCGGCGGTGGCCGCCTATGAGGAAAGCGGCGCGGAATATGCCATCATCGCCGTGGGGGGAAGCGTGGGCGTGTACGGCCAAAAGCCCTGGGGAAAGTCCTGGACCGTGGCGGTCCGGGACCCAAAGGGGGACGGCGCCTTGGGCACGCTCTCTCTCATGGAGGGATTTGTGTCCACCTCCGGCAGCTATGAAAAATGCTTTACCGAAGGCGGCGTCACGTACCACCACATTTTAGACCCCAGCACAGGCTACCCCGCAGAAAGCGGCCTCATAAGCGTGACGGTGAAAAGCGACAGCGGGGTATTGAGCGACGCTTTGTCCACCGCGTGCTTTGTGCTTGGGCTGGAAAAAAGCCTGCCGCTGCTGGAAAAGTTCGATGCCCAGGCGATTTTTATCGATGACAATAACTCTGTTTTTGTGACGGATGGCTGGAAAGGGGACTTCACCCTTTCTTCCTCCGATTACACCCTGGAGGAGCTGCCATGAGCGAGCGCAAGCTGATCTCCCGCCGGAGCGCCGCGGCCCTGTTGGCGCTGCTGGCCCTGTGCGCGTTGCTATTTTTCCTATACCGATTTTTGCCGCGAGGAACAGTGGCTATCGTAGAGCGAAACGGCGAAGAAATTCTCCGGCAGCAGCTTTCCCAGCTGACAGCGGAAAAGACCGTGACGGTGGAGGGGGAAAACGGCATCACGCTGACCGTGGCCTTTTACCCGGACGGCGCGGCAGTGCTTTCCTCCGGGTGCCCCGATAAAATATGTGTGAACAAGGGGAAGCTCACCCGGGGGGGCGAGGCCGCCATCTGTCTGCCCTCCAAAGTCAGCCTGCGGCTGGAGGGCGGCTCCTCTGACGATGCCGCCACCTACTGAGGAGGGAAATGCATGAAAAAGAAGGCGGGAGCTGTGGCCCTCACCGGAATTTTGGCGGCGCTGGCCCTGGCCCTTTCCTTTTTAGAGGGCCTGCTGCCTCCTCTGCCCATGACGCCGCCGGGGTATAAGCTGGGGCTTTCCAACGTGGCGGCCATGTTTGCCGCCGACAGCCTTGGCCTGCCCTGCGCCCTGTTTCTGGCGGCCATCAAGGGCGGCTTCGCCTTCTTGACACGGGGTGGCGTGGCCGGGCTGATGAGCCTTTCCGGCGGAGTGTGCAGCGTGCTGGTCTCCTGGGCGCTGCTGAAAAAAACGCCGGCCACCTGGGTGGTGATCGGCGTGTGCGGGGCCTTAGCCCACAACGGGGCTCAATTTGTCTGTGCCTGGGCTGTTACGGGCGTTTCCGTGTTGTTTTACGTGCCGTTTTTGCTGCTGTTCAGCGTGCTTACGGGCACGCTTACCGGCACAGTGTTAAAGCTCCTTCTGCCGCCCCTTCACAGGCTGGAAAAGCTCTGGAACGTCTAGTCCAGATACTCCTGCATTTCCACCATGTTTTTCCAGTAGCGCTTGTGCAGGAGGGTCATGCGCAGCCTTTCGTTTCTGCGGCCCTCGATGGCAATGGCCCGGTAAAACTGTTTCCAAAGCTCCTGATACGCTGCCTCCTCCTCACTGGGGGGAAGCAGCTCTATTTTGTCCGCCTGGAAAAATTCCCCATGTGTGCCGGGTCGGTACAAAAAGCCCAGCTTGTGATTCTTGTCGTAGATCATCATGTTTTCCTCCGGGAACCTGTCGCAGAAGTGTGGGGCGATCAGGGGCAGCACGTTGTTATTTGGGGTGATCTCCGCCGCCAAAAGCTCCCCCAGGTCGGAAAATCGCAGAAATTCCACATGGTAGTGGGCCTCGTTCTGCAAGTATTTCAGGGCCTTTTCCATGCGGTACACATCCTCGTTGGCGGAGAGCTTTGTCACGCTGGGGCCGTGCTTCCACCCCAGCAGCAGGAACCGAACCATGCGCAGTTCCTTTTCCTCCATGCAGGTGAGAAATGCGTTCCGGGTCATTTCGAACACCTGGAGGGATATTTTCCTTTTGACCGACTCCGCGATCCTGTCCGCCAGCGCCATGTCCGTGTCCACCACCTTTACAGGGAACAGGGTTGCCTGGGGCTCATCGATGGGTTCGATGGCCTGGGGCAGGCGCTTGTCGTGAAAGCACTCGCCCACGCAACAGAGAAAACCCGCAAAGGTGCCGTCATAGCGGTAAACGTAAGGGCTTGTCACAGTTGCCCCGTCGCGCATTGTATCACATCCTCTCTGGTGGGCTTGGCCGCGGGCAGGGCAGACTGCTGCTCCCCCTGCGGCAGGAACAGCGAAAGCTGCTCCATCTGCCCGTATTGGCCCGCCTGGCCGGCAAGAGCCCGCTCCCCAATGGCCCCGGCGATGACGGCGGGGTCGTCGGTGGGCAGGGGAGAGGAGCTTTTCCCGTTGCACACAAGAAAGAACCTTGCCCGCTTTAAAACCACACCCAGTTTTTTCAGGGCGTCGAAATCCAATTTCGAATACCTTCGGGCAGAGCGGATACGCATGGCGCTTTTCACTCCGATGCCCGGTACCCGCAAAAGCATTTCATAGGGGGCCTTGTTCACTTCCACCGGGAAAAGCTCCATGTGGTTCACGGCCCAGTTGCACTTGGGGTCCAAGAGGGGGTTGAAGTCCGGGTGCTCGTCATCCAAGATTTCCTTGGCCTGAAAGCCGTAAAACCGCAGAAGCCAGTCCGCCTGGTACAGCCGATGCTCCCGCAGAAGGGGCGGCGGAGTGGTCTTGGCGGGCAGGTTCCGGTTTTCCACCACCGGCAGGTAGGCTGAAAAGAACACCCGTTTCAGGCTGTATTTTTGATACAGGCCCTCGGTCAGGCGCAAAATTTGCCAGTCGGTTTCCGGGGTGGCGCCAATGATCATCTGGGTAGACTGCCCCGCCGGGACGAATTTTGGCGCGGCCTTATACTTGACAAGATCGGTGGAATTTTCCCTGATTCCGTCCCGGATCTGCCCCATTGGGGCCAGGATCTTTTCCTTGCTCTTTTGGGGAGCTAACAGGGAGAGGCTCTTCTGGGAAGGCAGCTCAATGTTGACGCTCATGCGGTCGGCATAAAAGCCCAGCTGCTCCGTCAGCCGGGGGCTGGCCCCTGGAATGGCCTTTACATGAATGTACCCCCAGAAGTTTTCCTCTTCCCTGAGCTTTTTCAGGATGGTTAGCATCAGCTCACAGGTGTAGTCCGGATTCTTCACCACCGCAGAGCTCAAAAACAGGCCCTCGATGTAGTTCCTGCGGTAAAACTGGATTGTGAGCCGCACCAGTTCCTCCGGCGTAAAGGTGGCCCGGGGCCCGTCATTGGAGCGCTTGTTGACGCAGTAGGCGCAGTCAAAGGCGCAGTCGTTGCTCATCAGCACCTTCAACAGGGAGATGCACCGGCCGTCGGCGGCAAAGCTGTGGCAGATGCCTGCCTTGACGGCGTTGCCCAGCTTCCCCGGCTGTCCAGGGCGGTCCACCCCGCTGGAGGTGCAGGCCACGTCGTACTTGGCGGCGTCGGTTAAGATTTCCAGCTTTTTCATCAAGTCCATGGTCAGCGCTCCTTTTTCGGATGGATTGTCATGGCACGGGAGACGCTTTCCCGGCCAAAGCGGGCCCGCAGGTCGTCCACGGTGGTTTCCAGCCGCTCCAGGCGCTCCCGGCCGTCCGCGCCCTCAAACAGGCTGATCTGCCCCTCCCCGGCATCTACCAGCTTGCCGGCCCGCACGCCCAAAAGCCGCACGGCCCACCGCTTGTTTTCCCGGCGGTATAAAGCCAGCGCCGCCCGGTAGATGGAATCGGAGTCGCACACGGGCGGGTCGATCCTGCACTGCCGCTGGAACTCCTCAAAATCCCCGTTGCGCACGGTCAGCTGCACCTCTCCGGCCTTCCTGCCCTGGGCCCGCAGGCTCTGGGCCACGCTTTCCGAAAGGGAGAGAAGCGTCTCCCTGACCTCCTGCTCGGTGGTGATGTCCCTGGGCAGGGTGACGCTTTGGCCGATGGACTTGGCCGGGCCCTGGTCGGTCATGGGCAGCACGGGGGCATTGTCCAGGCCGTTTGCGTAGACCCACAGGGTCTCGCCCACGCGGCCCAGCATGCTCCGCATGGCGGGAAGCTCCATTTTGGCGATGTCCCCGATGGTGTGAAGGCCGAAACGCTTCAATGCCTTTTCCGTGTGTGGGCCCACGAACAGCAGGGCCTCGCAGGGCAGCTGCCAGATGACCGATTCCATCTGTTCCCGGCCAAACACGGTGACAGCGTCGGGCTTTTTGTAGTCGCTGCCCAGCTTGGCAAATACCTTGTTAAAAGAGACCCCGATGGACACGGTGAGGCCCAGCTCTTTCTTGACGCGCTCCTTGATGGTCCAAGCGATTTCCTCCCCGGTGCCGAAGAGCTTTTCACTGCCGTAAACGTCCAGCCAGCACTCGTCCAGGCTGAAGGGCTCCACCAGGTCGGTGTACTCGCCGTAAAGCTTTTGGGCCAGCCGGGAGAAGTGCTCGTACCGCTCATGATGAGGGCGCGCCAGCACCAGGCCGGGGCATTTCCGCATGGCCTGCCAGATGGGCTCGGCGGTCTTCACGCCCCGCTGCTTTGCCAGCATGTTTTTCGCCAGGATGATGCCGTGGCGGCTCTCCTTGTCCCCAGCCACGGCCATGGGCACGTTCCGGTACTCCGGGTGGTAAAGGGTCTCCACCGAGGCGTAAAAATTGTTCATATCCACGTGCAGGATGCCGTTTTCCACCGGGCCGCCCCCTTTTTCAGACAAAGTACACAAACGTGCGTTCGTAAGTTATACTCTTATTATAGAACGTGTGTTCGTAATGTCAAGAGGAAACGGAAAGAAAATTTTCTGTTTTTTTTGAAAGACAATTTGCACCGATCGCACCTTTCCGCCTTTTTCATCTCTGCCCAGATATTACGCCGCTTTGCTTTTTGGAGCTTCGGCGCTGGAAGAAGGATGCTTTTCCCTTTTTAGGCACAGGAAGCAGGCCACAGCGCAGGAGACGGCGTCGGCCACGGCGGCAGTGAACACGATTCCCGTCAGGCCAAAGGCGAATTCCATCAGGTACAGCGCAGGTACATACACCAGCCCCTGGCGCATCAGGGAGGTGACTGTTGCGGCGGTCACATTGCCGGTGCTCTGCAGGTAGGTAAAACAGAGCTGGTAAACGGCGATGAGGGGCGTTGTGACCACGCAGCCCAAAACCATCAGGCGGCCAAGCTCGATTACCTCAGGGTCGTTTAAGAAAGAGGCCACGAAGCTGTCGCGGAAGAAGAAGAATCCGACAGACATACCCACCGCTAAAACCACAGTGACGATGCCGGTGAAGCGTAAAAGCTGGCGCAGGCGTTTTTTCTCCTCCGCCCCATACAGGTAAGAGATGGCGGGCTGGACGCCCATGCAGAGACCCATCAGCACCATGCCGGTGAGCATCCCGGCCTTTCCGGCCACACTGTTGGCCGCCACTGCGGCGTTGCCGTACTTGACCAGCAGCTGGTTGGAGAAGATGCCCGAAAAGCTTTGCAGGGCGATCCCGGCGGCCATAGGCAGGCCGAGGCTCACCACCCGCAGGGAAACGGCCGGCCGCAGGGTAAAGTATTTTGGTGAGAGGGAATAGGCCTTTTTCCGCCGGAGGAGCAGAAGAATACACACAAGGCTGAAGGTGTTACCCAAAACGGTAGCCACCGCCGCGCCGGAAACGCCCCAGTGGAACACGAGGATAAAAAAGAAGTCGAGGATGATGTTTATGAGGTTGCCGCCGATGCCGAACAGCATGGGGGCGGCGGATGAGCCGTCCGCCCGGACGGCATTGCCCAGAACCCCGCCCACAATGGTAATGGGCGCGCCCAAAGCCAAAATGCGCATGTAGTCCCGTGTAAACCCGGCGGTCTCCGCGTTGGCGCCCAGCAGGGAAACGAGGGGCTCCATAAACAGCAGGATGGCCCCGCCCGCCGCAACGCCCAGTGCAAGGGACGCCCAGAAGGAGAAGGACATGTACCGTTTGCACTGATCCGTTTCACCCTTGCCAAGGGAGAGGGACATGGCGGTGCAGGCGCCGCTGCCCAGCAGCACATTGAGACCCGACAGGATGCTGAACACCGGACCGGCCAGGGAAACGGCGGCCACCTGCATGGTCTCGCCGGTCTGGCCCATAAAGAAGGTGTCGGCCATGCTGTATACCACGTTCATCAGCATGATGACCGTCATTGGCAGGCACATTTTCAAAAAGAGCTTCCACACTGGCGCTTCCCGCATCATCTTTTCACTTTTCATTTGAAATTCTTCCTTTCCAGAGAAATTTTTCCGAAGTGCCCCCAGCCGAGGATTTTTGTATCCCCCCCGGAAGGGATAGCGTTGTATTATTTGAACGCTTGTTTCTTTTTTGCAACTTTAGTATAATAATTGCGGGGAACAGGTTCAACCGACAATAATAAAACAAATGTTGGAATAAAAGAAAATCCGGCCGTCAATTTGGCCGGAAGTGTTGGAATAATTAAAAAAAGGAGGAAAGGACATGAACACCAAGGGCAATCGGCGCTCCAGAGATACGGATGAGCGCATTATCCGGGCGTTTTACGAGGCGCTGCAAAAGAAAAAGACCGTGAGCAAGGTCACGGTCCGGGAGGTGTGCGAGAAGGCAGGCGTCAACCGCTCCACCTTTTATGCCCGTTATGAGGATGTCTACGACCTTTTGGAAAAGGTGGAAAAGCACATGGCCCGAAGTCTGATGGAGTCTTTCCTGCAAACGCTGGATGAGGGCGGTGACTTGGGCTCGTGCTTTGAAAGCCTGTTTATCTTTATCAAGGAACACCAGGAGTTTTATGCCATTTACCTCAACGAGGCCCGCACCGCAGGCGTCATCGGCCTGGCAAGGGAGACCTATGCCGATAGGGTAAAGGATGTTTCCTGGCGAGAGATGGGCCTTTCCTCTCAGGAGGAGCTGGTGTATCAGGAGGAATTTTACATAGCCGGGCTCAGCGCCGTGATCCGCCGGTGGGTCAATACCGGCTGCAAGGAAACACCCCGCCGGATGCTTGAGATGCTGGGTCACCAATACGCTCTTCCAAATATCATCGCCTGGTAGCACCCAGGATGAGCTTTTCCAGCTCGCCCGCGTTCTTTGCCAGGTATTTCGCGCCGTGGGAAAGGAGCTCTTCCGCCGTGCGGAACCCCCACAGAACGCCGCAGGCGTCCATCCCGGCGTTGTTGCCGGTGTCCATGTCCACGCCGCTGTCGCCCACATATAAAATGTCCTGAGGGAGGACTCCCAGAATCGAGGCCGTTTCCAGCACGGCGGCGGGATCCGGCTTGGTGGGCACACCTGCCTGCTGGCCCCGCACGGTGTCGATCAGCTCACCGTACAGCGCCTGGACGATATACCGCGTCATGTTGTCCGGCTTGTTGGAGACCACGCCGATTTTGATTCCCCACTCTTTCAGATGAGACAAAAGCTCCAAAAGGCCTGGGTATGCTGTCACCAGTTTCATGGGCTCTGCCTCGTACCGCCTGTCATACTCCGCCCGCATTGCCTTCAGATTTTCCTCGGTAAGGGCCGCGCCCGAACGAGCCGCCATCCGCCGGATGAGCATATCCGCGCCGTTGCCCACCATCATTTTGTATTCCCCTGTGGGGATGGCCGGAAAGCCGAACTGCTCCAGGGTCTCATTGCAAAAGCCAGCAATGGAGGATATGGTATTGGCCAGGGTGCCGTCCAGATCAAAAATGCAGGCGCGGTACGTTTTTTCAGTCATATCGCTGTCTCCTCTTGAACGTGTAAAATAGAGATTGGCAACGCGTTGAGAAAATCGGACACGATTTTCTTTAGTATATCATTCCCCGCTGAGAAATCAAGGGGCGCTTGACTTCTGCCGCGGGAGTGCTATAATGGACAAAATCGAGATTCGGTTTTTCTTCTATGTTATAGTATGGGGAGCAAACAGAGGGGAAATGAAAATGGACTACAATGCGCAGGCCCTGAAAATGCACCGGGAATGGAAAGGGAAAATACGGGTGGAGACCCCTTGCCCCTTACAGGATCGGGACGATCTTTCCGTGGCGTACACGCCTGGTGTGGCCGCGCCCTGCCTGGAGATCGCCAAGGACGCGGAAAAGTCCTACGAGTACACCCGCCGGGGCAACCTGGTGGCCGTGGTGACGGACGGCACCGCCGTGCTGGGCCTGGGAGATATCGGCCCGGAGGCCGCCATGCCCGTCATGGAGGGCAAGTGCGCGCTGTTCAAAGCCTTTGCCGGGGTGGACGCCTTCCCCATTTGCGTAAGGAGCAAGGACGTGGACGAGATCGTCCGCACGGTGGAGATGATCGCCGGGTCCTTCGGCGGCATCAACCTGGAGGACATCGCCGCGCCCCGATGCTTTGAAGTGGAAAGGAAATTAAAGGAGCGTTTGGACATTCCCGTATTCCATGACGACCAGCACGGTACCGCCGTGGTCACCGTGGCATCCATGCTCAACGCCTTGAAGCTGACCGGCAAAAAGCTCGGGGAGGTCTCGGCGGTGGTAAACGGCGCGGGGGCTGCGGGCACAGCCTGCACCCGGCTGCTGATCTCATTGGGGCTGAAAAACGTGGTGGTCTGCGACAAAATAGGCGCGCTGGTTCCCGGCCTTGATGGCATGACCCATGCCCAGGCGGAGCTGGCCGCCATGACCAATCCGGAGAAGAAGCGCGGCCCGCTCTGTGATGTGATACGCGGCGCGGATGTGTTCATGGGCTTTTCCGCCCCCAACTGCCTGACGGGGGAGATGGTAAAGGCCATGGCCAAGCAGCCCATCGTCTTTGCCTGCGCCAACCCCACCCCGGAAATTTTCCCCGAAGAGGCTATTGCGGCGGGAGCCAGGGTGGTGGGCACCGGCCGGAGCGACTATCCCAACCAGATCAAC
>CAZYLJ010000055.1:0-9456 GCA_964648555.1 uncultured Acutalibacter sp.
CTGGGCTTCAGCCTGCGCAAGGACGACGAATAATCTTACTTTTATCGGATAGGAGTGAAATAAGATGCCGGGAACAAGAAAGCTGGGAAGGGAGACCGCCCACCGCAATGCCATGCTTCGCGGGCTGGTGACTTTCTTCTTTGAAAACGGCAAGATCGAGACCACGGTTACCCGTGCCAAAGAGGTGCAGGCCCTGGCCGAGAAGATGATCACCATTGCCAAGGAGGACAATCTTCAGAACAAGCGCCTGGTCATGAGCTTTATCACCAAGGAAGGCGTGACCCACAAGCTGTTCACTGAGATCGCCCCCAAGTACGCTGACCGCAACGGCGGTTACACCCGCGTGACCAAGCTGGGGCCGCGGCGCGGTGACGCTGCTGAAATGGCGGTTTTGGAACTGGTTTAAAGCAAAGGAGACCCGGGCCAGTAAGCTGGTAAAACACAGCGACACGGCCTAGCCGCCTGGCGCGGTGACGCCGCTGAAATGGCGGTTTTGGAGTTGGTCTAAACCAAGTCCTGATTTTACAAGGGAACCCCCATGGAATTTTTCCATGGGGGTTGCTTTTATACTGGCGGGAGATGCTTACGGCTGCTCCCAATACATCCTTGTTTTGGTGCTGACTTCCCCTTCTCTTAGGGTGAAGGTCATTTCCGGCGTCAGGGCGTCGCTGAGACCGCCCACCTCCGGAATGGTGGAGTCGGCGTTCAGGAAAAGCTTGTTGCCGGCGAACTTGAACAGAAAACGTTTGCCCCCGGCCATACGGGTGTCGCGCAGCTCTGCCTCCAGTTCATCCCTGGCCCGCCAGCGGCCATTGGCTCCAACGGGGACGCCGCCCACATCACTGAGTACATAGTGGCCGGTCATGCCCAGCTTGATCTCCACATCGCCATTCTCCTGATGGCAGAGCAGGGCTGCGTCGTCGCCCTGGAAACGGAAACTCATGGACAGCAGCTTGCCGCCGTCCGGCAGGAACTTGCCGATGCCGCCAATGATGTCCGTCAAAATGGGCAGGGGTTGGTCAGGCAGGTATTCCGCACCGTCCAGAGAAGTCTCCGCACCGGGATTGCGCATGCCTAACATGGGGTTCAGCTCCAGGTGCTTCAAGCGGTTTTGCAGGATGTGATAGCCCCTGTGGTCCTCCGGCAGGGGGCCGTCTGTGATGCCGGGCAGCAGCTTTTCCCACACGGCGGTCAGCACAGCCTGCAAACGCATGGAGGCCGATTGGATAACCAGCACAGTGTCCTGCTTGGTCATGACGATGCCGTACTGGCCGAAAGCACCATCGCCCCGGAACACGCCTTCTGGTGCGCACCGCCAGAATTGATAGCAGTAGCCCTGCTGCCAGTCCGGGTCGCCGCCCCATCCAGCGCCTTTGTTTTCGATCTGCTTCCGGGTGGCTTCGTTGAACCACTCTTCATTCAACAGCTGCTTGCCTTCCCACTTGCCCTTGTTGGCAACGAACTGTACGAATCTTGCCATGTCCTCAATGGTGAGGGAATAGCCCGCGCCGCCCATTTCTGTGCCGTCGGGCAGGGGCTGGCAGTGAATGTCGGAAAGGCCCAGGGGCTCGATGAGCCGGGGCCGGAGGAACTCTGTCAAGGTTTGGCCTGTCTTCTTCGTCAGGATGGCGGAAAGCAGATTGGTGCCCGCCGTGTTGTACATGAAGTGGGTGCCAGGCTCATAGACGAAGGGATGATGTAAAAACTCGCTGATCCAATCCGGGTTGCCGCTGGCGCCCCAGGCGATCTCCGTTTCATGGCCGCAGCCCATCATCAGCAGGTGGCGAACAGTGGCCTTTTTCAGATTTTCACTGGGATTTTCCGGGCTCTTTTCCGGAAAGATGTCGATAAGCCGCTCATCCAGGGAGAGAAGGCCCTCCTGCTGGGCAAAGCCGATGGCCGTGGAGGTCAGGCTCTTGCTGAAGGAGAACATGATGTGCTGTACGCCGGGCCGGTAGGGCAGCCAGCTGCCCTCGGCACAGACCTTGCCGTGACGCAGCAGCATAAAGGCGTGCATCTCAATGCCATAGCGGTACAGCTCATCCAACATCTCCGTAATAGCCCCGGAACGAATACCGACGCTTTCCGGGGTAACGCGTTCAAATTCCATAGATACAACTCCTTTTCGATTGCTTTTCTTTTAGTATAGCACCGATTAAAACCGCTTGCAATGATAAATACTACAAAGGGCGCGCCTAAGCAAAAGCAGGCTGGGATACTCTCCGCCCGTAGAGAATATACCGACTGATTTGTCTTATTTGGTCGAGCCCTGCTCAAAAAGAATTTCCAGGCAAAAAGAGAAAACCACAGGAAAGGACGCAAAGCAATGGTCAAGATCGAAAAGGTATATGGCTGTGAAATACTGGATTCCAGAGGGAACCCCACGGTGAGTGCCACGGTGCAGCTCTCCGACGGAACCTTCGGTACGGCGGCGGCCCCCAGCGGGGCCTCTACCGGGAAGTTTGAAGCGGTGGAGCTGCGAGATGGCGACGACCGCAGGTTCGGCGGCAAGGGCGTGCTGAAGGCGGTGCGGAATGTCAACGAGATTATTTCCCCGGCGCTGGAAAAGGTCAGGAGCTTGACGGTGCGGGAGATCGACCGGGTGCTGCAAAAGCTGGACGGTACCCCCAACAAGGCCCATTTGGGTGCCAACGCCACCCTGTCGGTATCCTTGGCCTGTGCAAGGGCCATTGCCTCCCATTACCGCATGCCCCTCTATCGCTATCTGGGCGGGGCGGCGGCCTATCAGCTTCCGGTGCCCATGATGAACATCCTAAACGGCGGCGCCCACGCCGGGAACAACATCGACATCCAGGAGTTCATGATCATGCCCGTGATGGCGGAGAGCTTCCGGGAGGGGCTGCAATGGTGTTCGGAGATCTTTCACACCCTGGGGGCGGAACTGAAAAAGCAGGGGCTTTCCACAGCTGTGGGGGACGAGGGCGGCTTTGCCCCGGACCTGTCCTGCGATGAGGACGCCATCGAGGAGATCTTGAACGCGGTGGAAAAGGCGGGGTACTCCGGCAAGGTGAAGCTTGCCCTGGATGCTGCCGGCAGTGAGTGGGCCACCGACGGTCATTACCGTCTGCCCAAGCGCGGCAAGGAATACGACGCTCAGGAGCTGATCTCCTACTGGGAGGGGCTGGTGGAGAAATACCCCATCTTTTCCATTGAGGACCCCTTGGGGGAGGAGGACTTTGAAAGCTGGGCGAGAATGACGGACCGGTTGGGGCACAAGGTACAGCTGGTGGGTGACGATCTGTTCGTCACCAATCTGGAGCGGCTTCAGCAGGGCATCGACGAGGGGGCGGCCAACGCCATCCTCATCAAGCCTAACCAGATCGGCACCCTGACGGAGACATTGGACGCCATCGAACTGGCCAGGCGCAACGGGTACAAGACCATCATTTCCCACCGTTCCGGCGAGACGGAGGACACTTTCATCGCCGACCTGGCCGTGGGGGTGAACGCGGGGCAGATCAAAACCGGCGCGCCTTGCCGCAGCGAGCGTGTGGCAAAGTACAACAGGCTTCTGCGCATTGAGGATTGCAGATAAAAAGGGGATCCGAACGGCCTTTGCCGCAAGGATCCCCGTACATATTGGAGAGGTCATCGCTTCCTGCGCTGGGTGCCTTTGGATTCCTTCAGCCTTTCATTCTCCTTTTGCAGCCGCTGCACCTGGGCCACTGCCGTGGTGGCGGCATTTCTCAGCATGCGGATGCGCCGCCGGGAATGGATGAGCCAGATGACCAGCGGGATGACGATTATCGCGGCAGCAATGGCCACCCAAACCGCGGGGGGAACAGACTGGAAAAACCTTTCCGGGGTGAGCTTTAATTCATTTTTGGCAAAGGATTGAGAACGGGCGGAAAGCTTTATGCCGTCCATGATCTTTACCGGGGCGGAAACGGTGGAAACGGCCGCCTGTTCCTCCTCGGTTTCAGCTGTGGGCGGCGTGTAGCCCAGCTGCGCCATGGCGTTGCTGCCGACTCCCCACAGGGAGCCGTCCTTTTTCTGATAAAGGGTGTGAGCGCTGCCCGCGCTGACTGCCACTACCTGATCTGCCAGCTGCTGGGGTTCGTCAAAGGTATCCCCAATCTCTATGCCAAGCTGATGGGCGCTGTTGTCGCCCCAGGCCCACAGGGTACCGTCGTTTTTCAGCGCCAGGGTGTGGTACAGCCCCAGTGAGAAGTCCTGCACATTGCTCATCACCTGGGTAGGGGAATACCGCGCGGGGATGGTGTCGCTGCTGGAGCTTTCTTCCGCGCCGGTGACCTGGATGGTCTGCTGGTTGGGGGCGGCTTCGGTGTCGGTGGCAAAGTCGCCTATCTGACTGTAAGAGTTGTCTCCCCACAGCCACAGGGTGCCGTCCGATCGGATAGAGCCGGAAAAATAGGTGCCTGCGTCGGAAGCCGTGATTTTATCGGTGGAAAGCACCACGGGTATCTCCGAGCCGGAATTGTTGGAAAATCCAAGCTGGCCGTAATCGCAGTTGCCCCACGCCCACAGGCTGCCGTCTGTGCGTATGGCCAGGGAATGGGCTGCCCCGGCGGAGGCCTGCTGTACGTTTTCCATGATTTGCACCGGCGTGTTGTGAGGAAGGGTATCTCCGGTGCCAAGCTGACCATAGGTATTGTCTCCCCAGCCCCACAGGGTGCCGTCTGTCTTAATGGCCAGAACGTGGTAAGAGCCGCTGTCCACATAAGCCACGTCCCGCATGAGCTCTGTTGGGGTATAGCTGTAACTCTGCTCCCCCAGGCCAAGCTGGCCGTTGCTGTTGTCACCCCAAACGTACAGCACGCCGTCGTTGTCTATGGCGTAGGAGGAAAGCTCTCCGGCGGACACGCTTTTCACATTGGAAAGTACCACGCAGGGCTCTGCGGTGTCGCTTACCGCGCCCACGCCCACCTGGCCGCTGCTGTTATAGCCCCAGGCCCACAGGTCGCCGTCTTCCCCTATGGCAAGGTTGTGGGCGGCCCCGGCCGCAAAGGTCACGTCGCATTGGGAAAAATCTGGCTCTTCCGTAAGGGCTTCCGGGGTCTGGTAGGGTTCCCCTGTAAAGGCCTGAGGGGAGTACAAATCCAGGCCGGTACCGTTGCCGCACTGGCCGTAATAATTGCTGCCCCACACATACCAGCTGCCGTTTCCGCTAAGGGCATAGGTATGGTCAGACCGGGAAGAAATGGTTTTCACGTCTGCCAGTACATCGGTAAGCTGTAAAGCGTCAATACCGGTGGTGTCGCCCACCTGGCCGTATACGTTGCTGCCGCAGGTGGCAACGGTGCCGTTTGCCCGCAGCACGACCAGATGGTTGTGGCCCGCCTGAGCATCCACGATGTTTTCCGCCACCTGCTTGGGGGTATTTTGGTTTTTCGTGTCCCCGGTAGCAAGCTGGCCGCTGGCGTTTTCCCCCCAGGTGAGCAGAACGCCCGTTTCCGTTACGGCGCAGGAGTACGTTTCGCTGAGGGAGACGGTCTTCACATGATCCATCAACTCTGTCGGCCTGGGGACAAAGGTTTCCTCCGTATCGCCCAGGCCAAGCTGTCCGTATTCATTGCTTCCCCACACCATCAGGCTGCCGTCCTCCAGCACGGCGGCGCTGTGAAAGCACCCCACAGCTGCGGTCTTTACTCCGCTCAAAACCTTGACGGGAATCCCGCTGGATTCATTGTTTCCCGTACCCAACTGGCCGTAGGAATTATCTCCCCAGGCCCAAAGGGTGCCATCCTCCTTCAGCGCCATGGAATGTGTGTAATTGACATATATCTCTTTTACGTTGTCCATCAGCTTTTGGGGCTCGCCGGAATCCGTGCCTGTGTTGTCCCCAAGCTGGTTCAAATCATTGCTGCCCCAGACCCACAAACTGCCGTCCTCCTTCAGCGCCACGGAGACGCTTTCGCCGGCTTCCGCCGTTTTCACGCCGTCCATGACCTTTACCGGCAGGAAGTAGGAGTTGTTGTCATTGGTGCCAAGCTGCATGAACTTACCGGTGCCCCAGGCCCACAGGCTGCCATCCTCCTTCACGCCGAAGGAATGGTACCACCCGGCGGAAAGATACTTCCAGCCGGGTTCCTCCGCGGCGGCGGGAAAGCAGGGAAGAGAAAACAACAGGAAAAGCGCGGCCAGGAAAAAGGCCGGCAGAGTCTTTTTCATTTTCTTCATAAACAGGGCTTCCTCCCAGTAACAGTCTCTGCTATCAGTTTAGCGTATCTCCGGCGCAAATTCAATGGATTTCAACAAAATATCATCAAGATTTCACACAGGAGGCTTGAAAGTACCCCCGGTATATTTTATAATATAAAGCAGACCAAACCAAAAACCGATGGAGAACTGTTAAGATAAAAGGAGGAACTACTATGACCTCTCTGTGGAAAAAGATCATATCGCTTTGCCTGTGTGGAGCTGTGCTGTTTGGCGGTGTTTCCGCCAGCGCGGAAGGGCAGTCGGAGGAGCTTCCCGTGGAAAAACATTCCCTGGCGGCGGGCTTTTTACATTCCGCCATTTTGAAGGGGGACGGTACGCTGTGGGTGGCGGGCTATAACGCCTTTGGCCAGTTGGGCACGGGCGCCGTGAAAGACACCCAGGATGCCGAAGGAACCAACAGCGAAGCGGAAAGTGCCGCCGAGGCGGCTTCCTCCTCCATCGGCGACAGAACGGAATTTGTCCAGGTGATGAACGATATCCAGTCCGTTTATGCCGGATATCTGACCACCTTTGCCATTGACAGTACCGGCACCTTGTACGGCTGGGGCTGGAACGAAGGTGCTCAGCTGGGCCTGGACGGCAAGGAGAACCAGTTCTCTCCCGTCTCCATTTTACCGGATACGGTCACGGTGGCATCAGGCCGGTTCCATACCGCCGCCGTCACGAAGGACGGCACCCTGTGGACCTGGGGCTGGAACGACTCTGGCCAGCTGGGCAACGGCACCACCACCGACGTGACCGCCCCCAAGGAAGTAATGACAGACGTGAAAAGCGTGGCGGTGGGCTTGAAGCACACCATGGCCGTGAAGACTGACAACACCCTGTGGGCCGCAGGCGACAATACATATGGCCAGCTGGCAAACGGTGGCGAGGAAAAAACTGAGACCTTCATCCAGGTTATGGAGGATGTAAAGAGCGTGGCGTGCACCGCCTTTGGCACGCTGATCCTGAAAACGGACAACACCCTGTGGGCCTGCGGCTATAACGCCAACGGCGAGCTGGGCAACGGCACCTATGACAATATCCGCGCGCCCGTTCAGGTGATGGAAGCAGTTTCCTCCATTTCCTGCGGGGAGAGCTTCTCCGCCGCTTTGGACGGCGAGGGCGCCCTGTACGTCTGGGGCAACAACGATTACCAGCAGTACGGTTCTGACACCACTGCCTATCCTAAGCCCATCGCAGAGGGCGTGCGGGACATGGCACTGGGCGGCGGGCACCTGCTGTACCTGACCGAGGACGGTACGGTGCATGCCTGCGGCAACAACGAAAAGGGCCAGCTGGGCAACGGTACAGTGGAAAACGTGAGCGCTCCCGTACAGGTGGCGGAGGATGTGGAGCCCGCTCCGACCGAAGAAGAAATTGCCGCAGAGAACAACACGGCCATCGTGCTGATCGTGCTCATCGCGGCGGCGGTTCTTCTGGTGTTTGCGTATCTCATCCTGCGCACGCTGCAGGGAAAGCCCCAAAAGGCAAAAAAAGCGCCCAAACCCGCCCCTCAGCCGAAGGAAAAGGAGCCCTCCGACAAGGAGATACTGCGCATGGCACAGGCCGTCAGCCAGCCGAGGGAAGAGATTGACGTGGAGAATCTTGCGGACGAGATTATGAAGGACGAATCGAAAAACAAGGAATGAGAAATGGGCTGCCTGAAAAATCGGGCAGCCTTTTTCTTATCCTGCATGAAATTCGGCGGCCAGGAACGTCTAAGGGTTGAAGGAAGGTGATGAGGTGTGGCACAGGAGAAACAGAAAAAAGACCTTGCCCTGGTGAAAAGGGCCATGCGGGGGAATCCCAGGGCCTTTGGGGAGCTGGTGCGGGAGCAGCAGGAGTACCTGTACCGTATGGCGTACATGTACACCCGGGATGAACAGGACGCGCTGGATGCCGTGCAGGAAAGCATCCTGAGCGCTTACAAGAGCATCGGGCGTCTGCGGGAGCCGGGGTATTTCAAGACCTGGCTGACCCGCATTGTCATCAACGCGGCGACGGATATTTGCAGAAAGCGCCGCCCCGCTGAGAACTTGGAAAACGTCGGTGAGCTGCCCGCAGCCGAGGGGCTTTCCACGGAGGACAGGATGGATCTGTACGCGGCACTGGACAGACTGCCGGAAAACTACCGGGACGTGGTAAAGCTGAAATATTTTGACGGATTTACCATCCGGGAAATTGCTCAGCAGCTGGATATGCCGGAGGGCACCGTGTCTTCCTGGTTGAGCAGAGCCATCAAACAGATGAAAAAAGAAATGAAGGAGGAGATACCATGGCATTAGAGCAAGAGCGCATTGAGATCGACATCCCCGCCGGCTTGAGCACGGCGGTGGAAACCAGCCTGCGCAAGGTGAACGCCATCCACCGCAGGCGCGTGATTGGCCGGGTGGGCATCACCATGGGCAGCTTCGCGGTGGCGTTTGCGGCATTTCTCCTGGTGTGCCTTGCAAACCCCGCCCTGGCTTCTCAGCTTCCCCTGATTGGCGACCACTTCAAACGAGTGAACACAGACAGCAAGGTCTATGGCACCAGCAATATGGAAAGCTACGAAGGCTTCGCGCAGGAGATAAATAGAGCTATGGAAAGCGATAACGGCAACTATGAGATCCAGGTGACGGAGGCCGCCTGCGATGGGTATTCCATCCAGCTTGCTTTGCAAATGGCCGTGCCGGAGGGCACAGAGGAGCAGTACGACTGGGTGGACGCAGGCAATGGAAAGAACGCCCGAGTCCTTGTAGATGGACAGGAACCGGCATTGGCGCAGATGAACAATTTCCGGCCCATAGAGGGCGTGTGGGCCGCCACCATGAACATCGAACTGCCGGAGGAGTTGCAGCGCAAGGAAAGCTATCAACTGGAATTGACGCTGGAAAATATGGAGATCAAGTCCAGCGAGCCGGAAGGCTCGTCCAGCGCCATTGACGGGACGTTCACCACCTCTTTCACTGTGGAAGCCGACTTGGAGAGCTTCTGGGAGTTTTCCTGTGAGGCGGAGGATAACGGCGCGAGTGTCCTGGGCGTCTATGGTACACCCATGCGTACAGTCATCACGGTGGAGAAGCCCTATTGGGGGCCCCAGTATGAAGACCTGCCGCTGGGACAGGACAACTACGCCAAGGGCACCGCTCATCTGTATGATGAGAACGGGCAGGAAATCCAAATAAACTACAACGTGACCCGGGATATGATGGGCTATGACGCATACGCGGACGAGACACAGCGGGTGGATCTTGTGTTTGATTGCGTGCCCGCTGGCACAGAAAAGGT
>CAZYLJ010000056.1:0-9437 GCA_964648555.1 uncultured Acutalibacter sp.
CCCGGGTGGCGGCATGCACCGACTCGGCCGTGCCGATGGCGGCCAGGTCGCCGTCGCCTTGATAGGTGAACACCACATTGTCGGGCCTGGCCCGCTTGATGCCTGTGGCGACGGCCTGGGCCCGTCCGTGGGGGGCCTCCACCATGTCGCAGGCAAAATAGTCGTAGCTCATGACGGAGCAGCCCACAGAGGCTACGCCCACCGTGCGGCCCTCCACGCCCAGCTCATCGATGGCCTGGGCGACCAGCCTGTGTACGATGCCGTGGGTGCAGCCCGGGCAGTAATGCAGAGGTGCATCCGTCAGGGCATGCGGCTTTTGAAATACGATCGCCATACAGTTACCTCTCTTTCCCTCTTACTTTGTAAGCTCTTCCAGCTTGCGCAGGACTTCCGCGGGCGTGGGGATCATGCCGCCGGTGCGGCCGTAAAAGCTGACGGGAATTTTGCACTCGACGCTGAGCTTCACATCGTCTACCATTTGGCCCATGCTCATTTCCACCACCAGCATCTGCTTGACGTGGCCCGCTGCTTTCTTCAATACCTTCTCCGGGAAAGGCCACAGGGTGATGGGCCGAATGAGCCCCACCTTTTTGCCCTGCTCCCGCAATTTATTCACAGCGCTGCGGGCCACTCTGGCGGAGGCCCCATAGGCCACCACCACAGTGTCAGCATCCTCCACGAGATACTCCTCCGCCCGCTGCTCGGTGCTTTTCACGGTCTCATAGCGCTTGTAGCGCTCCACCACCAGTTCTTCCAGCTTTTCGGGGGTCAGGTACAGGGAGTTGATCACATTGTGTTCCCGCTTGTTCTGATGGCCGCTGGCCGCCCAGGGCTTATCGGCGGGACCGCTCTCCCGCTCCTTCGGCAGGACGACGGGCTCCATCATCTGCCCCAGCATACCGTCTGCCAAAATCATGGAGGGCATACGGTACTTGTCCGCCAAATCGAAAGCCAGGCTCACCAGATCCACCATTTCCTGTACGGTGGACGGTGCGAACACCAGCACCTGGTAATCCCCGTGGCCGCCGGCCTTGGTGGCCTGCCAGTAGTCGGACTGGGAGGGCTGGATGCCGCCTAAGCCCGGGCCACCCCGCTGAACGTTGATGATGAGAGCAGGCAGGTCGGAGCCGGCCATGTAGGAGATGCTCTCGCCCTTGAGGCTGACGCCGGGAGAGGAGGAGGAGGTCATGGCGCGGATGCCGGCAGCGGAGGCCCCCAGCACCATGTTGATGGCCGCGATCTCGGACTCGGCCTGAAGATAGGTGCCCCCCACCTTGGGCATGCGCTTTGCCATGTAGGCCGCAAGCTCTGTCTGGGGCGTGATGGGATAGCCGAAGAAATGATGGCAGCCCGCCCGGATAGCGGCCTCCGCCAAAGCCTCGTTCCCCTTCATCAAAACCTTTTCGCTCATGCTTCTTCCTCCTTACTTCATAACTGTGATGGCCGTGTCGGGGCACATGGTGGCGCAGGCCGCGCAGCCCACGCACTTCTCCGGTTCCATGAGCCTAGCGGGATGATACCCCTTGGCGTTCAAGACGTCCTTGCACAGGGCGATCAAATGAAGCGGGCAGGCGTTTGCGCACATGCCGCAGCCCTTGCACACAGCCTCGTCTACGATGATTGTAGCCATATTGATTCCTCCTAGTCCGTCACTGCCGGGTCTTCCCAGCAGAATCTCACATATCGCTTGATGGGCCTAAAGCCCTCCGGCAGCCGCTCGCCCTCGGACAGGGCGAAATCGGGAGCGGTGGAAAAAAGCAGCGGCAGCTTCAAAAGCTCCGCAGTCTTTCGCGCAAAAGGCAGCGCCTCCAGCAGGGTCTCCAGATCGGTCTCCAGCCCCAGGTGGGAGTTGTTCACCACACCGGTGGCCTTCAGATGGGAGGCAGACTCGATCTCAAAAAGCAGCTGGGCGGCTTCCTCCGGCGTTTGGGACAGAGCCCGGTACCGATTGATCACATAGAGCATTTCGTACCCACATTCGGAAAGCTCCCGGTGCAGGCCGCCCAAAGCGGTCACACCCGCGTCGTCGCCTCCGGCGTCGATTAAAACATGGCCGGCCGGCTCTTCAAATAAGCTGTATAAGTCAGGCGGCAGAGTGGGCGTGTCCAGGGTGGTGCCGGCAAACACCGGAGCAATCAAGCGAACGCCGCGCTCCCTCAAAAGCGCCCCGTATTCGGAGGAGCGGAAATAGGGGTTCACCACATCCATGTCCGCCAGGGTGACAGGGCCGCCCTCTTTTGCAGCTTCCAACGCCAGGTTCAGCACCAGGTTCGTCTTGCCACAGCCGTAGTGGCCGCAGATCACAGTGATCTTGTGCTCCATAGGTATGTACCCTGCCTTTCCGAATGAAATATAGTATAGCACTTTTTCAAAAGAGATTCAACAGAAATCGTTCCCGGCGGGTGCGCAAAACGAAGATTTTCGTATATTCCCTGCATGGACATTCCCCCGGGCCCCAAAGGGATGTTCCGGGCGGCGGTGCGGTTTCAGGGTTTGCAAAGCGGACATTTTTCAGCAGTTTATACAATTTGTTAAATCTCCGTTCATAATTTCCTTACGAAAACTTCAAAATCTTCTGATACTTCCTTCATAAAAATAGGGTATGATAATGCCAGACAAAGCGAAAGGGGGCGGCGCCCAAGAAAACGGAAAATACCGGAAAATAAGAAAAACTTTTCCATAGCACTTTTTACTGGCCCTTCTGCCGGACGGCGGCCGCGACAGCGGCCGCAGCGCCAACGGCCGGCAGTTGCGGCAGACCAAAAATTCTCGCCCCTGCACAAAGGATGCAGGGGCGTTATTGATTGCCAACATAAATTGCAGACCGGGTGGCAAAGTAAAAACCGGGAGGAAAGCCAGGCGGATCTTCGCCTTTGCTTTCAATTTATCTCCCGGCAGGAGGCGAATGTGTATCAATCGCTTTCAAATAAAATGGAATAAAGGCAAATTTGTAAGGGCCATCCGCGGCCTTGCCCTGGGTATGGGCGCGGCGGCGGCCATTGCCCTCTCCTCCGCGGGGATGCCTTCTCAGGCCCAGGAGGCCGCCCAGTTCCGCATATCCTCCAACGTACAGACAGCGGGGGAAGCTGTTTCCGCGCCGAAGGAGGTCATCCCGCTGGGCTCCGCCTTTGGCATCAAGCTGTTTACCGACGGCGTTATTGTTGCCTCTCTTTCCGACATTTATACGGAAAACGGGATCTGCTGCCCCGCCGCAGACTGCGGCATCCGGCCCGGCGATTATATCCTGGCGGCGAACGGCAGGACCATCACCGGGAACCGGGAGCTTGCCCGCCTTATCGGCTCCAGCGAGGGAGAGGACATGACCCTCACCGTGCGACGGGGAGAGAGCACCTTCGAAACGGCGCTGCGCCCGGTGTATGGGGAGGGCTCCTTTAAAAGCGGCATGTGGATCCGGGACAGTGCGGCGGGCATCGGCACCCTGACCTTTTACGACCCCGCTACCGGAGTCTTCGCCGGGCTGGGCCACGGCATCTGCGACATGGATGTGGGCGGCGTCATGGCCTTAAAGCATGGTGAGCCCGCGCCCATTACTCTGTGCGGCATCCAGCGGGGGAAAGAAAATGAGCCCGGCCTGCTGAAGGGATATTTTTCCTCTGACGAGGCGCTGGGCGAGCTGCTCGTCAACAACGACACCGGCGTTTACGGCACGCTGAACGAAGCGCCCCAGGGCCAGGCCATCCAGGTGCTGCCCAAAAGCCAGGTAAAGACCGGCGCCGCGGAGATCATCGCCACCCTGGATGAGACCGGGCCCCAGCGGTACGAGGCCCGGATAGAGCGGATCAGCGCGAAAGAACAGCGCACGAAAAATCTGGTCGTCAAGGTGACGGATCAGCGGCTGTTGGAGCGCGCCGGAGGCATCGTGCAGGGCATGAGCGGCTGTCCTATTTTACAGGATGGCAAGCTGGCCGGCGCGGTGACCCACGTGTTTACCGACGACCCTTCCATGGGCTACGGCATTTTTGCCCAGACCATGACGGAACAAATCGTATCGCTGTCATAAATCCACCAGATATTGTGCCTAAAAGCGTCTGAAAGCACAATTTCCCGTAATTTCCAGCCAGGCTTCGCCGTTTTTCGGCAAAATAATAATTCTACTTTTTTCACTTAAGCCTCTTGATACGCAACATTTCTTATGGTAAAATTATGCCACACCACAAAATTACAGGAGGCAAGCTATGGAAAAGGAAATAAAGATTGTTATTAGTTCGGAAGACGGCGAATGGGGCCGGGAACCGCTCCAAAAGCTGAGCCAGAAAAACGCCAGGGCCACCTTTGTGGTCCGGGACGGGCTGAAGCTGCTGGAGGTCATCCGGGAAACGCACCCCCAGATCGTGATGATGGAGCTGTTCATGCCCGGCCTGGACGCCATCGGCGTCATGCGCACTGTGGCCCAGGACGCAAATCTGGAAAAGCCCTTATACATAGTCACCGCGTCTTACACCACGCCCATTTTAGAGCGGGAGGTCGTCAGCGCGGGGGCTGCCTACTTTGCCCTTTCTCCCTACAACAAGGAAGAAATGGCGGAGCGGATGCTCTCCCTCTATTCCACGCGGGGGAAGCATTTCGATTCTGAACCCACAAACCCGGGCCTGCGGGTTCAGGTAACGGAGATACTCCACCAGATCGGCGTGCCGGCCCACATCAAGGGGTACCACTATCTCAGAGATTCCATCATCATGGCCATCGAAAACCCGGAGATCATCAACGCGGTGACAAAACAGCTTTACCCCAACGTGGCAAAACGCTATAACACCACCAGCTCCCGGGTGGAAAGGGCCATCCGCCACGCCATCGAGGTGGCATGGGATCGGGGCGATGTGGATGTGCTGAACTCCTATTTCGGCTATACCATCCACAACACCCGGGGCAAACCCACCAATTCCGAATTCATCGCCATGATCGCCGACAGGCTCTGTCTGGAAATGGCGTCCTGAGGAAGGCGCGTCCGCCGACTCTTTCCGATCTCAAAACGGCACCGTTCATTGCCGTGAACCTTCCCGCCGTTTGAGATCATGGTCCCATTGTATTCCCTTTCGACAAGATATTTTGTCGAACGCTGTCGTCTGAATACATTTTCTTGTAAAAAATTTAAGAATGGTCACAAAATATGGCCCACAGTGTCCCCAGGGGATGCTGTGGGCCATGTCTTTCCGACGAGTTTCTCAACGGAAAATGATGTCGTTCCTGGAGGGGCCGTTGGAGACCATAGTGATGGGCACGCCCAGATGGCGCTCCGCGAACTCCACATAGTGCCGGGCGTTCTCCGGCAGGTCTTCATACCTTTTGATGCCGCTGATGTCGCACTTCCAGCCGGGCAGGACCTCCAAAATCGGCTTGCAGCGCTTCAGTTGACTGGTAACAGGGAAATTGTCGATGCGCTTGCCATCCAGCTCATAGGCCACGCACACGGGGATCTCATCCAGATAGCCCAGGGCGTCCAGCACAGTAAAGCCCACCTCGGTGGCGCCCTGCACCATACATCCATACCGGGCGGCCACCAGATCGAGCCAGCCCATGCGGCGGGGTCTGCCGGTGGTTGCGCCATACTCGCCGCCGTCGCCGCCGCGCTTACGCAGCTCCTCGGCCTCGTCGCCGAAAATTTCGGAGACGAATTCGCCCGCTCCCACGGCGCTGGAATAGGCCTTCACCACGGTGACGATCTTCCGAATGGCGTAGGGCGGAATGCCGCCCGCGCCGACCGCGCCATACCCCGCCAGAGGCGAGGAGGAGGTCACCATGGGGTAAATGCCCAGATCGGGATCCTTCAGAGAGCCCAGCTGGCCCTCCAGGAGGATGGTTTTGCCGTCCTTCACCGCGTTGTGCAGCAGGGTCACCGTGTCGGCGGCATAGGGGGCCAGGGCCTCCTTGTACTCCATCAGCTTCGAGTAGATGGCCTCCCGATCCAGGGCGGGCTGGTGGTAAAGCTCGGTGTAGAGCACGTTTTTCAGGCTGAGCACATGGTCAATGCGCTCCATCAGTGCGCTCCTGTCGTCAAACAGGTCGCTGACCTGGAAGCCAATCTTGAAATATTTATCAGAGTAGAACGGTGCAATGCCGGATTTGGTGGAGCCGTAGGACTTGGCGGCCAATCTCGCTTCCTCCATGCCGTCCAGCTCCTTGTGATAGGGCATCAGCACCTGGCAGCGGTCGGAGATGAGGATATGGGGCTTGGGCACGCCCCGGCTGACCAGGTCGTCCATCTCCTTGAGGAAGTTCTCCACAGAGAGGGCCACGCCATTGCCGATGATGTTCACGATGTTCTGACGGAACACGCCGGAGGGCAGCAGGTGCAAAGCGAACTTTCCGTACTCATTGATGATGGTGTGCCCGGCGTTGGAACCGCCCTGGAACCGCACCACAATGTCGGAATCCTCCGCCAGCACGTCGGTCATTTTCCCTTTGCCTTCGTCGCCCCAGCAGGCGCCAACGATTGCCTTAACCATAATACTATTCTCACCTTTCCTGTGATTAGTTTGTCAGTTTCCGAAAAAAGACGCTTTGTCTGCCGTAAAGATTTTTCACCAAGGATATATAAGTCCAAATCAGACATTGATCTCCGCTTTCTCTTCTTTGACAAAGCCGTATTTTTGAAGCACCGGGTCAATGACCTCGCTGAGGAATTCCTCGGTCTGCTTGGGGGCCCGGCCCACGTACTTTTCGGGTTTTACGATCTCTTGCAGCTCGGGGAGCGTCACGCCAAACATGGGGTCCGAAGCGATGCGGGCAAGCAGGTCGTTTTCCCCGCCCTCCTCCTTGACCACGCGCCCGGCGGCCATGGAGTGGACACGGATGCGCTCGTGGAGCTGCTGGCGGTCGCCGCCGCGCTTGACAGCATCCATCATAATGTTCTCCGTGGCCATAAAGGGCAGCTCTTTGAGCATATGCTGCTCGATGACCTTGGGGTACACCACCAGGCCATCGGCCACGTTTTGATACAAATTCAAAATGCCATCCACCGCCAAAAACGCCTCGGGGATGCTGATACGCTTGTTGGCCGAGTCGTCCAGGGTGCGCTCGAACCACTGGCCGGCCTCAGTCATGGCGGGGTTTACCGCATCGGCGATGACATACCGGCTGAGAGAGGCGATGCGCTCACTGCGCATGGGATTGCGCTTATAGGCCATCGCTGAGGACCCGATCTGATTTTTTTCAAAGGGCTCCTCCACCTCTTTTAAATGCTGCAAAAGACGGATGTCGTTACTGAACTTGGCCGCGCTTTGGGCGATGCCGGAAAGGACGTTCAACATCTGGCTGTCCAGCTTTCTCGAATAGGTCTGGCCGGACACGGCAAAGCAGGCATCGTAACCCATCTTTTTCGCAATGCGGCGATCCAGCTCCCGGCACTTTTCATGGTCGCCCTCGAAGAGCTCCAGAAAGCTTGCCTGGGTGCCGGTGGTGCCCTTGCAGCCCAGAAGCTTTGCCTTGGAGAGCTGGTGCTCCACCTCTTCTAAATCGAGCAGCAGATCCTGCATCCAGAGGGTGGCCCGCTTGCCAACGGTAGTGGGCTGGGCAGGCTGGAAGTGGGTAAAGGCCAAGGTGGGCAGATCCTTGTACTCCCAAGCAAAGCGCTTCAATACCCGCAGCACGCCGATGAGCTTATCCCGGACGAGCTTCATGGCCTCCGTCATGACGATGATGTCCGTGTTGTCGCCCACATAGCAGGAGGTGGCCCCCAGGTGGATGATACCGGCGGCCTTGGGTCACTGCTGACCATAGGCGTACACATGGCTCATGACGTCGTGGCGGACTTCCTTTTCCCTTGCCTCGGCCACCTCGTAGTTGATATCCTCCGCGTGGGCCTTCAGCTCCTCCACCTGCTCTTTGGAAACAGGCAGGCCAAGCTCCATTTCCGCTTCCGCCAGGGCGATCCACAGCTTTCTCCAGGTGCGGAACTTCATGTCCGGGGAGAACAGGTATTTCATTTCCTTATCCGCGTAGCGGGCGGACAGGGGGGATTCGTACACATCTCTTGCCATCGAAAAATCACCTTTCCAAACAGGGTAAGGGAGGCCCCCGGAAAGAGGCCTCCCAGTTTCACACGATCACGCGAGGCCGATACGCTTCATCATTTCCTCATAGGCCTCTTCCACGCCACCCATATCCCTGCGGAACCGATCCTTGTCCAGCTTCTCGTGGGTGTTCACGTCCCAGAAGCGGCAGGTGTCCGGGGATATCTCGTCGGCCAGGATGATCTTCCCGCCGGAGGTCTTGCCGAACTCCAGCTTGAAGTCGATCAAATCGACGCCTACGCTCTTGAAAAACTCGATCATGATGTCGTTGATCTGAAAGCTCATGGAGGTGATGGTGTCAAGCTCCTCCCTGGTTGCAAGATCCATGGCCAGGATGTGATACATGTTGACCATGGGGTCGCCCAGCTCGTCGTTTTTATAGCTGAACTCCAAAACGGGAGTCTTCATGGGGGTGCCCTCGGGCAGGCCCAGGCGCTTGCTGAGGCTGCCCGCAGCGGTGTTGCGGACAATGACCTCCAGCGGCACGATCTTCACTTTCTTCACGGCGGTCTCCCGATCGTTCAATTCCTCCACATAATGGGTGGGGACGCCCTTCTTTTCCAGCAGGCGGAACATGAAGTTGGACATGCGGTTATTCACCACGCCCTTGCCGACGATGGTGCCCTTTTTCAGGCCGTTAAAGGCCGTCGCGTCGTCCTTATAGGAGACGATATAAATTTCCGGGTCGTCAGTGCTGTACACCTTCTTTGCTTTGCCCTCGTAGAGCAGGTCCTTCTTCTGCATAAGAAACTCTCCCATCCATCAATTTTGCCATTTCCGGTTTTAGCCCCGAGATTTTTCACAGGGCGCTTTCCAACTTTTATATTGTACCGAACGAGCCTGCCTTTGTCAAGATAGAGAATCCGGCGGAGGGCCGAAGATTTGAAATTTATTTTTCCCCGCCGTCCTTTTTTTAATTTTCGCTTGTCAAACAGGCCATCCTATGGTAAGATGAGAAAGGCATTTTGCAGGAATCGAGTTTTAAACTTGCATATTTTTGAAATTTTGGAGGGAAAGGAAATGAGCTACGTCAAGGAACAGCTGGAGCTTTTGAAGCAAAAGAACTCAAACGAGCCGGAATTTATCCAGGCCGCCACAGAGGTGCTCACCTCTTTGGAGCCCGTCATCAGCGCGAACCCCAAGTATGAGGAGGCCGGCATTTTGGAGCGCATCACCGAGCCGGAGCGCCAGATCATTTTCCGGGTGCCCTGGGTGGACGACAGCGGCAAGGTACGGGTCAACCGGGGCTTCCGGGTACAGTTCAACTCCGCCATCGGCCCCTATAAAGGGGGCTTGCGGCTGCATCCCTCAGTGAACCTGGGCATCATCAAATTTTTGGGGTTCGAGCAGGTTTTCAAAAACAGCCTGACCGGCCTGCCCATTGGCGGCGGCAAGGGCGGCTCCGAC
>CAZYLJ010000057.1:0-9341 GCA_964648555.1 uncultured Acutalibacter sp.
CTGCTATCCAGATTCGAACTGGAGACCTCATCCTTACCAAGGATGCGCTCTACCACCTGAGCCATAGCAGCATGGCGACCCGGAACGGGCTCGAACCGTCGACCTCTAGCGTGACAGGCTAGCGTTCTAACCAACTGAACTACCGGGCCATGCG
Organism: uncultured Acutalibacter sp.; assembly: GCA_964648555.1. Taxonomy (GTDB): domain Bacteria; phylum Bacillota; class Clostridia; order Oscillospirales; family Acutalibacteraceae; genus Acutalibacter. Next base: position 155 of record CAZYLJ010000057.1, read on the forward strand.
CTCATTTCCCCTGAGCGACGCTTTGAATTATACAATATTCTCCCCGGGATGTCAAGGCTTTTCTTGCGAAGTTCGCCCGATTTTTTCAAAAGCCGCAAATTCCTTTTCTCTCTTGACTTTTCCCCCGTTTGGCGGTATGTTGGAGAAAAACGATCGGGAGGAAGCAACATGAGATTTGGGATACAGACCTACGGCCCGCGGCCCTTATGGCAGCCCGACCCGGAGGGGTACTTCCGTGCGCTTGCGAAGATGGGCTACGGGCAGATCGAGCCGTGCATGGCCGTGCCCGGCGGCAAAGAAGCCTCCGCAATGGGCTTTTGGTCGCCGGAGGAGCTTTGCGGGTTCGCCTCACTCTTTCAGGAGCTGGGCCTCGCCATGCCCTCGGTGCACGTGTTCACTGAAGACGCGGCCGCCGCTCTGCCGGAGCTAATCCGGGTGGGAAAGCTTTTGGGGGTGGAGCAGTACGTGCTCCCCTGCCCCCAACAGGTCTCAGAGGAAGTCTACCGCGCCTACGCCGAAACGCTGCGGGCCTGCGCCGAAAAACTGCAAAAGGAAAATATCAAACTGCTTTTGCACAACAACGGCGGGGAGATCGCGGGAAAGCTGGGCGGAAAGACCGCTTATGAGTTTTTGCTTGACGCCTGCGGCGGGCTTGTGGGCGCACAGCCGGACATCGGCTGGCTGGTCATGGGCGGCGAGGATCCCGAAAGCTTCCTCTGGCGAAACGAAAGCAGAGTCTGGTCGCTGCACTATAAGGACGCGGACCTGTCCGGCGCTCCCAGGGAAGTGCCCCTTGGCAAGGGAGATCTTGACCTGGTGGCCTGCTTTCAATTTGCCCGGGCCCACGGCATCCCCCAGGTGGCGGACATGGACGCCTGCAGCATGGAGGACATCGAAAACGCCCTCCATCTGCTGAACAGTATGACCTTCCGGCGGGACAGGACCTCCAGCGTCCTCTGCACCCTGGACGTGGACACCGGCAGGCTCACAGAGCTCCGCCGCTTTCCCGGGGTGATCGAGGCCCCCAACTGGCCGGCGGACAACCGCATCCTCTACAACGCCGACGGCCATCTTTATACTTACGATATGGACAGCGGCAGCGTCGCCCAGGTGAACACGGGAGCCTGCGACAACTGCAACAACGACCACGTGCCCTCTCCGATGGGAAACGAGGTGGCGGTCAGTCACTCCCCCGCCGGAGAGTCCTCTAAAATCTACATCGCCGACCCCGTCACCGGCAGCGTCCGGTCAGTGACGGAAAAAGGCCCCAGCTATCTCCACGGCTGGTCGCCGGACGGAAAAGAGCTTGCCTATTGTGCCTTCCGGCCCAATCAAAACGGGTACGATGTGGACATTTACGCCATCCCCGCCGAGGGCGGAGAGGAACGCCGCCTGACCGACGGCACCGGCTTCAACGACGGCCCGGAGTACTCCCCGGACGGGCGGCACATCTGGTTCAATTCCACCCGCACGGGCCTGATGCAGGTCTGGCGCATGGACAGGGAGGGCGGCAGCCTTCGCCAAATGACGGAGGACGAAAACAACAACTGGTTCCCCCATGTTTCCCCGGACGGCCGGCGCGTGCTGTTCCTCACCTTCCGCAAGGGGGAGCTGGACGCCCAGGAGCACCTGCCCAACATGCGGGTAAGCCTTTCCGTCATGGACTGCGACGGGCAAAATCAGCGGAAGCTTCTGGACTTTTTCGGCGGGCAGGGCTCCATCAACGTGAACTCCTGGGCCCCGGACAGCCGCCGCGTTGCCATCGTTCTCTACGAATTGGAGCACAAATAGCCCTTACAGCTTCCTCACGGTCCGGCGGCAGCTTTCAATGGCCTCGCGGTCCGGCAGGGCGGGAATGGCCCCGGCCTTGCCGGCACAGACGGAACCGGCGGCGTTGGCGAAGTCCGCAAACTCCTCCAGCTCGCTTTGAGAAAGCTCATCGGGCCGCTTGCCGGAACGGATGAGCTCCGCCAAAAACGCGCCGAAAAAGCTGTCGCCGGAGCCGGTGGTGTCCATCACCCTGACATCAAAGGCGGGCTTTTGGAAGGAGAAGCTCTCGGTAAATACCTGGCAGCCCTCCGGGCCAAGAGTGACAACCACCAGAGAGACGCCCTGGGAAAGCAGCGCCTTTGCCCCCGTGGGCCGGTGTTCTTCCTTTGTCAGCAGCTGTAATTCCTCCCCGGAGACCTTGACGATGTCGGCCTTGGGCAGCAGGCTCTTCATGGCTTCCACGCCCGCCTGCCGAGAGGGCCACAGGGGCGGCCGCCAATTTGGGTCATAGGCGGTAATCTTCCCCTTTGCCCGGGCGTGATCGACAAGGGCCGGCACCGCGCTTCGGGAGGGCTCCGCCGTCAGCAGGAGAGAGCCAAAGCAAAGCAGGTCACATTCATCGACAAGGCCCATGTCGATTTTGGAAAGCTCCAATCTTGTATCCGCGCCGGGGTTTCGGTAAAAGCTGAAATCCCGGTCTCCTTTTTCATTGAGCTGCACAAAGGCCAGGCTGGTGGAAAAGTCCGGCTCCAGCCGCAGGCCCCTGGTCTCCACGCCGCACTCGTCCAGGGTGTCCCGCAGAAAGCGGCCGAACATGTCATCCCCCACGCAGCCCAAAAAGCCCGCGCTGACCCCCGCCCGGCAGGCCTGCACCGCCACATTGGCCGGCGCGCCGCCCGGGTTCCTGGAAAAGAGCAGGCTCCCCTCCTCCGTTGCTCCCGCGGGGGTAAAGTCGATCAGCAGTTCTCCAACGCTCAACAGCTTTGCCATGCGATCCTCTCCTTCTTCCTCTTTACGCAAAAAGCTCCATACCGACGAGCCTTTTGTAGATTTTCCCACACCATCCGACGATCAGCGCATCATATTCCTCTGCGGTAATATTCCCGCCGACGCCCATCACGTCGTAGACTACCGGGCCCTCCTTTATCTTGCAGGGCAGGTCGGTGAAACCGCCCTTCAGATAAAAGCTGTGACGCTTCACCCGCTGGTCATAGTTCTCTGCGCTTTTGTCAAGCTGCTCTCTGGCCAGAAACAGCCGCTTTCCCTGATAGCGCTCTCGCAGGGCCGCCAGCACGGCGCTTCCATAGCCCCGGCCCCGCCTGCTGCCGTCGATGGCCAGAAAAAACAGGTAGGCCAGGTCCTTTTGACAGATGAGGTAGGCAAAGCCCACAAAGATTTCTCCGTCCTTTACCGCCAGCATTTCCCCCGCCCCGCTTTTGTCCTTTCGCTTTACAAGGAAAAACGGCGGCCGCTCCTCCGGCGGAAAAGCAGAATAATACAGGGGCTTGATTTTTGCGTACTCCGCCGCCCCCGCTCTTTCCAAAGTGACCTGCATAGCTATAAGACCTCCCAGTCAACTCTTTCCTTTTCATTTTAATACATCTCCCGCGTTCTTGCAAGGCCGCCTTTTGTTGAGACACGCCTACTTCACACCCACTTAGAATATCAAGTATGTCTTCCCCCGCCTACGGCGGGGGAAGACATACGCCATTTTCGCAAAGCTGGCACTTCCTTTTCTTCTCGCTTCCCTTGACACCCCTCCTTCCGAGAAGTATACTTTGTTTGACTTCTATTCTTTCAAGATTCGGGAGGCAATATTATGAGAAAAGTCAAGCTGGGCATTATCGGCATGGGCAATATGGGCAGCGGCCACATCAGCAATATCCTGGCGGGCAAAACGCCGGAGATCGAGATCGCCGCCGCGGCCGACCGCCGGGAGGAGCGCCGGGCCTGGGGCCGCAGCACCCTGCCCGGAGACACGCCCATTTTTGCAGAGGGCTCCGAGCTGATTCAGAGCGGCCTGTGCGAGGCTGTGCTCATCGCCGTACCCCACTACCAGCACCCTGTGCTGGCAAAGGAGGCCTTTGCCGCCGGGCTGCACGTCATGTGCGAAAAGCCCGCAGGGGTTTACACCAGGGCGGTGAGGGAAATGAACGAGGCCGCCGACAAGAGCGGCAAGGTGTTCGCCATGATGTTCAATCAGCGCACCAACTGCCTCTACCGCAAAATGCACGAGATGGTCCAGGGCGGCCAGATCGGCCGGCTGAAGCGGGTCAGCTGGCTCATCACCGACTGGTACCGCACCCAAATTTACTACGATTCCGGCGACTGGCGGGCCACCTGGGCCGGAGAGGGCGGCGGCGTGCTTTTGAACCAGTGCCCCCACCAGCTGGATCTGCTGCAATGGATCTGCGGCATGCCGAAGGTAGTACAGGCCTTCTGCCATGAGGGCAAGTGGCACGACATCGAGGTGGAGGACGACGTGACCGCTTACCTGGAATTTGAAAACGGCGCCACCGGCGTGTTCGTCACCACCACAGGCGACGCCCCCGGCACCAACCGCTTTGAGGTCTCCGGCACCCTGGGCAAGCTGGTGTGCGAGGACGGCAGACTGACTTTCTGGAAGCTGAAAGAGGATGAGCGGGAATTCTGCAAAACCGCCAGGGAGGGCTTTGCAAAGCCCGACTGCGAGAAGATACAGGTGGAGACCGACGGTGAGAATCCCCAGCACGTGGGCGTGTTAAACGCCTTTGCCGGGAACATCCTCCGGGGGGAGCCCCTGGTGGCAGACGGCAAAGAGGGCATCCGGGGCCTGACCCTTTCCAACGCCATGCACCTGTCAAGCTGGTTAAAGCGCCCGGTGGAGATCCCCTTTGACGAGGATCTGTTCCTTGCTGAGCTCAATAAGCGCCGGGAAAATTCCAAGCGGAAGACGGCCAAAGACATCACCTTTTCCACAGAGGGCACCTATTAACTAAAGGAGAGCAAACATGAAAAAACTGGCTATATCCGGCTTTTCCGATGAAATATCCCCCGACTTTTCCGCCCAGCTGGCGGCGGTAAGAGAGTTTGGGCTTTCTTACATAGAGCTGCGGGGCGCGGATGGCGTCAACGTTTCCGACCTGACCGATGCCCAACTGCGGGGGGTGAAGGCGAAGCTGCAAGACGCCGGAGTGCGGGTCTCCTCCATCGGCTCGCCCATTGGAAAGATCGGCGTCACCGGCGACTTTGCCGCCCACATGGAAAAATTCAAGCGCACCCTGGAGATCCAAAAGGAGCTGAACGCCCCCTATCTCAGGATGTTCAGCTTTTACATTCCCCAGGGGGAGCGGCCGGAGCAATACCGGGAGGAAGTGCTGGAACGCCTTGCAAAGCTCATCGACGAGGCCGCCCGGTGGGAGTCTGTGCTGCTGCACGAAAATGAAAAGGGCATTTACGGCGACAACGCCTCCCGGTGCCTGGATCTGATGAAAAACCTTTCCGGGCCCCATTTTAAGGCTGTGTATGACTTCGCCAACTTTGTCCAGGTGGGGCAGGAGACCCTGCCCGCCTATGAATCCCTCCATCCCTACATCGAATACATCCACATCAAAGACGCTCTGCCGGGCAGCGGAAAGGTGGTGCCCGCCGGGAAGGGCGGCGGCCATGTGAAGGACATCCTCACCGACCTGCTTCACGGCGGCTGGAAGGGCTTCCTCTCTCTGGAGCCCCACCTGACCGACTTTGCCGGGCTGGAAGCTCTGGAAAAGGACCCCCAAAAACAGGGCGGCGCCCTGGACGGCAAAGGGGCCTGGAAGCTGGCGCTGGATTCCCTGCGGGACATTTTGCGGGCTATCCCGGAGGGGAAGGAGGCGCTTTTATGAGCAGGCTGAAATGCGCCATCGTCGGCTGCGGAAGCATCGCCCAGGTGCACGCCGTCGTTTTAAGCGAGCTGGAAACCGCCGAGCTGACCGCCTTTGCCGACGTCAGGCCGGAGCGGGCCCAGGCCCTGGCGGACAAGTACGGCGGCCGCGCCTACGCCTCGCTGGAAGAGCTGCTGGAAACGGAAAGCATCGACGTGCTGCACGTCTGCACGCCCCACTATCTCCATACGCCCATGATAAAGCTGGCGGCGGAGCGCGGCGTCCACGTGTTTTCGGAAAAGCCTCCTGTCATCAACGAGGAGCAGCTTGAAGAATTATGTAAACTATGGGAAAGCGCCAAGGTGCGCATCGGCTTCTGCTTTCAAAACCGGTACAACCCCAGCGTCCTGCTGCTGAAAGAGCTTCTGAGCTCCGGCCGCACCGGCGCTGTGCTGGGCGCCCGGGCCTTTGTCACCTGGCACCGGGAGGCCCCCTACTACACGGAAAGCGGCTGGCGCGGCTCGCTGAAGACCGAGGGCGGCGGGGCGCTCATCAACCAGTCCATCCACACAATGGATCTGCTGGGGCAGTTCCTGGGCAGGGCCGACAGGGTGGACGCCACGCTGGCCAACCACCACCTGAAGGGCGTCATCGAGGTGGAGGACATGTTTGAGGCATATATCGATTTTGCCGGCAGGCCGGCCGTTTTCTTTGCCACCACCGCCCACGTGGCGGACTCCCCCGTGCTGATCGAGCTGGTGTGCGAAAACTGCACCCTGCGCATGGAAGAAAGCGAGGTATCCATCCGCTGGAAGGACGGCGGGAGGGAGCGCCGCGTTCTGGCCTCTCCCCTTTCCCCGGCAGGGAAAGCCTACTGGGGCGCCGGCCACGGCCTGTGCATCTCCGACTTCTACGACGCGGTGCTGACGGGAAAGCCCTTTAAAAACGATCTCGACGGTATCAGAGATACCGCCGAGCTGATGCTTGCCGCCTACCGTTCCGCCGGAAGCGGAGAAGCAGTGACACTATAATTCTGTCTGCTCACGCGAAAACGCGTTCAGATATGGATCCAATATTTTTCCAGTAATATATTCTCCTGCGGTTCCCGGACAGTCTTCTCGTAAACGCCGCCATTTCGCAGGATCGTCCGTCTGCTGCCCTCGTTGCCCACAAGGCAGGTGACCAGAACGTCATCAATGCCCAGGGCCTTGCAGTAAGGGAGCGCGTTTTGCAGCATCCAGGCCGCATAGCCCTTTCTCCGCTCCGATGGCCGAACCGAATAGCCGATGTGTCCGCCAAAATCCCGCAAATAGTCATTAAGCGTATGCCGTACATTGAGCATCCCCACCAGTTTGCCGTCACTCTCCCGAATGCAGACAAGCTGTGTGGAGGACACTCGTCCCAAAGGAACTGTTTCCGGGTGCTTATAGCGTTCCACTTCCTCCAGCCAATCCTCAGCCTGCTCGAATTTTCTCAGTGAGCCGCTTCCGTCCATACTGTCTCCGCAGTCGAGAAACTCCTGCCGAAAGCTCAGTATCTCATTGGCGTATTCCATTGTGGGCTCTAGGAGTTTCAGCTTATCCATAGGTTAAATCCTCCCGGCAAGGCGCTGCACTTTTCCGCGAATGAGCTGCCTGCCGTTCCATCTCAAATTTATAAGCTTTCTATTTCCTCCATCCAGACACGGCAGCCGGCGTCGCTGGGCATGCGGAAATCCCCTCTGGGGGAAAGGGTGACGGAGCCTACCTTGGGGCCGTCCGGCAGGCAGGAGCGCTTGAACTGCTGAGTGAAGAACCGCCGATAGAAGGTGCGCAGCCAGGCTTTTACCGTGGCGGCGTCGTAGTCGCCTGCGAAGGCGCGGCAGGCCATGCGGTAGATCTTGCCGGGCGTGAAGCCGTAGCGAAGCATATAGTACAGGAAGAAGTCGTGCAGCTCGTAGGGGCCCACAAGCTCCTCCGTCTTCTGGACGATCTCGCCATCCTTGGGGGGCAGCAGCTCGGGGCTGACGGGCGTGTCCAGCACGTCGTACAGGACGGCTTTTAACTCGCCGCCCAGCCGGTCGGCCTCATGGCGCACCAGGTGGCGCACCAACGTTTTGGGGATGGAGGCGTTCACCGCGTACATGGACATGTGGTCGCCGTTGTAGGTGGTCCAGCCCAATGCCAGCTCGGAAAGGTCGCCGGTACCCAGAACGATGCCGCCGCACTTATTGGCCACGTCCATAGCCACCTGGGTGCGCTCCCTGGCCTGGGAGTTTTCATAGGTCACGTCCAGCGTTTCCTCGCTCTGGCCGATATCGGTAAAATGCCGGCGCACTGCCTGCTCAATGGAAATTTCCTGAAAGTCCGCCCCAAAGCTCTCGGCAATCTTCAAAGCGTTGGACTTTGTGCGGCCGGTGGTGCCAAAGCAGGGCAGCGACAGGGTGTGGATGCCTTTCCGATCCAGGCCCAGACGATCGAAAGCCCGAACGGCCACCAGCAGCGCCAGCGTGGAATCCAGCCCGCCGGACAGGTTCAGCACCAGGTCTTTGCAGCCGATGTGGGAAAGCCGGGTGGACAAGCCCACCGTCTGCATGGTCAAAATGAGCTCGCAGCGGCTTAAAAGGCCCTCCCTGTCCTGGGGCACAAAGGGGTATTTTTCAAAGGTACGGTCAGGCTCAAAGGCTTCCAGCGTCTTTTCGTCATACCGAAAGGAATGGCACAAAAATCCCTCTCCCGGCGAGGCGTCCTGCCAGGTGTTCATCCGGCGGCGCTCCTGCATAAGGCGCTCCAAATCGATATCCGCCACAGTAAGGCCGCCGGGGCCGAAGAGCCGGCTCTCGCTTAAAATAGAGCCGTTTTCGGCAATGATATTGTGGCCCGCGAACACCATGTCCGTGGTGGATTCCCCAAAGCCGCTGTCGGCGTAGACATAGGCCGAAAGAATGTGGCCGGACCACATTTTTACAAGGCTGCGGCGGTACTCGGCCTTGCCGATGGTCTCATCGCTGCAGGAGAGGTTTAAAATCACCGTGGCGCCGGATTTTGCGATCCTGGCGCTGGGCGGCTCCGCGCCCCAGAGATCCTCGCAGATCTCCACGCCAAAGGTGAGGCCCTCCACATTTTCGCAGGAGAATCCCCCATCGCCCAGCCAGGTAGACTGCCCCGCAAAGCGCAAGGGGAAAGCGCCGCTCATCCCGTCTTTATTAAAGGCGGTGAAGTGCCTTGCCTCATAAAACTCGGAATAATTGGGAATGTTTTTCTTGGCGGGCAAGCCTAAAAGCCGCCCCCTGTGAAACACGGCGGCGCAGTTATACAGCGCACCCCGGAAAGGCACCGGCACCCCCACGCAGCAGAGGATATCCAGCTCCATTGTCCGCTCCATCAGCTGCCTGAGAGACTCTTCCGCCGCCTTTAAGAGCGTTCTGTCCTTGAACAGGTCGCCGCAGGTATAGCCCGTGATGGCAAGCTCGGGAAAGCACACGGCCCCGCAGCCCCGGTCAGCGGCCTCTTTGATGAGCGCCCCGATATTTTCTCCGTTTTGTTTGGGATCGGCCACCTTCACCATCGGCGTGGCGGCGGCCACCCTGAAAAATC
>CAZYLJ010000058.1:0-9222 GCA_964648555.1 uncultured Acutalibacter sp.
TTGATGGCCCGCATGGCGGCCACGGCGTTGCGCTCGATGCAGGGGATCTGCACCAGCCCGGCAATGGGGTCGCAGGTCAGGCCCAGGTGGTGCTCCATAGCGACCTCCGCCGCATACTCGATCTGATCCAGATCCATGCCAAACAATTCCGAAAGGCCGGCCGCCGCCATAGAGCAGGCGCTGCCGATCTCCGCCTGGCAGCCGCACTCCGCCCCGGAGATGGAGGCGTTGGTCTTGATGACGTTGCCGATGACACCGGCGGTGGCCAGGGCGTGCAGCACCTCCTCGTCAGAGAAGCCGTGGCGCTCCTGCCCGTAAAGCATCACAGCGGGCAGCACCCCGCAGGCGCCGCAGGTGGGCGCGGTGACAATGGTGCCCCCAGCGGCGTTTTCCTCGCTGACCGCGAAAGCGTAGGCGCAGACCACCCGGTTTTCCCGGGTCTCCGCTGATTCGTCGACGCGCTTCTGCCGGTACAAAAACTTTGCCTTCCGCTGAACGTCCAGCCCGCCCTTCAGGACGCCCTCGCTCACAAGGCCGTTGTGGATGGCCGTTTTCATCTGCTGCCAGACCCTGGAGAGGTACTCCCAGATGGCCGGGCCTTCGTTTTCCTCCACATACTGCCAAAGCCGCAGGCTGTTTTCCTCACAGTAGGACTTGATCCCGGAAAAGGTGGAGAGGGCGTACACGTCCTGAGGGGCCACAGAGGGCCTGCCCTCGATCTCGATCTTGCCGCCGCCCACGCTGTACACCCGCCAGGCCCCAAGCTGCTTTCCGGCTTGAAAAGCGGTCAGCTCCATGGTATTGGGGTGCTTTAAGGCGGTAACCTCCGTGTTGAAGATCACTCCGGTGGGGATGGGGGCGAAAGCCTCTGCAATGGCAAAGTCTGTCAAATGGCCCCGGCCGGTCTTGGCCAGAGAGCCGTACAGAGTGGCCTGGAAGCTGTCCGCCTGGGGGAATTCCTGCCGGAACAGGCCCGCCGCCAGGGAGGGCCCCATTGTGTGGGAGCTGGAGGGCCCCCGGCCAATGCGATAGAGCTCACGAAGTGATTCCATGCGTTTCTCCTTATTTTAGAAGCTTTCCGTTTTCCACTACCCTGTAATCCCGGCCCTTCAGCGCTGCCACCAGCTCCGCGCCGGTGGTGACGGGCTTTGGGAACGCCAGCCCCGCCTTGCCCACGGCATCACCCCAGGAGCGGTGCTCGTCCCCGCCGGAGGTGGGGAACAGGCCGTACCTCTCGGCGAGCTTTTTCGCGTCCTCGTTTTCCTCCGGCTGGTTGTAGAAGTTGAATACTTCCGCGCCGTCCAGGCACTCCGGCCTGGGGCCGATGGCCGGGTCGATGTAGGGTGCGTGCCGATAGGGGTGGGCCATAGAGACCACGCCGCCCGCCTGATGAACGGCGTCCACATATTCGGGCAGAGAATACAGGTGCAGATTGGGGTGCTTTACCAAAAACGCCAGGTCGATGCCGTAGGTGAGCACCTCTTTCCCGCCGCCGTACTGGTGCTCCAGCCCGAACAGCACGGTAAAGGGCTTTTCCTGTTTGTCCGCCCATTCCCTGGCAGCCTCATAGGCGTCGTAATAGCGCTTCATCATTTCCTCCCAGGGCAGAGTCTTGTCCACACAGCTGTTCCCCAGCAGAAAGTGGTCCGTGATGACCATGCCCCGGTAGCCCGCGTCAAAATACGCCTGCGCCATTTCCTGCGGGGTGCTGTGGCCGCAGCCGCTGCACCAGCAGGTGTGGCAATGCATTTCGTAGCGGTAGGGGTAAAGGCTTGCAAGTTCCTGATCCGTTTCCATTTTATAGCTCCTTTTCTTTTTCATTTATCACATTGTTGGCCCAGATGCCGGAATGGATCATCAGCGCGCCGATGGTGACCTTTATGATGTCCGCGCACTGGACGAAGAAGTAGATCCAAACCACGGAGAGCCCGGTAAAGCGGCTTAAAATAAAGGCGATGGGGAAGCATACCACCCAGGTGAACACGCAGTCAAACAGGAAGGTGATAAAGGTCTTGCCGCCGGAGCGGATTGTGAAGTACGCGCCGTTTGTATAGGCGGCCACCGGCATGAACAGACCGGCCACGGTCAGAAGCTGGGTGGCGGTGGCCCGCACCTCGGGCTCTGTGTTGTAGATATAGGGGATAAAGGGGGCGCAGGCGATGAAGAGCAGCCCCATGACGATGTTGGCGGCCACAGTGGTGAAAAGCAGCTTCCGCACCGTGTCCTTGGCGCCGTCGATGTCCCCCGCGCCCAAAAGCTGGCCGGACAAAATGCCGATGGAATTGCCGGAGGCCATAATGACGATGGAGAACAGGTTCCATACGGTGGAATTGATGTTGGTGGCGGCCACGGCGGTCAGGCCCCGGCTGGCATAGCACATGCTGATCATGGCCATGCCGGTGGACCACAGCATTTCATTCAAAAGCAGCGGCGTGCCGGTGACGGCGATCTTTTTGACCAGCGGCAGAGGCACCCGCAGGCTGCGGAAGGCTCCCTGCAAAAAGGGGAAGCGGGCCCTGTGCCGGTAGGTGCGGATGATGAGGTAAGCGGCCTCCAGATACCGGGCGATGACCGTTGCCAAGGCGGCGCCCACCACGCCCAGCCTGGGGAAGCCGAAGCTGCCGAAGATGAGCAGGTAATTCAAAACCAGGTTCACGAAGATGGCGATGACGCTGGCAATCATGGGGGAGACCGTCTCGCCGGTGTCCTTCAACACGCTGCCAAAGCACTGCACTGCCACAAAGGGCAGGAGGCCCCAAAGGGTCACGGCCATGTATTCCTTGGCATAGGCAAGGGTGGCGGCGATGTCCTCGGGAGAAGAGGCCTCTTCATTTAAGTATAGCCGAAAGAGCTGCTCCCCAAACAGCAGGAAAACCCCAATGCCCAAAATCAAAATGCCGATGGAGAACAGCACCCGAAAGCGGAAGGTATCCCTGAGCCCCTTGTGGTCCCCCTTGCCGGCAAACTGCGCGCCAAAAATGGACGCTCCCGCCAGGCCGCCGAAGATGGACAGGTTGAAGATGAAGACGATCTGGTTGACGATGGCAACGCCGGACATGGGCGTGGTGCCCAGGCGGCCCACCATGATGTTGTCCAGCAGATTGACGAACTGGGTGATGCCCTGCTGAACGACCATGGGAAGGAGAATATGCAGAAGATTGCCGTAAAAGGCCTTGTCGCCTATGTATTTCTGGCGGAACCGGGACATGGTCTCTACCTCTTTCTCAGTTTTCTACTGTTTATCAGAACACAACTAACGCAGTGGGAAATTCGCAAGAGTTTTCCGAAATGGAATCTAACCTGAATTTTATTTTAGCACATGAGGCTTATTATTTCAATGCTTTTCCGACAATGCGAAGCGGGGCCCGGCAAGAGAAAAGGGATTGACAAAAACCGCGCCAAAGCCTATTATTATTAGGGTTAGGAAGCGCTTTTCGGTCAAATGGGATTTGGCTTTAGCAAAATATGAAGGAGAGAACGGAAATGAAATGGACAGGACTAAATGAGCTGAGAGAAAAATATCTGGCGTTTTTTGAGAGCAAGGGGCACCTGCGGCTGCCCAGCTTTTCGCTGATCCCCCAGGGGGACAACAGCCTCTTGCTGATCGGCGCAGGCATGGCGCCCATGAAGAAGTATTTCACCGGGGAGGTCACCCCGCCCCGTACCCGCATCACCACCTGCCAGAAGTGCATGCGCATGACAGACGTGGACAACGTGGGATACACCGCCCGCCACGGCACTTTTTTTGAAATGCTGGGCAACTTCTCCTTCGGCGATTACTTTAAGCGGGAGGCCATCCGGTGGGCGTGGGAGTTCTTTACCGAGGTCCTGGAGATCCCCAAGGAAAAGCTGTACCCCTCTGTCTATGTGGAGGACGACGAGGCCTATGATATCTGGGTCAACGAGATCGGCGTCAGCGAAGACCACATGAAGCGTCTGGGAAAAGAGGACAACTTCTGGGAACACGGCTCCGGCCCATGCGGCCCCTGCTCAGAGATCTACTTTGACCGGGGCGAGAAGTACGGCTGCGGCAAGCCCACCTGCGGTGTTGGCTGCGACTGCGACCGCTACGTGGAGGTCTGGAACATCGTGTTCTCCCAGTTTGACAGCGACGGCAACGGCAACTATGCCGAGCTGGCACAGAAGAATATCGACACCGGCATGGGCCTGGAGCGCCTGGCCTGCGTGATGCAGGATGTGGACAACCTGTTTTTGGTGGACACCATCCAGAATATTATGAAGAAGGTGTCGGAGCTGACCGGCGTATCCTACGGCGAAAGCGAAAAGACCGACATCTCCCTGCGCATCATCACCGACCACATCCGCGCCACCGTGTTTATGATCGCCGACGGCGTGAAGCCTTCTAACGAGGGCCGGGGCTACGTGCTTCGCAGGCTTCTGCGCCGGGCCGCCCGCCACGGCAGGCTTTTGGGCGTACAGGGCAGCTTTCTCACCGACCTGGTGGACACGGTCATCCGGGAAAACGGCAAGGCCTATCCCGAGTTGGAGGAGCGCAAGGCGCTCATTAAGCAGACCATCGCCTTTGAGGAGGAAAATTTCGGCAAGACCATTGACCAGGGCCTGGCCCTGCTGGACGATTTTATTGAGGAAGCGGATTCCAAGGTGTTCTCCGGCGACAGGGCCTTTACCCTGAACGACACCTACGGCTTCCCCCTTGACCTGACCAGGGAAATTTTGGCGGAAAAGGGCATGGAGGTTGACGAGGAGCGCTTCCAGGAGCTGATGCGCCAGCAGAAAGAGCGGGCCCGTAACGCCCGCAAGGATGCCGGGGCAGACGCCTGGAAGGGCGAGAATACTGCGGCGGCGGGCTTGCCCCAGACGGAATTCGTGGGCTACACGGAGATGAAGGCCCCCGCCAGGGTGCTGGCTATCATCCGGAACGGAGAGCGGGTGGACGAAGCCCATGAGGGCGACGAGGTCTCCATCGTGCTGGACAAGACACCCTTTTACGGCGAGGGCGGCGGCCAGGTCGGCGACAGCGGCGTGCTGGAAAGCGAGGGCATGTCCGTGGATATCATCGACACCACCAAGCACGAGGGCGTGTTCCTGCACCGGGCCGTGGTCTCCCAGGGCGCGGTAAAGGTCGGCGACACGGTAGACGCCGTGCTGGACTCCATGCGCAGGAAGGCCATCATGCGAAACCACACGGCGGCCCATCTCCTGCAGGCGGCTTTGCGCCGCGTGCTGGGCGACCACGTGGAGCAGGCCGGGCAGCTGGTCGATGAAAAGCATGTGCGCTTTGACTTTACCCACTTCTCGGCGATCAAGCCGGAGGAGCTGACTGCGGTGGAGGCCATTGTCAACGATGAAATTTTGAAGGCTGTTCCCGTTACCACGGTGGAGATGCCCATTGAAGAGGCAAAGAAGAGCGGGGCTATGGCCCTGTTTGGCGAGAAGTACGGCGATATCGTCCGGGTGGTCACCGTGGAGGACGGCTTCTCCAAGGAGTTCTGCGGCGGCACCCACATGGACAACACCTCCCGGCTGGGGCTGTTTAAGATCGCCTCTGAATCTTCCGTCGCTTCCGGCGTCCGCCGCATCGAGGGCGTTACCGGCGCGGGGGTGCTTGGCATGATTTCGGCGCAAGCCGCCTCCATCCACGCCACGGCCCAGACTCTGAAAGTGCCCAACCCCGCCGAGCTGCCCCTGCGGGCAAAGCAGGTCATGGCGGAGCTGAAGGAGAAGGGCAAGGCCCTGGAGGCGCTGAACGCCAAGATGGCCGCCGCCAATCTGGACAACGTGTTCCAGAACGCCCAGGAGGTGGGCGGCGTGAAAGTGATGTTTGCCCTGTTCTCCGGCACGGACGGCAGTGGCCTGCGGGCTGTCTGCGACAAGGTGAAGGAGCACGAGGGGCCGGTGGCGGCAGTGTTTGCCGGCGTGAAGGACGGCAAGGCCACGCTGGCCGCCGTGTGCAGCAAGGCCGCTCAGGACAAGGGCGTCAAGGCCGGAATTTTGGTGAGGGAAGTGGCGCAGATCACCGGCGGCAACGGCGGCGGCAGGCCCGATTTTGCCATGGCCGGCGCCAAAGATCAGACCAAGCTGGACGAGGCCCTGGCCGCTGTGCCCGATCTGGTGCAGGCCCAGCTGAGCACGAACAAAGGAGGAGACTGAGATGGACTGCGTATTCTGCAAAATTGCATGTGGAGAAATACCCGCAACAAAGGTGTACGAGGATGAGACGGTGCTGGCCTTCAAGGATCTGGACCCCCAGGCCCCGGTGCACGTGCTGCTGATCCCGAAGGAGCACATTGCCTCCGCGGCGGAGATCACGGAGGAAAACAGCGGCGTGATAGCGCATATCTTTGAGGTAGCGGCGAAGCTCTCGAAAGAGCTGGGCCTTACCAACGGCTTCCGCATCGTGAACAACTGTGGCAGGGACGGCATGCAGAGCGTCCGGCATCTGCATTTCCACATGCTTGGGGGCACGACGATGGGGTGGCCTCCGTTTCCAAGCAGATGACCGAAAATCAAAACGCAATAAAAGCCATTTGGCTTAATTTTGGGAGGTCTTTACCGTGAGCGAGTACTACAAGATGAATATAGCCGGGTGCGAGCGGGCGCTGCCCATCTGCCCCATCAACGACCACATGGACATTGCGGGCTTTGTCATGTTCAGCGATGTGGAGATCACCGAGGCGGCGGCAAAGGCGCTGATGGAAAAATGCCCGGCGCATGACGTTATCGTCACAGCGGAGTCCAAGGGCATCCCCCTGGCCTATGAGATGGCCCGCATCGGCTGCCGGAACTACGTGGTGGCCCGCAAGGGGATAAAAGCCTACATGGAGGATCCCATCCATGTTGAGGTGAAGTCCATCACCACCGACCACATGCAGAAGCTGTATCTTTCCAAGGCGGACTGCGAGAACCTGAAGGGCAAGCGCATCCTCATCGTGGACGACGTGATTTCCACCGGGGAATCCCTGGCCGCGATGGAGGAGCTTTTGCACACCATAGGCGGGCAGGTAGTGGGAAAGGCCTGCGTGCTGGCTGAGGGTGACGCCAAAGACAGAGATGACATTATTTACCTGGAGCCCCTGCCCCTGTTCTTCAAGTAAATGAAGCGGCCCTTCGCGTTGTTGGGCTGCGTGGCGTTCCTCACGCTGACGATAGCCCTGTGCCTGGGGAAAGAAGCGTCCACGGCGTTATCTGCAGTCTGCGCCGCGTTGGGTGGGTTTGCGCTTTTGGCGCTGCTAATTTTCAAGTTTATGAGACGGAAGCTCCCTGGCCGGAAGGCATTGGGGGCTTTTTCCGTATTGGTGCCGGCCTGCTTGACGGCGGCGGTGTTCTTCCTGCTGTTTGCCCGCGCCTTTGAAAAGGAGGCCGCTCCCGCATTGGCGCTGGACGGAACGGAGGCCCATATCCGCGGCGTCGTGCGGGACTACCCGGAGGAGCAGTACCACAAGTATTACTATCTGATCGATGTGCGTCTGGTCAACGGCCGGAAAAGCGCCTTCACAGTTCGGATTTCCTCCGGGATCCCTATGGACTGCGAGCCCGGCGACAGCCTGGACTGCATAGTGCGGTTTTTCTCCTTTGACAGCTCCGGCGGGCTGTATTCCACCCGGAACGTTCGGCTTTCTCAAGGCGCGGCCATCGGCGGCTACGTTTCCGATTATCAGAATTTCTGGGTGATTCCCGATCACAGCATCTCCTTTTCCGAGCTGGCCGCGCGGTTGCGGAAGCTGTTGGGCGGGGTGTTTCGCCAAAGCCTGCCGGAGCGGGAAGCGGGACTTTTGCAGGCCATTCTTCTGGGGGAGCGTTCGCTGCTGGACGAGGGGGATTACGGGAGTTTCCGACGGATAGGTGCTTCCCATCTGCTGGTGATTTCCGGCCTTCACATGGCGGCAATCGCGGCTGCCCTGCGGCTGTTGGCAAGGCGGCTTTGTCTGGGCAGGCGCGGGCAGAGCGCCTTCTGTGCCGGCGGTGTCCTGCTTTTCCTTGTGCTGCTGGGCTTTCCTTCCTCTGCGGTGCGGGGCGGGGTGATGACCGTCCTGTACCTGGGCGCCGACATTTTGGGCCGCCGGACGGACAGCCTCAATTCTCTTGGTGCGGCGGTGTTCCTCATCTGTCTTTGCAGCCCCTTTTCCGGCGGGGACGCGGGCCTTTTGCTCTCGGCCCTGTCCATTCTGGGGCTGAACCTGGCCGGCGGGCGGTTTTCCAGGCTTCTGGCAGGCCGGGCGACCGGCCCTCTTCGGAATCGGGTGGCCAGCTCTTTGGGCTCTTCCCTTGCCGCGCTGCTGTTCACCCTGCCGGTGCAGATCTTCGCCTTTGGCGGCTTTTCAAGCTTAGCTCCCGCCGCAAGCCTGCTCTTGTCGCCGCCCTGTCTCCTGCTGGTCTACCTGGGTGCGCCCGCAGCCGTGCTGGGGCTTTTCCCGCTCACGGCCCCGCTGGGGGAGTCTCTCCTCTTTGTGGCCGGCTGGACGGCCAGAGCCGCGCTTTCCATCGCCGGACTGCTGTCGTCGCTGCCCGGCTTCTTCCTTGACATGACCGAGCCGGTTTGGGTCATCGTCCTGGGGATGACCCTGTTGCTGCTTGCCCTGCTGCGGCTGGGGAGAGGCTCCCGGCCTGTCATCGCGGTGGCGCTGAGCGGCATCTTCCTGCTTTGGGCGTTTGCCGGTGCTTTGGAATACGGCTGCTCCTGTCAGGTGGTGACGCTGACCGCCGTGAGTGATTCCTCCTGTGTGCTGGTAGAGCAAAACGGCCGGGCAGCGATCCTGTCCTTTGAGGGCTTCCGCACCTCCGCCCTGGCGGATCTGCTGTACAGGAAAAACATCCGCGAGGTGGAGGCGGCCTTTCTGCCGGAGCGGGGCCCGGACGCCAGAGAGGCGGCGGAGTCGGTGCTGCGGGCGTATCCAGACACCCCGCTTTATCTGCCGGAGGACGGCTATGCGGGGAAGGACCTGCTGGCGGCCTCCAAGAGCGGAGAGGTCCGCTATTTGCGGGACAGCGAGACGGTGGAGCTATTGGACGGCGTAAGCGTCACCGCGCAGCAGGGGATGCACCGCCTGGTGTTGGAGGTATACGGCTTCCGGGTGATATTGGATGCGGGCGGCGAGGGGGCGGATAGCTGTCACGTGCTTTTTACCGATGAGGAAGAAACTGGGATCGATTCCACGTTTACGGTTTTGCAAAGTTGTGATATAATGGAATCCGGGTCGGATTCCATTACCGAAAAAGCTCTTGCGAGCTTTTTCATCCCGG
>CAZYLJ010000059.1:0-9188 GCA_964648555.1 uncultured Acutalibacter sp.
GATTTTGAAAGAATTCCGTGAGGTTATTATAACATAGAATCGGAGATTTTCCAATAGGAATAGAAAAGGTTTTTGTCCGGCGGATGCACTTTCTCGTGAAAAGGAGCTGATATCATGTCAAAATGGAACAAAAAAGAGCTGTGCAGAGTCCTTTTGATCCTGCTGGCGATCTGCGCGGCGGCGGCGATCCTGGCGGCAGGCGTTTTCTTCGCGGCAAAGCATGGAAATCCAAATGACGATCTCCCGGAAAAGACGCCCTCCTCAACAGCGACCTGCGGCTTTCTGGATGAAGTCCCCCTCCCTGTTTCGCCACAGACGGACGAACAGGAGGACGCCTTTGCCCTGTACGATGTGGCCACCGATGAAAGTATCCGACTTTCCGCGCGGGAACTGCTGATCGGAGCTGTCGCCTGCGAAATGGACCTCTTCTCCCCCAGGGAAGCGCTGAAGGCTCAGGCGGTCGCCTGCTATACCCTGTTCTGCCGGAAGCGCGGAAATGGGGAAACCATCATTTGCGACAGTGAGCAGTGGTCCGTCTGGACGGACGAAGGTCACATGCGGACCCGATGGGGCGAGGATACCGACCGATTGCTGGCCCTTCTTGACGAGGTGGCATCAGAGACAGAGGGGCAAGTCCTGGAATATGAGGGCCAGCCCATCCTTGCCGCCTATTTTGCCATTTCTGCCGGAGCCACCGAGGACGCGGAAAATGTATGGCAGGACAGCGTGCCCTGCCTGACTTCTGTTGCCAGCCCCGGCGACGCTTTCAGCGACGGGTTTCTCAGCGAAGCGGTCCTGACGCAGGAGGAGTTCCTTGAAATCGCATCCAGGCTGTTCCCGGACGGGGCGCCGGACACCGACCTGCCCCCGGAGAAGTGGCTGGACAGCGTCGAGTACACGCCGTCGGGGTATGTAAAGGCCGCAAAGCTGTTTGGAAAGGAATTTACCGGCCCAGAGCTGCGAAACGCGTTTGACCTTCGCAGCGCGGCCTTTTCCGTTGACTTTACAGAAGGAAGCTTTCACTTTCGGGTGAAGGGCTGGGGCCACGGCGTGGGCATGAGTCAGGCCGGGGCGGTGTTCCTTGCCAAGCGCGGCGTGGGATATGAGGACATCCTTTCCTCTTATTATCCCGGGGCAGAGCTTGTCTATATGGAATAATTCTTTCGGCCTGGGGAAAATGGCAGTTTTTTGGAAACCTGTTTTGCAAAATGCGAAAAGTGTGATATACTAGGGTATAAACTCGAATCTTGCTGACAGGAGAATCACTATGGCAACCAGGAATTTGGCCGGCACCATGAGCGAAAGCCTTTTGAACAAGGATGTATACTGCGTGTGCTGCCCCACGCGGGACAGCCTGGACACTTTACAGGGTGAGCTGACCACCGCCAGAAAACGCTTTTTCACCGGCGGCAGGAAAACGGTGCGGATCGGAAGGGCGGAGATCGTGAAAGGCCTTGAGGGAAGGCTTTCCGGCAAGATGAGCCGCCGGGGCCTCTACTGGAAAAAGACAGCGGGAAAGCTGGCATTGGAAGAAGCCTTCGATCAGCCGAACGGTTATGTCGTGGTCTGCCGGGATTTCAAGGGCATCATCGTCAGCAGGACTTACTTTGACAGAAACCATCTGTGGGTCAAATCGGAATATTATGAGCCATGGGATTCCTCTGTCGCCCAGGTCATTTTCAAGCCCGTGCTGTCCTCAAATCTGGTGGAGCAATTCGACTGGATGCCGGAGGACAAGTGCTACCGTTCTACAGAGCTCCACTCCCTCCCTTATCTCAGCGGCACGGCGGAGCAGAGCCTGATAAACGCCAAGTTCGGCGAACCCGGCCTTATCATTGCCACTGGGAACGGCGAATTCTGCTACTGTCCCAAGCCGGAGGCCCAGCAGCGAAAGGAAGCCCTGGACAACATCAAAAACGGCACCCTGGTACTGCTGCCCGCCTGGGAAGTAAGGGACGGCGAGCTGGCCGGCAACTTGAAGGCTGAAGAAGCGCCTGCCGATGCTGAGCTGTTGAATGAGCCTGTGGAAGGGGCTTCCGTGGAGCCTGAAACGGATCACGAGGGCTCCCCCACGGAGCAGGAAAACAAGCCCCTGGCCGTATTTGACGGCACGCCCGCGGAGAAGGCGAACGCCGCCCTTGCGCAAACCGGCGAGACCGGGTTCGACACACGCTTTGCCCCCGGCGGCAGCCTGACCTTCGCGGGCTTTTGGAAAGACGGAAAAAAAGAGGGCCTGGGTGTTTCCTTCCGGGAAAGCGACCATGCCCTGCATGTTGCCCGCTGGGAAAACGGCAAGCCCGGTGAAACGGTATCTCTGTTCGACAAGGACGGCAACCTGCGCTATGCCGGGCACATCGTGGGCGGAAGGAAGGAGGGCGCGGGCGTGTCCATCCGGCAGGAGGACGGCACCATCTTTGTGGGCCAATGGCAGGATGGCCAGCCAACCGGTCTGGGCTCCTCCTTTGATAAGGACGGCACGCTGCTCTATTACGGCGGCTGGAAGGACGGCGTGCGCAGCGGCCACGGAACGGAGTTCGACGCAAGCGGTGCGATCGTCTTTGACGGCGAATGGAAGGATGACAAGTATCACAACGGCATTCTCTATCAACGCCTGCCGGAACAGGGCGAACAGCAGTCATAAAGGAAAGGCAGGGATTTCCCCTGCCTTTTCGGCGCTCGCTGCTACTTCAGCATTTTTTCCACATCTCCGATGAGATTTCCCACAGTGTGGATGGCTTTGCCGGCGTTCCTTTTTACCTCTTTCATTTTTCTGCCGCGCCCGCCCATGGCCTTTGTCCCAATGGCGGCCACTACCGTGCCGGCAAGCACGCCCATTCCAATGCCCTTTACCGCGTTCATGGTCTGCTTATACATCCTGTCAAACCTCCATAGTAGTATGATTATTTTGAGCAGCCTTAAAACTGTTCTCCATTTCATGATTCCCATCTCCTTCTTCCTTTATGTATGGTTTCCTTGCCCATGCGGCGCAGGCAGCCGTGCAAAATCTGCCAAATCATTCTGTTTTGAAAGGAGCCCTTCCCTTGGCCAAATTGAACGTCGTACTGGTAGAGCCGGAAATCCCCCAAAACGCCGGCAACGTTGCCCGCACCTGCGCAGTGACGGGCGCCGCCCTGCACCTTGTGGGCCCCATGGGCTTTACGCCGGAGGAAAAGCGCCTGCGTCACGCCGGACTGGACTACTGGCAGTATCTTTCGCTTTCCTATTACGATAGCCTGTCCGACTTCTTTGCAAAAAACGCCGGGAATTTTTTCTATTTTTCCACCAAGGCGCAAAACCGCTACACCGACGTGACCTATCCCGACGACTGCTATCTGTTTTTCGGCAAGGAATCGGCGGGCCTGCCGGAACGGCTTTTGTTTGAAAACCCGGAGCGCTGCGTGCGCATCCCGATGATGGACAGCATGCGCAGCCTGAATCTGGCGAACTCTGTGGCCATCGGCGTGTTTGAGGTCCTGCGGCAGTGGGACTTTCCCGCTCTCTCCTGCAGGGGAGAGCTTCGGGAGTTCGACTGGGCGGCGGCAAGGGCAAAGAATCCCGGCTCAGAATTTTTATAATTTATGCTGCTTTTTTCATACTTTCGTAAAAAATGAAAGGTATACTGAAAAACGTATCTGACGGCCCGAAAATAAGTGCGGGCAGGAAAGCAGGAAAGGAGTTAAAAAACTTTGGCCCATTTTATCGAATTTGAAAACGTCTGCAAATATTACAATATGGGAGAAAACCGCATCGCTGCGGCGGACAGCATCAGCTTTTTTGTAGAGAAAGGCGAGTTCTGCGTCATCGTGGGGCCCTCCGGCGCGGGAAAGACCACGGTGCTGAACATGCTGGGCGGCATGGACACCTGTGACGAGGGGAAGATCACGCTGGACGGCAAGGAGATCAGTTCCTTTACTCCAAAGCAGCTGACTACATACCGGCGGTACGATGTGGGCTTTGTGTTCCAGTTTTACAACCTGGTGCAGAATTTGACGGCCTTGGAAAACGTGGAGCTGGCAAGCGAGATCTGCCGGGAGCCCTTAGACGCCAGAGAAACCTTGATCGGCGTTGGACTTGGGGAGCGGCTGCAAAACTTTCCCGCCCAGCTATCCGGCGGCGAGCAGCAGCGTGTGGCCATCGCAAGGGCCCTGGCCAAAAATCCAAAGCTCCTTTTGTGCGACGAGCCCACCGGCGCGTTGGACTACAATACCGGCAAGGCTGTTCTTGCCCTTTTGCAGGACACCTGCCGGGAAACAGGCCGTACAGTGCTGGTCATCACCCACAACAGCGCTCTGACCGCCATGGCCGACCGTATTATCCGC
Source organism: uncultured Acutalibacter sp. (assembly GCA_964648555.1). GTDB lineage: Bacteria > Bacillota > Clostridia > Oscillospirales > Acutalibacteraceae > Acutalibacter. The sequence continues at coordinate 4,320 of CAZYLJ010000059.1, forward strand.
ATCAGGAACGGTAAGGCGATCTCCAATGAGATTAACGGGCATCCCACTCCTGTGGAGCAGATCGAATGGTAATGGGAAAAGGAGACGCGCTGTGAAAAGATCTTATACGAAAAATGTGTTTCGCACAATAAAAAGCAGCTTTTCCCGGTTCCTTGCCATCTTTGCCATCGTGGCCCTTGGCGTGGGTTTTTTGGCCGGGCTGCTGGCCGCGCCGGACGATATGCGGCTTTCCGCCGACACCTATTATGACGACACCAATATGTACGATCTGCGCGTGGTCTCCTCCATCGGCCTGACAGAGGACGACCTTGCCTTAGTGCGCCAGGTGGAGGGCGTGGAAAGCGTCCTGCCTGTCCGGGACATGGACCTTGTCTACCTGACCGGAGACCATGTCTCCCTTACCACACGGCTGATGACGCTGCCGGAGGAGGGCGATCCGGGTATCAACACGCCTGTGCTGCAAAGCGGCAGGCTGCCGGAAAAGGCCGGAGAATGTGCGATAGTGCTGACAAAATCTCTCACGGAGACCGAGGATTGGATCGGCGAGACCCTGACGCTGGATCAGGACGAATCGGAGGAGGATGCGGAAAGCGAGACGGAGGGCATGCCGGAAATATTGACGGTGGTGGGAACGGTAAAAAGCTCCGCCTACCTTTCTATGGAGCAGGAGTACACCACCGTGGGCAGCGGTGTCATCTCCCTGGTGGCATACACGGTCAACGACAGCTTCGACCTGGATTATTACACCGGCTTCTACCTTACCCTGAAAGGCGCAAAAGAGCTGGACGCCTTCGGCGAGGAGTATGAGGAAGCACGGGATACCGTCACAGACGTTCTGGAGGCGTTGGGCGAAAAACGCAGTCAGGTGCGCTATCAGGAGATCGTGGACGAGGCAAACGAAAAGCTTGCCGACGCCAGGAAAGAATACGAGGACGGCAAGGCAGAGGCCGATGAAAAGCTAGGTGACGCAAAGCAGGAGCTGGACGACGCCCAGGCGGAGATCGACGACAACGAAAAGAAACTGGCGGACGCCAAGCAGGAAATCGAAGACGGCAAGGCGGAGCTCAGCAAAAGCAGGAACGACTACAATGCCCAGATCAGCTCGGCCCAGGCCCAGTTGGACAACGGCTACGCCCAGATCAAACAGTACCAGGATGAGCTGGATGAGGGCATGGCCCAGATTGCCGACGGCCAAAAGCAGCTGGACAATGGGTATTCTCAGCTTGCGTCGGGTGAGAAGGAGCTTGCAGATGCCAAAGCCGAGCTGGACGCTACAGAGCAGAACCTCACCGCACTGGAAAGCGGAAAAGCGTCCTTCTGGCAGCTTGCCGGGCAGCTTGGCCTGCCCAGTGAGGATACCTCCGATGAGGCGACCCTGGCGGCCATCGCACAGCTTGCCATCCTCTCTCCAGAGGCTGCGGAGCAGTTCGCACCCTTAAAGCTGGGACTGGAGGCGCTTTCAGCCCAGGGTATCGACACCGGCACTGCCCGAGCACAGCTGGACGCCGGAAAAGCGGAATACGAAAAGGGTATGGAAGAACTTCAGGCCTCCAAGGCGACGCTGGACAAGAATCAGGCCGAGCTGACCGCCAGGAAGGACGAAGCGGAAAAGCAGCAGGCAGCCCTGACCGCCCAAAAGGACGAGCTTGACAAAAGCGCTGCAGCGCTGGCCCAGACAAAATCTGCTGCGGAGGCGGAGCTTGCCGCTGCCCAGAAAAAGCTGGACGACGCCCAGGCAGAGTACGACGACGGCGTTAAGCAGCTGGAAGACGGCAGACAAGAGCTTGCGGACGGCTGGAAGGAATATGAGGACAGCAAGGCCGAGGCTGACGCGGAGCTGAAGGACGCGGAGGAAGAGCTGAAAGACGCCGAAAGCAAAATACGCGATATAGAAGAAGGCCAGTGGTATCTCTTTACAAGGGATGACAACGCCGGCTTTTCCAGCTATGCCTCGAACGCGGAAAAGATCGCCGCCATCGCCGCCGTGTTCCCGGTGTTTTTCTTCCTGGTGGCCGCACTGGTAGCCCTCACCACCATGACCCGCATGGTGGAGGAGGAGCGTCAGCAGATCGGCACCATGAAGGCGCTGGGCTACTCCACCGGGCAGATCGCTTTGAAATATCTGCTTTACGCGGCCATAGCCAGCATATCGGGCAGCGTGTTCGGCCTGCTGTGCGGGTTCCGGCTGTTTCCCTATATCATCATCAACGCCTACAACATCATGTATGATATCCCCAAGGCGCTGACGCCCTTCAGCGTGCCCTATGCCCTGTTCTCCTCCTTGACGGCCATCGTGTGCACCCTGGCCGCTACACTGAGCGCCTGCTGGGCAGAGCTGCGGGAGGCCCCTGCCAGACTCATGCTGCCAAAAGCGCCAAAAGCGGGCAAGCGCGTCTTTTTGGAGTATATCACCCCCCTGTGGAGCAGGATGAAATTCACCCGCAAGGTAACTGCCCGAAACCTGATCCGCTACAAAAAGCGCTTCTTCATGACGGTCATCGGCATTGCCGGCTGCACGGCTCTGCTGGTAACGGGCTTTGGCATCAAGGACTCCATCTCCCCCATTGTCTCTCTGCAATATGACGATCTGAACCAATACCAGCTGATGGTGATGCTCAGTGATGAAAGCGCTTTGGAGGGCCGCGACCTGCAAGCGATTTTGCAGGATGAGGGGCAGGTTACCGGGTATCTCCCGGTTTTGCAGGACGAAGGGAAAATGGTGCCGAAAACGGGTGACCCGGAGGACACCGTGGCCATATTTGCCCCCTCAGATGTTTCCGCCTTGCCGGATTATTTCAGGTTCCGGCACCGCACCGACAGCGACGAGGTCGTCTTTGACGAAAACGCCGTCATCATCACGGAAAAGCTCTCCGAACGCCAGCACTTAAAGGTGGGCGACACCATCACCGTAAAGAATCAGGATGAAAAGGAAGCCTCCTTTACCATCACGGATATCTGCGAAAATTATGTTGCTCACACGCTGTACATCTCCCCCGCCGCCTATGAGGAGGCCTTTGACCAGCCCGCTGAAAGCAACGTGCTGCTGTGCAAGCTGGCGGAGGATATCGACGAGGACGCCCTTTCCACCGAGCTGCTGGCCTGCCGGGATGTGGCCACTCTGCGCTTTACGGAGGAGCTGTCCGAAAGCTTTGGAAACAGCATCAAGAGCATCGACAGCATCACCGTGGTGCTCATCATTTCGGCCGGGGCGCTGGCCTTTGTGGTGCTTTACAACCTGACAAACATCAACATCAGCGAACGGATCAAGGAGATCGCCACCATCAAGGTGCTGGGCTTCTATGACGGAGAGGTCTCCGCCTACATCTACCGGGAGAACGCCGTGCTCACCATCATCGGCGACGCGGTGGGTCTGATCTTGGGTATATTCCTGCACCAGTTCGTCATCCGCACAGCCGAGATCGACCTCGTCATGTTTGGCCGCAGCTTGCACCCGTTGTGCTTTGTGTGGGCCACCCTGCTGACGATCCTGTTCAGTGTGCTGGTCAATCTGGTCATGCACCGAAAGCTGAAGAAGATCAGCATGGTGGAAAGCATGAAAGCGCCGGAATAAGAAAGGAAAGCAGTCATCAGTATGAAACACTTGATCATAGCCGGCGTCCCCCGCGCCGGGAAAAGCACCCTGGCCCGGCAAATCGCCGGAAAAATGGGCTGGCAGCATATCTGTATGGACGCTGTCATCGCCGGGTTCGAGCAGTGCTTTCCCGAAACGGGCATAGACACCGGGATAAGCGTCAACAAGGGCAAGTCCTCGCTGGAGATACTGCATATCATCAGCGGCAGGATCGCGCCGTTTTTGCGGGCCATGACCAGCCCGGAGGAATACGACCGGAAGAACGGCCCCATGGTCATCGATATGTACCAGCTGTTACCGGAAGACTATGTAAAGTTCCTGGATCCGAAGATCTGCGACATCCTCTATTTGCTCACCGGCGACGTGACCCCCAAGGAGCGGTTCGCCATCCAGAAAGAATTTGACACGCCGGAGGACTATACCTATGATCTGTCAGACGAGGATCGAATGGAGGACTGTAAATATCTGGTGGAGCAGAGCCGCCTGATGCGGGAACAGTGCGAAAGATACGGGCTGCCCTATCTTGAGACGGCCAGAAACAGAGAGACTGTGTTCCGCCGATTTCTGGAGAACCTGGACGGGAAGGGACATTCCTGAAAATAGACAGAAAAGGTCTTGAAAAAACGCCGGATTTAGGGTACAATATGGAATGGTAAGTTTGTCCAATTTTATTAACCCATTTTCCAATAAAGGAGTGCGTAAAACATGAACTACCTGAACAAGAAAACCGTCGAGGATATCGACGTCAGCGGCAAGAAGGTCCTGGTCCGCTGCGACTTCAACGTTCCCATGAAGGACGGCGTTATCACCGACACCAAGCGCATCGTGGGCGCCCTGCCCACCGTGAAGTATCTGTCCGATCACGGCGCGAAGGTCATCCTGGTCTCCCACATGGGCCGTCCTCACAACATCTTCAACGAGAAGGTAAAGCTGGACAAGAAGGAAGCAAAGAAGATTGCCGAGCTGCCCGAGGCTGAGCAGGCCGCCGCCACTGAAAAGGCGCTGGAAGCCGCCAAGGGCGATGTGAAGAAGTTCTCCCTTGCTCCCGTGGCCGCTGAGCTTTCCAAGCTTCTGGGCAAGGATGTCGTCATGGCGAAGGACTGCATCGGCCCCGACGCCAAGGCCAAGGTCGCCGCTTTGAAGGACGGCGATGTGATGATTTTGGAAAACATCCGTTTCCATGCCGAGGAGACCAAGAACGATCCCGAGTTTGCAAAGGAGCTTGCCTCTCTGGCTGAGATTTACGTCAACGACGCGTTTGGCACGGCCCACCGGGC
>CAZYLJ010000060.1:0-7974 GCA_964648555.1 uncultured Acutalibacter sp.
CCAGGGAAGCCAGCTTCCACACGACCTCTTCCAACGACTTGCGGCCCAGGTTGCGCACCTTCATCATGTCCTCTTCGGACTTGCTGATCAGATCCTCCACCGTATTGATGCCAGCCCGCTTCAGGCAGTTGAAGGAGCGGACGGAAAGGTCCAGCTCTTCGATGGTCATCTCAAGGGCCTTAGACTTGCTGTCCTCGTCCTTCTCCACCATGATCTCCGTCTGCTTGCCCTTATCGGACAGATCGACAAAAAGGTTCAGGTGATCGGTGAGGACCTTTGCCGCCAGGGAGACGGCTTCCTGCGCGTTGATGACCCCGTTGGTCCAGACTTCCAGCGTCAGCTTGTCATAGTCGATGCTCTGGCCTACACGGGTGCTTTCGACGCTGAAATTTACCTTCAGCACAGGTGTGTAAATAGAATCGACCGCAATTTCTCCGATCACGCCTTCCGGCATGTTCTGCTTGTTGCGTTCGTTCGAGATGTAACCCCTTCCCTTATCCAAGGTCAGCTCCATGTAGAGCCGGGCCCCTTCTCCCAGGGTGGCGATGTGCAGCTCTGGATTCAGGACCTCCACCTCGCTGTCCGTCTTGATGGACGCCGCAGTGACCTCGCAGGGCCCCTCTGCGGAAATCTCGACCTTCTTCTCGCCGTCGCAGTGCAGCTTGGCGATAAGCCCTTTGATGTTGAGGATAATCTCGGTCACGTCCTCTTTGATCCCAGGGATGGTGGAAAATTCGTGCAGCACGCCGTCGATCTTGACAGACTTGACGGCTACACCCGGCAGGCTGGAGAGCAGAACTCTCCGCAGGCTGTTGCCCAGCGTGGTGCCGAAGCCCCTTTCCAGAGGCTCCACCACAAACTTGCCATAGGTGCCGTTTTCGGAAATTTCCTCTATCGTAATTTTGGGTCTTTCTATCTCAATCATCCGCGATCCTCCCTTGCATAGTCTGCAATTTACACTTGTGCAAAATAAACCTGCAAATACTGCCGAACTGCTTTGGCATTACTTGGAGTACAACTCGACGATGAGGGTCTCATCCACCTCAAGGTCGATATCCTCGCGGGTGGGCATAGCCACAACTTTTGCCTGCGCGTTCTGGGCGTCCACATCCAGCCACTTGGGGACAGGGCGGGCGGACTTAGCCTCAAGCACAGCCTTGATCTTCTCGCTTGAGCGGCTGCTTTCCTTGATGGCAATCATCTCACCGGGCTTTACCAGGTAAGAAGGAATATCCACCTTTTTGCCGTTGACGGTGTAATGGCCGTGGACCACCAGTTGACGGGCCTCCGCACGGGAGCTGGCCCATCCGCAGCGGTAAACCACATTGTCCAGACGGGACTCCAGCAGGATCAGCAGGTTGTCACCGGCCTTGCCGGGCATCTTGGTGGCCATTTCATAGTAGTGATGGAACTGACCCTCCAAAACGCCATAGAAGCGGCGGGCCATCTGCTTGGCGCGCAGCTGCATACCATATTCGGAAGCCTTCTTGCGGCCCTGGCCATGCTGGCCGGGGGCATACGCCCTGCGGGTAATAGCGCACTTGTCTGTATAGCAGCGGTCGCCCTTCAGGAACAGTTTCTGGCCTTCGCGGCGGCACAGCTTGCACACAGCTTCAGTATATCTTGCCATTCTTTTTTAACCTCCTTATACGGTTTTACACGCGGCGTCTCTTGGGCGGGCGGCATCCATTGTGGGGAATGGGCGTCACGTCCTTGATCATGCTCACGTCCAGGCCGGCGGCCTGCAGAGCGCGGATGGCGGCTTCACGGCCGGCGCCCGGGCCCTTCACGTAAACTTCTACGGACTTCATGCCATGCTCCATTGCCAGCTTGGCGGCCGTCTCGGCGGCAGTTTGGGCGGCAAAGGGGGTGGACTTTCTGGAGCCGCGGAAGCCCAGCTCACCGGAACTGGCCCAGGAGATCGCGTTGCCCTGGGTATCGGTGATCGTAACGATGGTGTTGTTGAACGTGGACTGAATATGGGCGGCGCCGCGCTCAATATTCTTACGCTCGCGGCGGCGGCGTACAGTACCCTTGGTACCTTTCTGTGCTGCCATGGAAATGATCCCTCCTTACTTCTTCTTGTTAGCCATGGTTTTGCGGGGGCCCTTGCGGGTCCGGGCGTTTGTCTTGGTGCGCTGGCCGCGGACGGGCAGGCCCTTGCGGTGGCGCACACCGCGGTAACAGCCGATCTCGATGAGGCGCTTTACGTCAAAGGCCACATCCCGGCGGAGGTCGCCCTCCACATGGCAGTTCTTGTCGATATAGTCGCGGAGCTTCGAGGTGTCGTCCTCAGAGAGGTCACGCACACGGATGTCAGGGTTCACGCCGGTGGCGGCGCAGATGTTAGATGCGGTCTTGCGGCCGATGCCATAGATATAAGTCAGCGCGATCTCGATGCGCTTGTCTCTGGGCAGGTCAATGCCGGAAATACGTGCCATTGATGATATCCTTCCTTTCTTACGCCTGTGGCTCAGCCCTGGCGCTGCTTATGCTTGGGGTTGTCACAGATGACCATGACCTTGCCCTTGCGCTTGATGATCTTGCACTTTTCGCACATCTTCTTTACAGAAGGTCTTACTTTCATGATAGATACCCTCCTATCAGCGGGAATTCAGTTGTCTGTTTCTTACTTTGAGCGCCATGTGATGCGGCCCTTGGTCAGATCGTAGGGAGACATCTCCATTGTGACCTTGTCGCCTGGCAGGATGCGGATGAAGTTCATTCTCAGCTTGCCGGAAATGTGGGCCAGCACAACGTGCCCGTTTTGCAGTTCGACCTTGAACGTAGCGTTGGGCAGTGCTTCTGTCACAACGCCCTGCACTTCAATTACGTCTTCTTTTGACACTTTATTCTCACCACACCTTTTCTACTGCCGCGCCCGCTCTTGAAATTCCCGCAGGGCGGCCCGTATCTTACGATTGGTTTCCAAAGCTTCCTCCGGCAGTACGGTCCTTGTCATGGCCAGGTGGAAGAGCTTCTTCCGCTTGGGCCGCTCCAGGGGCCGCCGTTTCCCATCGCACACCAGCACGGTGGGGAAGGAAACCTCCAATACTGTCAAAAACCCGCCTTTATCGTGGCCGGCCAAAGACCGGACCACCTGGCCGCGCTTTACTTCCATACCGGCCACCTCAATCCAGACTCGTCAGAATGACGGGCCCTTCCGGGGTGACGGCCACTGTGTGTTCAAAGTGGGCGGAAAGACTTCCGTCCTTGGTCACAGTGGTCCAGCCGTCCGGCAGTATCTTGATCTCGCTGCCGCCCATGTTCACCATGGGCTCTATGGCAATGACCATGCCTGGCAGCAGCCGCACGCCCCTGCCGGGGGTGCCGTAATTGGGTACGCTTGGGTCTTCGTGCATCTTCGCACCTACTCCGTGGCCGACAAATTCTCGTACCACCGAGTAATTGCGAGCTTCGACATACTCCTGCACCGCGTGGCCGATATCGCCGATCCGATTGCCGGGCTTCGCCTGCTGGATGCCCAAAAACAGACTTTCACGGGTAGCGTTCAGAAGCGCCTGCGCCTCCGGGCTGATCTTCCCGCAGGGGAAGGTCCACGCGTTGTCCGCGTGGAAGCCTTCAAAGCAGGCAACCAAATCGATCTCAACGATATCGCCCTGTTTCAAAACGGTGCTTTTTGACGGTATGCCATGGATGACCACATCATTGACAGAGATACATGTGCTGGCGGGGTACCCTTCGTAGCCCAGCTCACTGGGGATAGCCCCGGCGCTTTCGATATACTCCCTGGCGATCTTGTCGATCTCCCAGGTGGATACGCCGGGCTCCACGGCCTCCCCGGCCAGCATCAGTGCTTTTTGTGCGATCCGCCCGGCTTTCCGAATGATGGAAAGCTCCCGGCTGGTCTTCAGCACGATCATGTCAAGTCCTCCAGGGCCTCCAAAGTCAGGCGGGTGGTGTCCTCCACCTTTTCCTGACCGTGTACCACAAGCAGTTTGCCCTGCTTGCTGTAGAATTCCTTGAGGGGCTCGGTCTGGCTGTGATAGACCTCTAACCGCTCTTTTACGGTGTCGGGATGGTCATCCTTGCGCTGAATGAGGGTGCCGCCGCAGTTGTCGCACTTTCCCTCCACCTTTGGCTGCTTATACAGCACATGGTAAGAGGAGCCGCACTTTTCGCAGACACGGCGTCCGGACATCCGGGTGACGATATCCTCGTCGGCCACCTCGATATCGAGGACCGCGTCGATACCGGCGCCCATGGCGTCCAGAGCCTCGGCCTGGGGAATGGTCCTGGGAAAGCCGTCCAGGATGAAGCCGTTCTTGCAGTCCGGCTCCTTGATGCGATCCTTGATGATGCCGATGAGGATGTCATCGGGCACCAGTTGACCGCTCTCCATGTACGACTTGGCCTTCAGGCCCATTTCCGTGCCGTTCTTCAGCGCCTCACGGAGAATGTTCCCCGTGGAGATAGTGGGAATGTTCTTTGCCTGGCAGATGATCTCGGCTTGGGTGCCTTTTCCTGCGCCTGGGGCACCTAACAGAATCAGTTTCATGTTGGTCTACTCCTTTCTACGCAGTGCCGCTCAGTCAAGGAAGCCCTTGTAATGACGAAGCATCATCTGGGATTCCAGCTGCTTTACAGTCTCCAACGCCACACCTACGATAATGATGATGGAGGTACCTCCCAAAGACAAACCGGTCATGCCGGTCACGTTGGTGTAGATAATGGGCACCAACGCCACAAAGGCCAGGAACAGCGCGCCAATCAGCGTTACCTTGGAAAGTATCTTCTGGATGAAGTCCGCCGTGGGCTTGCCGGGGCGGATGCCCGGGACAGTGCCGTTGTTCTGGCGAAGATTATTGGCCATTTCCAGGGGATTATACTGAATAGACATATAGAAATAAGCAAACACGATGATGAGCAGGAAGTAGAGCACCATGTACACCCAGCCGGTCTGCTCGAAGGCGTTCAGGAAGCTGTACCAGAAGGTGCCTTCCGCGGGCTTCACAAAAAAGTGGATGAACTGGGGGATGAACAGGATGGAACTGGCGAAGATGACGGGCATTACGCCGGACATTGCCACCTTGATAGGCAGGAACGTGCTCTGGCCGCCGTACATCTTCCTTCCTACTACCTTCTTGGCGTACTGCACCGGGATGCGCCTCTCGGCCTCGTTCATGAAGACGATGACCCAGATGACCGCCAGGAACAGTACAATGAACAGGGGCGCCAGCACCAGGTACTTGGTCTGGCCCTGCAGACCAACGCTGAACCACTGCCACACCGCACCAAAGGTGACGGGCAGACGGGCCACGATGCCGGCCAGCAGGATGATGGAAATGCCGTTGCCGATGCCCTTGTCGTTGATCTGCTCGCCCATCCACATAATGAGCGCGGTGCCGGCGGTGAAGCACAGCACGATGACGCAGGCCACGAACACGCCGGAGAAGCCGCTTGTGAACTGGACGATGCCGTTATTGCGCAGGTAGAAGTAGTAGGCTACGCCTTGAATCAGACCCAGCAGCACGGTGACATACCGGGTGATGGTGCCGATTTTTCTGCGGCCTTCCTCGCCCTCTTTCGAGAGCCTCTCCAGCGGCGGGATGGCGATGGTCAACAGCTGCATGATAATGGAGCTGTTGATGTAGGGCGTGATGCCCATGGCGAACAGGGATGCGTAAGAGAACGCGCCGCCTGTCAGCATGTTGATATAGCCCAGAGCCGAGTTTTCACTGGCGCTGTTCATCAGATCCGCCAGGGCGGAAGCGTCCAGGAAGGGGACCGGGATGACGGAGCCGAACCGGAACACGATGATGATGAGAAGCGTGTACAGGATCTTCTTCCGCAGGTCCGGGATCCTCCAGGCGTTTTTGATGGTGTTAAACAACTCAAATCACCTCGGCCTTCCCGCCCGCAGCCTCGATCTTCTCTTTCGCGGCTTTGGAAAAAGCGCTGGCCTTAACTGTCAGCTTCTTCGTCAGTTCGCCGTTGGACAGTATCTTAACACCGTCGCAGCTCTTCTTGATGATACCCGCCTCGATGAGCGCCTGAGCGTCCACAGCGGCCCCATCCTCAAACTTCCCGTTGAGGGAGCCGACATTGACGGAAACGATTTCCTTGGCAAAGATATTGTTGAATCCACGTTTGGGGATACGTCTCTGCAAAGGCATCTGGCCGCCTTCAAAGCCGGGACGCATGCCGTGGCCCGCGCGGGCCTTCTGGCCCTTGTGGCCCTTGCCGGCGGTCTTGCCGGTACCGGAACCGATACCCCTGCCGATACGCTTGCGCTGGGCGGTAGAGCCGGGCGCAGCCGTAAGCTGGTTGAGCTTCATTGTCACGCACCTCCTTGTTCTTATTTGCTGACCTCTACCAGATGGCTGATTTTCTTGATCTTTCCCTGTGTCTGGGGATTATCGGGCTGCTCGGTCTTGTCCCCGACCTTTTTCAGCCCCAGAGAAAGAGCGGTCGCGATTTGATCCTTCTTGTTGCCGATCAGGCTTTTTTTCAATGTGATAATCACAGCTGCCACTCCTTCCCTTACAGAATCTCTTTGACCGTCTTGCCGCGGATAGAGGCCACCTGCTCGGCGGTGCGCAGCTGGGTCAGGCCCTCCATGGTGGCGCGCACCACGTTTACCGGGTTCTTAGACCGCAGCGCCTTCGCGCGGATATCCTTGATGCCGGCGCTTTCCACCACGGCGCGCACAGCGCCTCCGGCGATAACGCCGGTGCCGGGGGCGGCGGGCTTCAAAACCACGCGGCCGGCGCCAAAGGCGCCCACGATCTCATGGGGGATGGTGGAACCACGCAGGGAGATGGTCGTCAGGTTCTTCTTGGCGTCCTCAATGCCCTTGCGGATGGCATCGGGCACTTCAGCAGCCTTGCCGATGCCGAAGCCCACGGTGCCGTTGCCGTCTCCCACGACCACCAGAGCGGAGAACTTCATGATACGGCCGCCCTTGATCGTTTTTGAAACGCGGTTGATGGAAACCACGCGCTCCTGCATCTCTGTTGCGGATGCGTCAAATTCTCTAGCCAAAATTCATTCCTCCTTCTTAGAAGTTGAGGCCGCCCTCACGGGCGCCTTCGGCCAGCTCTTTGACGCGGCCGTGGAAGATATAGCCTCCGCGGTCGAAGACCACGTCGGTGATTCCCTTTTCCTTTGCCCGCTGGGCGATCATCTTGCCAACTTCTCTTGCGGCCTCTTTGTTTCCGCCGTTGCCGCTGAAGCTCTTATCCAACGTAGAAGCAGCGCACAGTGTGTGGCCGGTCACATCGTCAATGACCTGGGCATAGATGTTCGCGGAGGAGCGGAATACATTCAGGCGGGGGCACTCAGCCGTGCCTGAGATCTTGCCGCGCACTCTCTTGTGGCGGCGAAGACGAGCTTTGTTCGTATCAGGTTTATTGACCATTTCTTCTCAACTCCTTTTTTAACCTTTCGCGCCTTTACCGGCTTTGCCTTCCTTATGACGCACATACTCGCCCAGATAGCGGATGCCCTTGCCCTTGTAAGGCTCCGGCGGCCGCTTCTCGCGGACTTCCGCCGCAAACTGGCCGACCTTCTGCTTGTCGATGCCGGAGATCACGATCGTGTTGGGATTGGGAGCTTCGATCTTGATATCCTCAGTGTCCGAAACGATCACCTGATGGGAAAAGCCCAGGTTCATCACCAGGTTCTGTCCCTGCTTCTGCACACGGTAACCAACGCCCTGCACATCCAGGGTTTTAGAGAATCCCTCCGTCACGCCGACCACCATGTTGTGGATCAGCGTGCGGGTCAGGCCGTGAAGTGACCGGGACTCCTTTTCGTTGTCCGGGCGAGTGACCAGGACTTCCGACCCCTCTACCTTGACGGTCATCTTCGGATGGACTTTCTGCGTGAGGGTGCCCTTGGGGCCCTTCACAGTCACAACGCCATCGCTGACTTTTACCTCAACGCCGGCGGGAATATTTATGGGTTTTCTTCCAATTCTCGACATTTCGCCGCACCCCCTTCTCTTACCAG
>CAZYLJ010000060.1:7984-9183 GCA_964648555.1 uncultured Acutalibacter sp.
ACGCCAGCACTTCGCCGCCGACGTTTTGCTTCCTTGCTTCCTTGTCCGTCATAATGCCCTTAGAAGTGGAAATGATGGCCACGCCCAGGCCCTTCATGACTTTTGGCAGCTCCTCCACGCTGGAGTAGATGCGCAGGCCGGGCTTGGAGACGCGCTTCAGACCCTTGATGACCGGGGTCTTACCCTCGGCATACTTCAGGGTGATGGTGATAATGCCCTGCTTGCCGTCCTCGGTGACTGTGAAATTCTTCACATAACCCTCATCCACCAGAATCTGGCAGATGGCTTTCTTCATGTTGGAGGCGGGCACCTCCACGGTGTCGTGCTTCGCGCTCTGCGCGTTGCGAATCCGGGTGAGCAGATCCGCGATGGTATCTGTTACCTGCATGACTTAATAACCTCCTTATGGTATCAGTATCATGTCTTGTCTGACATTATTGCCAGTCCAGCTTAATAAAAGGACAGCTCCTTTGCCGCCTTTCGGCGGCACCCTGTCTCGCCTGCCGGCCCGGTCGGCCACTGCATAAGCGCCGTCGGCGCTCAGCGCCCCCTGCTGGCAGGGAGGCATATGAATGTCCTTTCTCACAACAAATTACTAACTAACGACTTTCTTACCAGCTTGCTTTCTTCACGCCGGGGATCTCGCCCTTGTAGGCCAGCTCCCTGAAGCAGAGACGGCAAATGCCATATTTGCGAAGATAGGCGTGGGGCCTGCCGCAGATCTTGCAGCGGTTGTACCGCCGGGTGGAGTACTTCGCAGGCCTGGCCTGCTTAACCTTCATTGATGTTTTGGCCACGATGTTCCCTCCTTATCTGGTGAACGGGGCGCCCATAAGAGTTAAGAACTCTCTGGCTTCCTCGTCGGTCTTGGCGGTAGTGACAAAGCAGATGTCCATGCCCCGAACCTTATCGACCTTGTCATAATCGATCTCAGGGAAGATCAGCTGCTCGCGGATGCCCATGTTGTAATTCCCCCGGCCGTCAAACGAGTTGGGGTTTATGCCGCGGAAGTCGCGGACACGGGGCAGCGCCACATTGAAAAGCCTGTCAAGGAACTCGTACATCCGGTCGCCCCGCAGAGTGACCTTCACGCCGATGGGCATGCCCTCGCGCACCTTGAAGTTGGCGACGCTCTTCTTGGCCTTGCATACCAGGGGCTTCTGGCCGGTAATGGCGGCCAGATCGCCGCTGATGGCGTC
>CAZYLJ010000061.1:0-9108 GCA_964648555.1 uncultured Acutalibacter sp.
GGCGTTGTGCCAGTCGGCCACAAAGCGCTCCAGGCGGCCGATGCCCACAGGCTCGCCCTTGACGCCCCGGACGCAGTTTTTCTCGCACTGGGTCTCCTGGGGGCAGACACGGCCGCACACGGCGGGCAGGCCGGAGGTCTCCGCGATGATCTGATAGGCGGCCTCGAAGTCGCCCTCTCTGACCTTTTCAATAAACGCCGGGATATGCACGTTCACCGGGCAGCCGGAAACGCAGGGCATGTTCTTGCAGGAAAGGCACCGCGCTGCCTCGCTGAGGGCCGCCTCTACGCCGTAGCCTGTGGCCACCTCGGAAAAATTGTGGATCCGCACCTCCGGGGGCTGGGTGGGCATGGGGTTCTTTTTCACATCCATATCAGGCATGGAGCGTCTCCCCCTTCTTTAAAAGATTGCAGGCCGCGTCATAGGCGCGGCGCTCAAAGTCTCGATACATGGCGGCGCGGGACATGGCCTCGTCAAAGTCCACCTGATAGCCGTCGAAGTCGGGGCCGTCCACGCAGGCAAACCTTGTGACCTTCTCCCCGTTTTGAGTCAGCGTCAGGCGGCAGCCGCCGCACATGCCGGTGCCGTCGATCATGATAGGGTTCATGGACACCGTGCAGGGGATGCCGGTGGGCCTGACGGTCTCCACCACGAATTTCATCATGATCAGCGGGCCGATGGCAATGACCCGGTCGAAGGTCTCCCCCCGCGTGAGCAGAGCCTGCAAGGGCGCGCAGACATTGCCCTTCTCCCCGTAAGAGCCGTCGTCCGTCATGACGAACAGGCGGCCGGAGGCGGCACGGAACTCCTCCTCCAGGATCACCAGGTCCTTCGAGCGGAAACCGATGACGGAAGTGACTTCACACCCCAGGGCGCGGAGCTTTTTCGCCACCGGAAGAGCAATGGCACAGCCCACGCCGCCGCCTACGATGCAGACCTTTTTCAGGCCCTCCGTTCTGGTGGGGACGCCTAAGGGCCCAACAAAGTCGTGAAGGCTGTCGCCCACCCGCTTTTCGTTGAGCAGCAGGGTGGTGGCCCCAACAATCTGAAAGATGACGGTAACGGTGCCCCTGTCCCGGTCAAAATCGGCCACGGTGAGCGGGATACGCTCCCCCTTCTCGTCCACCCGCAGGATGATGAACTGGCCGGGTTCGGCCTTGGCCGCCACCAGGGGCGCCTCTATTTGCAAAAGAGTCACGGTGGGGTTGAGTTCCCGCCGCGCGACGATGCGGTACATAGTGTCTCTCCTTTCAAAACCCGCCGCTTTCCGGCAGGGCCTCATACTGCTCTGAAAGCCAGGCATGAGCCTGCTCCAGGCCCTCCTGAGTCATGGGGAAGCGCTTTTCCCGCTTTTCTGTGGCAAGGTCAAAGCAGACGTCCCTCTCCCAGGAAAAGACATCCAGCTCCCCGTTTTCCGCGTCGGGCCGGACTAGATACCGCAGCACCGTCCCGGCTCCCGCGTCCTTTGTTTTGCTGCCGGTATAAAAGTTTCCCTCTGTGAAAAACGACAGCTTTTGCAATTCCGGCCGTTTTGCGTCCATAGCGGTCTCCTTTTCCATTTATTCTGTAAAACATACTTCTGTCATTATAACAAAAAAGGAAGCGGGTGAAAAGCCTTTTTTCACCCCTCCCAAAAAATTCACACTTTGTTTTTCATTTGCCCCTTTCTCATTCTGGCGGGCCTTTCCGCATAGGAATGAGCCAGAGCAAAAAGGAGGCTGTCTTTATGGTGCTTTATACTGTCCAACCGGGCGACACGGTTTTTGAAATTGCCCAAAGGTTCGGCGTCTCCCCCAGCCGCATCGTCAGCGACAATGCCATCCCCGACCCAAGGCAGCTGGCGGTGGGCCGCAGCCTTGTCATCCTCATCCCGCAGACAGTGTACTCCGTGCAGCCCGGCGACACCCTTGCCTCCATCGCGGCCAAATTTGCGGTGGACGAGGTCGTTCTGCTGCAAAACAACCCGTCTCTCATTTCCCAGCCCTATCTGCAAACGGGCCAGAGCATCGTCATCCACTTTCGGGAGCCCAAGCGCCGCGCCGTTTCTTTAAACGGCTACGCCTACCCCTACATCCAGAGAAACGTCCTTCAGCGGGCGCTGCCCTATCTCACCTGGCTGACCATTTTCGGCTACGGCTTTACCGAGGCGGGCGAGCTTATCCCCATCGACGATGGGCCGCTCATCAGCATGGCCTACCGCTACCGGGTAACGCCCGTCATGCTGCTGACCTCCCTGACTGAGGACGGCAATTTCAGCGGGGCACGGGCAAGCCTGCTGTTTGGCAGCACCGCCCTGCAGGACAGGGTGCTGGACTCTGTGATAGGCGTCATGCGGGAAAAAGGCTACCGGGGGCTGGACATCGACTTTGAGTACGTGGACGCGGAAGACGCCGGGAACTTTCAGAATTTCCTGCGCCGGGCGGGCGAGCGCATACACAGCGAGGGCTTTACCCTGCACGTGGACCTGGCCCCGAAAACCTCTGCGGCCCAGGCAGGGCTTCTGTATGAGTCTCACGACTACGCGGCCATTGGCGCCCTGGCAGACACGGTGCTGCTGATGACCTACGAGTGGGGCTACACCTATGGGCCGCCTATGGCGGTCGCCCCCCTGAACAAGGTGCGACAGGTGGTCTCCTACGGCGTTTCGGCCATCCCGCCGGAGAAGATCCTGCTGGGCCTGGCAAACTATGGCTACGACTGGATTTTGCCCTATGAAAAAAACGTCACCAGGGCCACGGCCATCGGCAACGAATACGCAGTGGAGATCGCCCGGAAGAACGGCGTGGACATCCAGTTCGACGAAACGGCCCGATCCCCCACCTTCGAGTATTGGGGCGGAACGGGCCGCGCGCATGTGGTCTGGTTCGAGGACGCCCGGAGCATGGCCGGGAAATTCGACCTGATGGAGGAATTTTCCCTGCGGGGCGGGGGCTACTGGAACCTGATGCGGCCCTTCAACCAGAACTGGGCCCTTGCCGCCGCCCGGTACAACATCCGGAAGCTGGTGTAAGGCGTCAGGCAAAGCGGGCGCGCCGGTAAAGGTAAGCGCTGCCCCGCTTGCCCGTTCTTTCCACCGCGCCCACGCCGTACAGCACATTGAGGGCCGTTCCCGCCTTGGAAGGAGAAAGCTTTGCCGCCTTGCTGAACTCCTTGGCGGTAAATTCCTCCGGCAGAATGTCCGGCACCAGCTTGAGAAAATCCCCTGGGGCGGCAAAGCTCACCTGGCCCAAAAGATCCACGGGCAGCCGGTCAAACCGGGTGGAGCCCCGCTTGCCGCTGTCGTCCCAGCCGTTTTTCAGCCGGTACTCCTCCACCTCCAATAAAAGGACGCAGAAGGAGAGGCCCTCCCGCCCCAAAAGGGGCTTCAGGCCGTACAGCTCCGGCAGTATCTCCCAGGGGCCGGCCTGCTTGGGGCTTTTGCGGCGCGGCGTGGCCGTGCCGTCCTTTCCCAGCCAGATCATCCATTTGAGAGCTGGCACCGGGTACACCACCGTGACAGGGCCCAGGGTGAGAAAATATTCCAGCTTGCCCCGCAGGCGGTACAGGGCCCGGGTCTGTATCTCGATAAAACGCCGGCCGTCATACACGTCCGCCACATAGGGGCCCACCTTTTGTTCGTGGTGGAACGTATCCGGGTCAAGGGCAGCCTTCAGCACGGCGTGCAGCGTCTTCTCCCCCAAGGTTCCAATACCCATCGCCCGGCGCTCGCCCTGTAAGACAGTTTGGCAGGCCAGGAGAAAATCATCCCGCTCCATCAATCGTCCTCCAGATGGAACAGGCGGGCAAAATTGTCATAGAAAATCAGGCGGTTTTCTTCCTCGGTAAGACCCAAGTCCAAGAAGCGGCGCACTTCGATTTCCGGCTCCCACATGGGAAAGTCGGTACCGAACATGGTGTGCTCCACGCCGAAATGCTCGATGCTGCCGCGGGCCTGCTCTTTTGTCAGGGCGAACAGGGAGCTGGAGGTATCCACATAGACGTTTGTGCCGTGAAGCGCCTGCCTGGCCTCCTCCCACTCGGTGTAGCCCCCCAAATGGGCGGCGATGCAGGTGAAGTCCGGTATTCTTTCCAGCACGTTCATCAGCCGCCGGGGAGAGGAAAAATCCGTGCGGCAGTCGCCGGTGTGGAACAGCACCGGCAGGCCCCGGCGGTCGGCCTCCTGATAAAAGGGGAGCATCCCGGGGTCGTCGATGTAAAATTCCTGGAAATCCGGGTGAAGCTTTATGCCCCGCAGGCCCCGGCTTTGAATGTCGTCCAGCTCGGCGGAAATATCCTCCACATCCTGGTGCCAGGCGGCAAGGCCCACAAACTCCGGGTACTGCTTACACTTGCGCTCTATAAACTCGTTGATGGAACGCACCTGAGAGACCTTCGTGGCCACCGAGCACACCAGGAAACGGTCGACGCCCGCTTTTTTCCCTTTCTCCAACAGCACGTGAGGCAGGCCCACGTTTTCCATCTTCGCGTGGTAAAACTCCCCCACGGAGGCCGTGGCCTTTTCCGCCAGCTTTCCGGGGTAGATGTGGGCGTGGGTGTCCGCCGCCCGGTAAGTGGTACCGTGATATGTTACCGGCATGAGGCTTCCTCCTTTTCCCTTTCCCGCTGGGCCTTTGAATAGACGCAGCCGCAATAATCCTGACGGTAGAGGCCGTGGAGCCGGGAAAGCTCCAGCGAGCGCTTGTAGCCGTCTTTCTTTTTGAAATCCGCAGGCAGATGGGCAACGCCCAGCTCTTTCCCCACCTCTTCCCCAATTTGGTTGAGGGCGGCGGCGTTTTTCAGAGGGCTGATGGAAAGCGTGGTGGTGAAATAGTCAAAACCGCCATCTTTCGCCGCCTGAGCCGCCCTTCTCAGCCGCAGGCGGAAGCACCGCATGCAGCGCTCGCCCCCCTCGGGCACGTCCTCATAGCCACGGGCGATTTCCTCGAAATCCTCCCCGCTGTATTCACAGGGAAGCAGAGTGACGGGATGGACAAGCTCCATTTCGGAAAGCAGCCGGGCAAGCTCGGCTTTGCGCTTGTCGTACTCCTCTTTCGGAGAAATATTGGGGTTATAATAGAGGATGGAAATGGAAAAATAACGGGAGAGATACTCCAACACGGCGCTGGAGCAGGGAGCGCAGCAGGCGTGCAGCAGCAGCCTGGGCGTCTGCCCGGTCTTTTCAATTTCTTGCAGGATGCCTTCCAATTCCTTTGCGTAATTGCGCGCAGACCCGCCCATGACGGCGCCTCCTTTCGCTTTTTTTCGCAGGATAAAACCGTTTTGATTTTATCACAAAACCGGCGCAAAAGCAAGCGCCGCGGCGGAACGGGGAAGGCTCGCCCTGCGGACAGAAGAGCGCGCCGGCGGCCTAAATTCTATTGACACTTGAAGCGGAAAAGGATATCATTACAGATAGTGATCGTTTGAAAGGGGGCGGCGTTGTGGGCTTTCTGCTCTCCAATCCGTTGATAAATGTCAGTGTGATTTCGTGGATCAGCGCCCAGATCATCAAAACCGTCATCGACACCCTGAAGCACCGGCAGTTTAATCGCCGGCGGCTGGCCGGGGCCGGCGGCATGCCCAGCTCTCACTCCGCTGTGACCTGCGCTGTGCTGCTGACCTCTTACTTTTTATATGGTTTTGCCTCCCCCGTGTTCGCCATCGCCTTTGTGCTGGCGCTCATCGTCATGTACGACGCCACCGGCGTGCGCTGGGCGGCGGGGCTGCACGCCAAGGCCATCAACCACATTGTGGAGTACCTGGAAAACAGTGACGACGAAAACGAGCGGGAGGCCATAAAGGAGCTGATCCCCCGCCTGAACGAATCTTTGGGCCACCGGCAGATTGAGGTGGCCTGCGGCGCCCTGCTGGGCTTTGCCATCGCCGCTATCGGCCATTTCTTCTTTTGAGTTAACTAAGGGGAGCATGGAACAGAAAAGCTCTCATGCTCCCCCACCGTTTGCCGGGGCAGCATTATTTTGTTCGTTCCCGCAAAAGCGCCAGGGAGCACAGCCCGGCCTTCTGCCAGCGGCAATGGCCGCACACGGACCGGAACTCCTTCTCCGTCAGGCGGGAAAGGCGCCGCTTTACTTGGGGCCAGGAGGTCTGCTCGCCGGGGAAAAAGCGCAGGACGCGGAGCGCGGCCTCATCACGGCTCGTCACATCCTCCGTGCCCAGAGAGCAGCCGCCGTTTTCCCGGCGGTTGGGACAGGAAGCGCAGAGGCCGTCCGGGCCGATGAGCAGTTCGAGGCCCTCCCCCGCACGCATGGCTTTCACAGCGGCGGTCATCTTTGCGGTGAAGCTCGCGTTGTAGCCGTGGCCGGAAAATAAGGCGGCGCAAAACAGGTGGTGTCCCCTGAGCCTCACGCGGGGGTCACCCCGGCTTTTTTCAGGGCTATTGCCACGGCCTTTGCCGCAAAATAGGCCAATGCCACAGATATGACATCTTTAACAAGATACGGCAGGGAGGCCAGCAGGAACGACCGCAGCAGCGGCGAAGCCGTCACCAGAGAGAACTGGAGGACGCCGCACAGATGGCAGGCGGCCAGCCCCGCCACACCCAGGCCAAGGGCGGCGATTTTATTCTTCATCGCCGTGCCCAGGCCGCAGAGGATGACCATAGGCAGAAAGCCCCACAGATAGCCGCCGGTCATGCCGGCAAAGACGCCGATCCCCGCGCTGAACCCGGCAAACACCGGCACACCCACGGCCCCCAGGGCCAGGTAAAGCAGCAGAGAAACCGCCCCAAGCTTCATGCCCAGCAGATAGCCGCACAGGGCCACCGCAAAGGTCTGTAATGTGACGGGCACCCCCGTCGGCAGGGGGATGGACACCAGAGACAGCACGGAAAGCAGCGCCGTACACACGGCGGTGAGCACCAGCTTTTTAACCTTATTGACCCCTTCAAGCTCCATGTTTTCTGATCCTTTCCAAAAAATCTTTTTCGATATTCACTTCTCCGGCGGAGAAGGCCAGCTCTTCCCCGTTTTCCAGCTTTACCAGCAGCCGGGCTTCGTCGTCCACGCCAAGCACCCGGCCGGTCTGACGCCCGTTTCCCCGCTGGAAGCTCACCTTCCTGCCGGTGAGCAGGGAGCGTTCCCGGTAGGCCGGCAGGTACGCGCGGCCCGGCATGGCCTGATAATAACTGAAAAATCGGTTCAGCACCGCCGCCGCCAAGGCCGCTCTCGTCCCGGAGGGGGGCTCGCTCTGGTAGAGGGCCCCGGCCACCTGCCTGAGGTCTTCGGAAAAGCCGCCCTCCGGCACGCGCACGTTGATGCCGACGCCCAGCACGGCGTAGTGGAGGCCGCCGCTTTCAAAATCGACGGAGGCCTCTGTCAAAATGCCGCAGACCTTGTAGCCGTCCACATACACGTCGTTGACCCACTTGATGAGCGACCGCTTCCCCGTGACCTCCTCGATAGCCTCGGCCACGGCCACTGCGGCTGCGGTGGTGATGGAGAGGGATTCCTCCGCGGAAAATTCCGGCCGCAGCAGGACGCTCATATAAAGCCCGGTGCCCCTGGGCGAGTAAAAGGAGCGGCCCAGGCGGCCCTTGCCGCCGGTCTGCTGCTCGGCGATGAGTGTCATGCCCTGGGCCCCGCCGGCCTCGGCCAGCTCTTTCAGCACCGTGTTGGTGGAGGTGACGCTTTCCCGCACGTCGATGGCGGCACAGCGGGCCGGGCCCGTCAGCCTGCGGCGGATATTCTCAGGGCTGAGCACATTGCCCTCAGAAACCAGGACATACCCCCGGTTGGTGCCGGCGTCGATCTCATAGCCCTCGCCCCGCAGCTTCTGCACGGCCTTCCACACGGAATTGCGGCTGACCCCCAGCCGTCCGGCCATTTCCTCTCCCGACAGCGGCCCGGGGCTTTCCTCCAAAAGCTCCAGCACTTGCTCCGCGATCTCCACAGTCTTCCCTCCTTTTTTCATACCATAACACCTGAAAAAGGAATTGTCAACCCAAGCCGCATCTTTCGGGTGACAATCTGCGTAGCAAAAAGGCCGACGGATTCCCGCCGGCCTTTCTATTTGCTTTACACAAGCTTCTTGAACAGCTTTGCGCTCCAAAAATCCATACCCATTTCGTCGATTTTAATCTTCCCCTTAATTTCCCGGCCTGAAGCTGTCCTTCAGCTTTACAGAGCGGTTGAAGACAAGATGACCGGGCCTGCTGTCCTTATTGTCGGCACAGAAATAGCCCTGGCGCATGAACTGGTAGCTCTCCCCCGGCTTGGCATTCTGCAGGCCGCTTTCCAGCTTGCAGCCGGTCAGTGTGAGAAGGGAATCCGGGTTGAGGTAGTCTAAGAAATTGCCCTCCTCCGGGTTCTCGACTGTAAAGAGGTTATCGTAGACGCGCACCTCGGCGTCAATGGCGGTATTGGCGTCCACCCAGTGGAGAGTGGCCCCCTTGACCTTCCGGCCATCGGCGGGGTCGCCACCGCGGCTGTCGGGATCGTATTCCGCCGCGATCTCGGTCACTCTGCCGGTCTCGTCGGTCTCATACCCCACGCACCGGATGAGGTACGCGCCCTTTAAACGGCACTCCGGGCCCTGGGGGTACAGGCGCTTATATTTCGGAATGGGCTCCGGCAGGAAATCCTCCCGCTCGACCCACAGCTCTCTGGAGAAGGTGACTTCCCGGGCTCCGTCCTCGGGCCGGTTGGGGTTGTTCTCCACAGTCAGGGTCTCGGTCTGGCCGGCAGGGTAGTTTGTGATGACCAGCTTTACCGGGTCCAGCACCGCCATGACGCGCCTGGCGTTCAGGTTCAGATCCTCCCGCAGGCAGTGCTCCAGGAAGGAATACTCCACTGTGGAATTTACTTTGGAAACGCCGTTGCGCTCGCTGAAGCTGCGGATGGAGGCCGGGGTGTAGCCCCGCCTTCTCAAACCGCAGATCGTGGGCATCCGGGGGTCGTCCCAGCCGTCCACATAGCCGCCCTCTACCAAAGCGCGCAGCTTCCGCTTGCTCATGACGGTATTGTTGATGCCAAGCCTTGCAAACTCGATCTGTCTGGGCTTTGAGGGCAGGGTCACGTTTTGGATGACCCAGTCGTAGAGGGGCCGGTGATCCTCAAACTCCAGCGAGCACAGGGAATGCGTGATGCTTTCCATAGCGTCTTCAAAGGGGTG
>CAZYLJ010000062.1:0-9044 GCA_964648555.1 uncultured Acutalibacter sp.
CTCCAGGGACTGTATGCCCTCCTCCCGGATATGCCAGGGGGTGGGGAAGTCCGGCTCGCCCACGGAAAGGGAGATGACGTCTTCCATCTCGTTGGCGATATCGAAGAAACGGCGGATGCCGGAGGGCTTTATCACCTTTATTTTGCTGTTGACGATACTTCCGTAATCAATCACAAAGGTTGCTCCCTCTCTCGTCGATTTCCTCGTAGTCCGTGTTGAAGATGACGCCGCCGTCCTTGTACCTGGTCAGCATGAAGTGGGTGGCGGTGGACAGCACCCCGTCAATGGGGGCCAGCCGCTTTGCCACGAACATGGCTACATCGGACATGGTCTTGCCGGTGACGGTCACCGCAAGGTCATAGCCGCCGGACATGAGGTACACGCTTTCCACCTCCGGAAAGTTCATGACCCGGCCGGCGATCTCGTCAAAGCCGGTGTCCTTCTGGGGCGTTACCCGCAGCTCGATGAGGGCCGTGGCCCGGTGGGCGTCGGTGCGCTCCCAGTTGATGAGGGCCTGATAGCCCTTAATGACGCCGTCCTTTTCGTATTGGCGGATCATCCTGACCACATCCTCTTCCCGCTCACCCAGCATGGCCGCCAGCTGTGAAGGGGAGAGGGTGGCGTCTTCCTTTAAAAGCTCCAAAAGCTGTTCCTCTGCCATTTCCAATCACATTCCTTTCTCTCACATTTCCATAATGATCTCGCGGGCGGTCTCCTCCTCCACAGGGGTGGAGAACACACCGGGGGCAAACTCCTTCACATCCCCCAGGCCCTTCTGCACCACAAAGTGCAGCTTCCCGTCCCGCACCTTTTTGTCGGTGTAAAGCTTTTTGACCAGGGCCTCCCGGTCGATATATTCCGGGATGGCGGTGGGAAGCTTGGCCCGCTCTAACAGAGATTTGACCGCCTGGGCCTCCGCTTCCGTCAAAGTGCCCAGCCGCGTCGCCAAGCGCGTTTCAGCCACCAGGCCGATGGACACAGCCTCCCCGTGCAAAAGCCGGTAGCCGCTGGCCGTTTCAATGGCCCTTCCCACCGTGTGGCCCAGGTTCAGGACCTCCCGCAGGCCGCTTTCCCGCTCGTCCTTCATTACCACCTCATACTTGATGCGGCAGTTTTCCTCCGCTATGTGAAGGCAGGGCTCCTGCTCCAATGCCAGCAGGCGTTCCATGTTGTCCGAGAGGAACCCGAAAAAGCCCGGGTGGGCAAGGCAGGCGTGCTTGACCGTCTCCGCCAGGCCGCTGGAAATTTCCCGCTGGGGAAGGGTCTTCCAGCAGGCGGCGTCGATGTAGACCTTTTTGGGTTGGTTGAACAGGCCGATGAGGTTGGTAGCCCTTGGGGTGTCCACCGCCGTTTTGCCGCCCACCGAGGCGTCCGCCGCCGCCAAAAGCGTGGTGGCGTAATTAATAAAGGGAACGCCCCGGCAGAAGGTGCCGCTCAGGAACCCGGCCAGGTCAGTGACCACCCCGCCGCCCAGAGCAATCACACCGCAGTCCCGGCGAAGCTCCCGTTCCAGCATGGCGTCCTCCAAACGGGCCTTGGTTTCCCTGGTTTTGGAGGCTTCCCCGGCGGGGAAGTCGAAAAGCTCGGCCTGAAACCCGGCGCTTTGCAGCAGACCCAGCAGGGTCTCCCCATAAAGGCCCTTGACGGTGCTGTCCGTAATAAGGGCCAGGCGCTTTCTGCCGCCCAAAAGGCCGGCTTTCAGATCGTCGACGAGCTTTTCCATCAACCCAAAGCCGACCTCGATCTGGTAGCTGTCGTCTACGACCTTTTTCAGCTCTACTTCAAATATGCTCATAATTTAGTCCAGTGCCTTTTCCAGCGCGTCGATGACGATCTTCAGCGCCTTGATGCGGGCATACTTCTTGTCCACGGATTCCAAAATGTGCCAGGGGGCGTAGGTGGTGCTGGTCTTTTGCAGCATTTCGTCCACGGCGGTCTCATACAGGTCCCATTTCTCCCGGTTGCGCCAATCCTCGTCGGTGATCTTCCACTGCTTGGCGGGAGTGTTCTGGCGCTCGGTGAACCTGGCAAGCTGGGTGTCCTTGTCGATCTGCACCCAGAATTTCAGAATGACCGCGCCCCAGTTGTGAAGCTCCTGCTCAAACTCGTTCATCTCGTAATAGGCCCGTTGCCAGTCGTTTTCAGAGCAAAAGCCCTCCAGCCTTTCCACCATGACGCGGCCGTACCAGCTGCGGTCAAAGATGGCGATGTGGCCGTCCTTGGGCAGGCGGGTCCAGAAGCGCCACAGGTAGTGCCGGGCCTTTTCGTGGGGCTCCGGGCTGGCGATGGGGTGCACCTCAAAGCCGCGAGGATCCAGGGCGCCGGTCAGCCGCTTGATGTTGCCGCCCTTGCCTGCGGCGTCCCAGCCCTCATATACGATGATGACCGGCACGCGCTTGCGGTACAGCCGATAGTGCAGCTGGGAGAGCTTTCTTTGCAGCTTCTTCAGTTCTTCCTTGTACGCCTTGTCGGAGATGGTCTTGTTTTTTAGAGAGACCGCGGCGAGCTTGGGCATCTTCTTCAGGGGGAAGGTGTTTTGCAGCAGGGGCACGGCCAGGCTGTTGTTTTTCAGAGCCGTGTCAATGCCCACGCAGAGGGTCTCCAGCACCTGCAATTCGGCGAACTTCTTCGACTGGGAGTCGATGAGGTACCAGGGGGCGCTGGGGGTGTTGGTGTCTTCCAGATACTCGTTGAACACGTCCAGGCACTTGTCATAGTGCTTGTTTTGCCACAGGTCGCCGTCGCTGACGCGCCAGGCGGTGTCCTTTTCCGCCAGCAGCCTTGCGATGCGCTCCTCCTGCTCCTTTTTGGAGATGTGGAAGAAAAACTTGAGCACCAGGTAACCGTTGTCGGTCAGCGTCCGCTCAAAGCGCCTGACGCTTTCCACCCGGGCGGCGTAGCCGCTGTCGTCCAGCTCCCCATGGAGCCTTGCCTTGGTGATCTCATCCATCCAGCCGGAATCCAGCAGGGTGAATTTCCCGGCCTCCGGGATCTTTTCAAAGTATCGGGTGAGGAAGGGCTTGCGCTTTTCCTCCGGGGTGGGGGCGTTCATGGAGAACACCTTGAAGAACCGGGGGTCGATGTTCTTGATGATCTCCCCGATGGCGCTGCCCTTGCCGGCCGCGCCCCAGCCCTCGATGAGCACCAGCACCGGCAGCTTTTTGTCCTTCAGCTGCATCTGCTGGATGGAGAGCTTTTCCTGGGCGGCTTTTACCCTGCGCTTCATTTCCTCGTTGTCCGGTTTTTCCGGGCGGTTCCAATTTTTCAGCATGACGTCCTCATCCTTTCCAAAATTATTTTCTATCCATAGTGGCGTGTATCGCTTCGATCACAGCGGCGCGGAAGCCGTTTTTCTCCAATGCCTCCACACCGGCGATGGTGGTGCCTCCGGGGGAGCAGACCGCGTCCTTCATAGTGCCGGGGTGATCCCCCGTCTCCAGCTGGAGCTTGCCGGTACCGGCAAGCATCTGCGCGGCCAGCGTGTAGGCGGTGGCTCTTGGCAGCCCGTAATGAACGCCCGCGTCGCCCAGGGCCTCTATAAACATCGCGGCAAAGGCCGGGCCGCACCCGCTGATGCTTCCGGCAATGCTCATCTGTTCGGTGGGCAAAGTCACCGCCGTACCCAGAGCGGCCATCAGCGCCTGCACTTTCGCAAATTCCGTCTCCGTCAGGGTATGGCGCTCCTCCAGGAGCACCACGCCCTCATGGACTGCCACCGGGGTATTGGGCATCAGGCTCAGGTGGTGAATACCGGGGCCGGTCAGGGCTTCCAGCCGCTCAAACCCCCAGCCGGAGGCCACGGTGAGCAACACCTTCCCCCGCAGCGCGTCCAGCAGGGGAGAGAGCACCTCTTCCATCAAGTAGGGCTTTACAGCGGCGATGACGATGTTGCTCCGTTGTACCACTTCGGAAGCGGTTTTGCAGGGTATCACGCCCATTTTCCGGGCGTTCCTTTCCAGCTTGTCCCAGTGCCTGGCGCAGACGAAAATGCTCTCATCCGGAACGGCCCCGGCGGAAAGCAACCCCTTTGCCATGGCCTGGGCCATGTTTCCAAAGCCGAGAAAACCCAGTCTTACAGTTCCCTCCATACCGCATCCTCCTTAAGCAAAAATATTCCAGCTTTAACTTTACCATTTTCAGTGCCGAATCGCAAGGGCGAAGTCATTTTTGAAAGAAATATTCCGTTTTGCCGTCTATTTCTGTCCTGGCGGCCTTCACGCCAAAAGCCTTTTCCACTGCGCCGCTGTCAAAGACCTTCTCCGCAGGGCCAAAGGCGGCTAGGACGCCGTCCTGCAAAACGGCTACCCTGTCACTGTAGTGGAACGCCAGAGGCAGGTCGTGGAGCACCATCACCACCGTTTTGCCAAGGCTCCTGATTTGGGCGACCAGCTCCATCACCTCGAACTTTTGGCCCACATCCAGGTAGGTGGTGGGCTCGTCGAGGAAGAGGATGTCCGCGTCCTGGGCCAAAGTCATAGCCAGGTACGCCCGCTGCCGCTGGCCCCCGGAGAGCTCGGAAAGCTGCCGATAGCGCAGGTCGAGCACCCCGGCCCGCTCCATGGCGAGCTCTACCGCCGCATGGTCGGCCGATGTCAGATCCCGTCCAAAGGCAAGGTGGGGGTACCGGCCATGGGAAACAAATCGCTCCACCTGCAGGGCCGGCACGTCCCTTGCCTGGGGGAGAAACGCCGCCAGCCGGGCGAACGCCTTGCGGCTGTAATCTCTTTGGGGCTTGCCACAAAACAGCGCTTCCCCGCCGGAGAGCGGCAGCAGCCCGCAAACAGCCTTTAACAGGGTGGTCTTCCCGCAGCCGTTGGGGCCGATGAGGGAAACGATCTCCCCCTGCCGAACGCTCAGGGTAACGCCGTGCAGTATCTCCTTTCCCCGGTACCCGGCGGAAAGGGCGCGAAGCTCTACAATGCTCATAATTTCACCCGCTTTCCGCCTCTCCCCCTCAACAGCAGGAACAGGAAGAACGGCCCGCCCAGCAGGGAGAGCAGGATGCCCACGGGTATCTCATAGGGGGCGAACAACAGGCGGCTCAGCAGGTCACACAGGGTGACGAGCCCGGCTCCGAGCAGGGCAGAGGAAGCCACCAGCACCCGGTGGGATGTGCCAAACAGCCTGCGACAGATGTGGGGGGACAAGAGCCCCACAAAGCTCAGCAGGCCGGAGAAGCTGACCGCGGAGCCGGCCAGCACGCAGGCTAACAGGATGAGGGCAAACCGCACCCCCTGTACCGGCAGGCCAAGGCTTTGGGCGGTTTCCTCCCCCAGGCAAAGCACGTCGATCTGCCGGGAGAGCAGGAAAGCAAGCAGCAGCGCCGGCAAGATCATGGCCCAGGCGGGGGAGAGATCGCTCAGGGACACCCCGGAAAAGCCGCCGATGAGAAAGGAGCTGCCGTTATACAGCGTGTCGGGGAAGAAGGTCTTGACGGCGTTTAAGCCTGCGGTGAAAATACTGCTGACCGCCACGCCCGCCAGCAGTATGGTGAGCTTGCCCGCTCCGGCCGCCGCCGCCACCGCGTAGATGATGAGGGTGGCCAGCACCGCCCCAACAAACGCCCCCCAGGGCCGCAAAGCGGAAACGCCCGGGAACACCGCCATAGTGAGGAAAGTGAAAAATCCCGCCCCGGCGTTGACCCCGATGATGTTTGGGGCGGCCAGAGGGTTCGACAACACCGCCTGGATCAGCACGCCGCTGACCGCCAGCGCCATCCCGGCCAGCAGGGAGGCACACACCCGTGGCAAGCGGAAATACAGCAAAATGCGGGCTCCGGCCGGGGCCGTATCCCCCTTGAAAAGGGAGGACAGGGCGGAGACGAGATCGACCTGGGAGGAGCCCAGGCAAAGGCCCAAAATGGCGCACAAAAGCACAAAGGCTCCCAACAGCAGGAGCCTTGCGGTAAGATTTTTCGTTTCAGTTGAGGGCCTCGAAGAGGTATTCATAGCTTTCCCCCCAGCGGTTGTTGGGCTTGTAGTGGAACAGATCCTTCGGCAGGATGATATAATGGCCGTTCCGGATGGCGGAAAGCCCCTGCCAGGCGGGGTTCCGCTCAATTTGGTCGTCCAGATAGGCAATGGCCTTTTCCTCGTCGCCCATGGTGGTGACAAAAATGTAGTCCGGGTCGGCCTGGATGACCTCTTCCAGGCTCAGCTCTTCCAGCATGGAGGGGTGGTCGTCGGCAATGTTGTGAGCGCCCAGATCCTTCAGGATGGCCCCGGCCAGCTCGTCGTCGGTTTTGGCCTTAACCCCGGTGGAGAAGGCCCGCATCAGCAGCACGGTGGGGGAGCCGATCTGCTCTTCCGCCATTGCTTTCACATCGGCTATCTGCTTTTCCACATCCAGCGCGTTTTTCTCGTAAAGATCCTCCCGGCCGGTGACGGCGCAGAAATCCTCCATCATGGCCCGGTAATCCTCAAAGGTGTCCACCTGGTAGGCCCAGCAGGTGATACCGGCCTGTTCCAGCACATCCCGGCAGTCGTTCTGGCCGGAGAGGTCGGAGTTCAAGATCACCACGTCAGGCTCCAGGGAAAGAATGGTTTCCGCGCTGGGTTCCTTTACAGTGCCCACGATCTGGGCATCGCCCACGTCCAGCTGACGCTCCTCAATGGCGTCCTCCGTCACGCCCACAAGGGAGCCGCCCGCTAAGAGCCAGGCGTCCGCGTAAGAGCCATACAGGCACACCACCCTCAGATCCTCCGGCAAGGAAGCGACCCCGGAAGAGCTGCTCCCGCCGGAGGGAGTTTGCCCGCACCCGGCCGGCAGGAGAATACACAATAGAAAGCACATCACCTGTGAGATAAGCGTTTTTCTCATAATATACAATATTCCTCCATGTAGGTTTTCATAGCGGAGAGCAGGGCGGGGTCGGTGTTGTTTTCCTTCAGATACTCATGGATGTCCTCCACCGTGACGATGGGGTGCACCTCGATGCCGAACTCCTCCCTGACCTCCATGATGGCGGTCTTGCCGGGGGTGCTCCCCACCTCGCAGCGATCCACGCTGATGAACATATGGGGAATTTTCACATCGGCACAGGCCTTCAAAATCGGAACGGTCTCCCGCACGGCTGTCCCGGCGGTGATGACGTCCTCAATGATGACGACCCTGTCGCCGTCCTGGGGCTGATAGCCCACCGTGGAGCCGCCTTCACCGTGATCCTTGACCTCTTTGCGGTTATAAAAGTAGGGCTTGTCTATGGAAAAATCGTTATAAAGGGCGCAGGCGCAGGCGGCTGCCAGAGGAATGCCCTTGTAGGCCGGGCCGAACATTGCCTCGAATTCCGCGCCCACAGTCTCCTTGACAAGAGCGGCGTAATAGCTGCCCAGCCGGGAAAGCTGCGCGCCGGTCTGATAATTTCCAGTGTTGACGAAATACTGGGTGTTCCGGCCGCTTTTCGTGACAAAATGGCCGAATTTCAGCACCCTCGCCCCCAGCATGAATTCGATAAATTCTTTTTTCTTTGGGGTCAGCATTGGTAAGCTCCTTTCCTCATTCCCGGGCTTGCACAGAGGGCAGCCCGGTCTCCCAGGCGACGGTTTTCCCGTCGCTATTTGCCAGAACAGTGCCGTCCTGGTCGGTGCGGTAAATTTCCACGCCCAGCTTATCCAGGCGTTCCAGGGGCTCCTCATGGGGATGGCCGTAGGGGTTGTCCTCCCCACAGCTGATGACCGCGTACCGGGGGCTTACGGCGTTCAGCCACTTGGAAGGGTTCCCGTCGTTAGAGCCGTGATGACTGCATTTCAAAACAGTGCTTTGTAGCTCCCAGCCGGAAGCAGCGGCGTCCTCCCGCACGCAGTCCTCCTCGTCACGCTCCGCGTCGCCGGTAAAGAGGAAGGAAATCTCTCCAAAGCTTATGCGCATCACGGCCGACCAGTTGTTCAGGTTGTCCCATGCGGCGTCCGGCCGGGGAGAAAACACCTCAATGGCAAGCGCCTCCGGGCAGTCGATCCCCGCGCCGGCTTCCAGGGTGTTGATCTTCATGCCTTTTTCCGCCGCTGCGTCCAAAAGGGCCTCGTAGGCGGAGGTGGTAGGGGCCATGTCGTCGGACACATGGGGCATGTATAATGCGCCGATCTCGAACCGCTGTACAACGCGGGCCATGCAGCCCATATGATCCGTATGGGGATGGGAACACACCAAAGCATCAATCTTTTCAATCCCCATCTCCTGCAAATACTCTGTCAGCCCATCTGCGTATTTGTACTCGCCGGTGTCGATGAGCATGTTCCAGCCGTTATAGGTGATCAGGGCGCTGTCGCCCTGGCCCACATCGAGAAAATAGACGGAGAGCTCGCCGTCACTTTCCATCGGGGCCGTTTGCTGTGACTGGGAAGCCGCCGTGCCGGAGGGCTCCTCAAACAGGGTGACGCCGTGCTCACTGAGCCAGGGGGCCAGAAGCCGCAGGGCCACCAGCAAAAGTACAACAAACAGTGCCGCCCACCAGGGGTAAGTGCGGCGTTTTCCACGTCTGCGTGCCATGGGTCAGTCCTCGTCGTCCGGGCGCTGGTACAGGTTGAAGCGGAACAGCTTGGATTCATCCTCCTCCCGCTCGCACATGATAAAGGCCTCGGCGATCTTGCCGCCCTCGATAAGCCTGGTCAGGCCCACCAGCTGGCACAGCTTGCTTTTCAGGTTCAGTCTGTCGCCGTCCCGGGTCATCAGGTATATTTCCCCTTCGCAGCTATCCAGTACCTTCAGAAATTCAGGCACGTCCACATCGTGCAGTTCAACCATCTTAGGGGGCATAAACATTCACTCCTTTTCTTTCAGTTGTCATAAGTTTATCAGAAATCAAAAGGATTTGCAAGGCAAAAAGCAGCACCGCCCTTTTTCCCGCCAGTGCAGTAGATTCTTTCACAAATTGGTGGTAGAATTATCCCATCGTAAAGCGGCAAACCAGGATTTATCAAACGAAGAAACGCCATGTCCGAAAACGGGCATAAAAAGAACGGTATAACCGATACGGTTATACCGTTTCCTTCTTTTGTTTATAAGGTTTACTTGCCGAAATAGCGCTTCAGCAACCCGGCGAAGGCCTT
>CAZYLJ010000063.1:0-1921 GCA_964648555.1 uncultured Acutalibacter sp.
TTAACCAACTAAGCTACATCCACCATATTGGCGCGCCAAAAGGGACTCGAACCCCTGGCCTACTGCTTAGAAGGCAGTTGCTCTATCCAACTGAGCTATTGGCGCAAATAGAAGGGGCTGACCTTCCGGCCCGCAAGAAAAAGCCGCCCGCAAAAGCGGGGCCCTTCAACCGCAAAAGCCGGCAGTGCAAGCGTGAGCTTTTGCGGAGAGGAGGAGTCGGCCAAACGGTGAAGAAGCGCCGCCTGCGGTGCTTTAAGCCTCAAGGCCGGACTCCGACGACATGGAGCGGGTGATGGGAATCGAACCCACACGACCAGCTTGGAAGGCTGGAGTTCTACCACTGAACTACACCCGCTTATCCAAAGCTTGATTATTATATCACAAACTTTTTTCCACGTCAAGAAAATTTCGCAAAACCGAAAAAGCCCGAAAAATTACAGCACGCTGAGCTTCAGCTCGCCGTTTTCCGCCGTAAGGGACACGCCGGCCACATTGCCCTCCCCTCTTTCCACCAGCAGAGAAGCGATCCTGTCCTCCACCAGGCGGCGGATGTTGTTGCGCAGATCTCTTGCACCGCTGTGGGGAGCCTCTTCGCCGCCGGAAGCGTCGCCCCGATAGGACTTTTCCGCCAACAGCGCGCAGGCGCTTTCATCGTAGGTAAAGCTGACGGCCTTCTCCTTCAAGGTCGCCACGTATTCGTCCAGCATCAGGGCGGCGATCTTCCTGTAATCCTCCTCGCTTAAGGGGCGGAAGACCACCACCTCGTCCACACGGGCCAGGAACTCCGGCCGCAGGAACTCCCGCAAAGCCTTTGTGACCTTCTCCCGGCTCAGCTCGGCCGTGGACTTGGCAAAGCCCAAAGCGCCGCTGCGGCGGTCGCTGCCCGCGTTGGAGGTCATGATGATGACGGTGTTTTCAAAGTTAACCGTTCGGCCGTGGGCATCGGTGATGCGCCCCTCGTCGAGGATCTGCAGAAGGATGTTCATCACGTCCGGGTGGGCCTTTTCGATCTCATCGAACAGCAGCACGGAATAGGGCCTGCGCCGCACCTTCTCCGTCAGCTGGCCGGCCTCGTCGTAGCCCACATAACCGGGAGGTGAGCCGATGAGCTTCGACACGGAATGCTTCTCCATATATTCCGACATATCCAGGCGGATCAGCGTCTCCGGCGTGTCGAACAGCTCCTGGGAGAGCACCCGCACCAGCTCCGTTTTGCCGGTACCGGTGGGACCCACAAAAATGAAGGAGGCGGGATGGCGGCGGGGGCTGATCTGCACCCGGCTGCGGCGCACGGCGGCCGAGACCGCCGCGACGGCCTCCTCCTGGCCCACGATCTTTTTCGAGAGAGCCTCCTCCAGATGGCCCAGCTTCTGCAGCTCGTTTTCCGAGATGCGGGCGGCGGGGATGCCTGTCCACAGCTCGATGACATGAGCCACGTCGCTTTCCTCCACCTGGGCAAAGGCCCCTTCCGCCCGCAGGGTATCCAGCTGTTCCTCCAGGGTGGCAATACGGTAATGGGTCTTGGCAAGCTCCTCGTAGTCCACGGTATCGCCCTGCTCCGGGTTGGACAGCGTCTGCTCTCTGGTCTTCTCCTTCTTTAAGGACAGCTGGGCCTCGTCGTATTCCTCCAGCTTCCTGTTGCGCAGAGCAGCGCAGGCGCAGGCTTCGTCCAAAAGGTCGATGGCCTTGTCGGGCAGGTAGCGGTCGTTGATGTACCGCTCGGAAAGCACCACCATCCGCCGGACGATCTGCTCCGGCACGGTGACGCGATGGTATTTTTCATAGTAGCCCTTGACGCCCAGCAGCACCTGCACCGCGTCGTCGATGGAGGGCTCTGCCACAGTGACGGGCTGGAAGCGGCGCTCCAGGGCCGCGTCCGTTTCGATGTACTTGCGGTACTCCGTAAAGGTGGTGGCGCCAA
>CAZYLJ010000063.1:1931-9009 GCA_964648555.1 uncultured Acutalibacter sp.
TAAAGCGGGCTTCAAAATGTTGGCGGCGTTCATGCTGCCCTCGGCGTCGCCGGTGCCCACCAGGTTGTGGACTTCATCGATAAACAGAATGATGTTCCCGTCGGCCTTCACCTCGTCGATCAGGCCCTTGATGCGGCTTTCAAACTGCCCCCGGAACTGGGTGCCGGCCACCAGGGCCGTCAAGTCCAAAAGCTGCACCTCCTTCTCCCGCAGGCGGGCGGGTACGTTCCCCTGGGCAATGCGCAGGGCAAGGCCCTCGACCACGGCGGTCTTTCCCACGCCAGGCTCGCCGATGAGGCAGGGGTTGTTTTTCGTGCGGCGGGACAGGATCTGCACCACCCGCTCGATCTCCTTTTCCCTGCCGATAATGGCGTCCAGCTCCCCTTTGCGGGCCCGGCCCGTCAGGTCGGTGCAGAAGTTCTGGATATATTTGCGCTTTTTCTTGTGGAAGCTCTCCTTCTTATCGGAAACGCCCACGCCCTCCGGCTTCCCGCCGTTCTCGCCGGGCCTGCCGCCCAGCATTTTATTGGGGTCCATCGTGGCGGCCCCGCCCGGGGCGAACAGCCCGTCCCCGTCGCTCAAGTCCATCAGCTCCGCCATCTGCTGCGTGGCGGCCTCCAATTCTTCGTCGCTGATGCCCATTTTCTCCATAATATCGTTGACGGGCTTGATGCCCATCTCCTTGGCGCACACAAGGCAGAGCCCCTGGGTGGGCTGGCCGTTCAGGCCATTGGAAATAAACACGGCCGCGGGCCGCTTATGACAGCGCGTACACATCAACATGGCTGGAGACGCCTCTCTTTCAATTTATTTCTCGTCTTTTTTGCTTCCCCGAACGGTCTTTGCCCGTATCTCGTCGGGAAGATCCAACTCGTATTTTTTATCGTTCGAGCGAAGGATCTCCAGAAAGATCTGGAAATATCTCACCGCCGCGTAGATCATCATGACTCCCGTGAGCAGAAGCAGGCCGTAGGCCACGCCCTCAAACACCGGGCCGGACAGATGGAAAAAGCCGTCCATCACAACGATGGCCCCCACAGAGGCGTAAAACATCACTGTGCCGACCTTGCCGTACCACTGGGCGGCGCAGGGGCGCTTTCGGCGGTGCAGCAGGATCATGGCGCAGCACAGCATGGCAAGCTCCTTGATGACAAAAATGATGAGCAGGGGCAAAATCACCGGGAAACGGCAGCCCAGGCAAACAGCCACCACGCCCTGGGTCAGTTTGTCCGCCAGGGGGTCCAGCATCTTGCCAAGCTCCGTCACCTGGTTGAATTTCCGGGCGATCATGCCGTCCAGCAGATCGGAAAGGCCGGAGATCAACAGCAGGATCGTGGCGATAATGGTGTGCCGCGTCAGGAACATCCAGGCAAAAAAGGGAACGATGAGGATGCGCAGCACCGAAAGGGCGTTGGGCACCGTCAGATTTTGGTTGATCTCTTTCCTCTCTTCCGGCATGATTCGTACTCCTTTTATGAAAACATAATACTCAGCGGGTTAATGCGGATCAGGGCGCCGGCCAAAATGGAATGGTCCAGCGCGACCTGGACGTCAGCCTGAACGGAGCCCGTCAGCATGGGCAGGAACACCTGCACAGCGGAAACCGCCACCCAAAGGGCCACCAGGGCCAGCAGCAGGCCGAACACCCCGCCCAAAAGGCCGTCCACCTGGCGCAGCAGCGGCAGACGGAAGATCCCCGCGATAAGCTGGGAAAGGGGCCGCACCAAAAGGACAAACAGGAAAAACAGTACGATGACGGCCAATACCTTTAAGTAGCTTACAAAAACGGGGGCAAGGGAATCCGTGATGACCTCGGCGGCCTCGGCGTTGCTGTTGGCCAGGATGCCCTGGAGGCTGCTGACGGTAACGCCCGCGTCCGTCAGCGCCCGGGTAAGAAAGTCCGGCAGGGAGGAAAGCACGTTTTGCAGGGCAAGCTCCACGCTGTCGGTGCCGATCGCCGCCAGGCCTTCGTTGACACGGCTTACAAGGGCGTCGCGGAACAGGGCGTCAAACACCCACTGGGCCACCGCCCCGCCCAGGGCGGAGGCAAGAAACGCCGCGATGACCGTTCCCAAAAAGTGAAGGCCGGATCGAATAAACCCCCTGCGCACACCGACAACGGTGAACAGCAGGAGCACGCAGAGGAATATGATATCCAGCGCGTAATTCATGGCGGCAAGCCTTCTCTCCGTTTTTTCGCGGGCCTGGCCGCAAAGCGTGCCAGACTTAAAGGTTATTACATCATGATCGAGCCGCTTGCGGCTCGTCATCTGGCATTTGGCCCTTGAGGTCAAATGTCTCATGATACAATGTTCTCCGGAATTCCCGGAAGCTTCGATTTTGAAAGAATTCCGTGAGAATGAGAACATTATACCATAAACTAATTCTTTTCACAAGGGCCTCTCCTTAAGGAAATCTGTCGAAAAGGCTACTCAATTTCAACAGTGCGCACCTCGCTGACGCCCAGAACAAAGCTGAGCTTCTCGCTTGCCAGGGCAATGCTCTTCGCGTCGCTGCCGGCGTCCGCCCTTCCCAGCTCTTCCCCGGTGGAGCTGTCCCAGTAAATGGCCTGGCTGTTTGCCAGGGCCGCCACTGTGCCGCCGGAAACGGAAATGGAAACCATGCGCTGGTCGCACTCCACCCGCAGAGGGTCTCCCCCGCCGTGGAACACCAGCAGCGTGGAAGGCCCGGCGTGCTCATAGGCGGAGACGGAAACGAAGGCCCTGCTCTGGCCGAAGCAGTAGGCGGTCAGCTGCCGCCCCTCATAGCTGTATTCGGTAAAGTCATACGAGGCGGAATCCGCCAGCAGCAGGGAGGAATCCCCCACCGCGTAGATCTCCCCGCCCTCGGTCCAGGCAGCGTCCAACAACAGAGTGTCTTCCGTCTCAAAGCTGGAAAGCGGCGTGTCCTTGCTGAAATCGAACACCGTCACCTTGGAGATGAGCTTTCCTTTTTCGCTGCGCACCGTGCACACCACGCCGTAAGCGCCATCGTAGTTTAAGGCAATGGCCGTGATGTAATCCCGGGCAAACTGGTAGCGGTACTGCAAGCTGCCGTCCGGCTGGAACACCTGCAGCTCGGAGGCGCCGTCGGCGCCCTGCAGCCCCAGGGCAAACCTGCCGTTCTGGGCTATCGCTCCAAACAGCAGCTCCCGCTCCGCCGTGCCGGAAATTTTCTCCTCCATGCCGGAAAGCACCAGGTAGCCCAGGCTCCCCTGGTTGTAGAGCAGCGTCATGCTCCCGGCGGTGCGCAAAGCCGGCTGATCCAGGCTGTGGCGCAGGGAAAGCAGCTCCCGGCCGGAATCGCTGAGGACGGTCAGAGCCGTGTCGCTGAGCACCATGGCGTTCCCGTTTTGAGCGGCAAAATTGGACGCCAGCACCTGAGAGCCGGTAATGGTCACGGGAAAGCCGTCGCCCTCGCTGGAGCCCATCAGCTGGAGCTTTACCCAGTTCCACACGTTTTCCGGCCTGAGATTTTCCCGGTTCACCCACACCGCCAGCGCCAGCACCAGCACCAGCAGAATGATCGCCACCCGGTACGCGGCCTTGGGAAAGCGCCTCTTTTTTTCCCGTTCTTCCCCGGCCTCCGCTCCCTCCGCACCGTCTTCCTCGTACTCGACGCGGGCCTCCGTCTCCCGGTAATCCTTCAGGTGGATGATCTCCTTTGCCCCACCTTTTTTTCTGTGCCTGGCCATACCGCGCACCTCCTTTCACTTCTCACTCAGTAAAACACCCGGTTCAGATACAGGCCGCAGGCCGGGGCAGTGGGCCCGGCGGCCTTACGGTCGCGCCGCTCCATAATAGCGGGGATGTCCTCCGGGGCGATCTTCCCCTGGGCCACCCGCAGCAAAGTGCCCGTCATGATGCGCACCATGTTGTAGAGAAACCCGTCCGCCGCCACCGTGAACACCACCAGATCTCCCCAGCGCTCCACCTTCGAATCCGTCACTGTCCGGGTCAGGTCTCCCCGCTCCCGGCTGTCAAGCGTGCAGAAGGACGTAAAATCGTGGCGGCCCAGGTAATGCTTTGCCGCCCGATCCAGAAGCGCCTCGTCAAGAGGGTACCAGTAGTGCAGCGCCCGGCCGGAAAGAAACGGCTCCCGCACCGGGTGGTTCCATATTTCATAGGTGTACTCTTTCCCCCTGCAGGAGTACCGGGCGTGAAAGTCAAGGGGAACAGCTTTACAGTCTTTGACCGCGATATCCTCCGGCAGGTAATGATTGACCGCCGCCCGCATCCGCTCCGGCGGGATGAGGCTTTCGGTCCTCAGGCTGACGCAGAACTCCCTGGCGTGAACGCCTGTGTCCGTCCGGGAGCAGGCCTTGATGTCCTCCCGCAGGCCGGTGACCTGAAACAGCGCCTTTTGAAAGACCTCCTGAACGGTCAGGGCGTTTTCCTGCACCTGCCAGCCGTGGTAGCGCCGGCCGTCGTAAGCGATGGTAAAAAGACAGTTTTGCATAAGGCCTCCTTACACCGTGGGCGGCAGGAAAATGTTCAGCGCCAAATACCCGCCCAGCACGACCACTGCAGAGCAGAGCACCGCCCAATCGACCCGGCCAAAGTGCAGAATTTTCATCTTCGTGCGGCCCTCTCCCCCGTGGTAGCAGCGGCTCTCCATGGCGGTGGCCAGGTCGAAGGCCCGGCGGAACGCCGACACGAACAGGGGGATCAGCACGGGGATCAGCGCCTTTACCCGGTCGATCAGGCCGCCGCTTTCCATATCGGCCCCCCGGGCCTTTTGGGCGGCCATGATCTTTTCCGTCTCCTCCAGCAGGGTGGGCACGAACCGCAGGGCAATGGTCATCATCATGGCGAACTCGTGCACCGGCACATGCAGCTTTGCAAGGGGCTTTAGCAGCCGTTCGATGGCGTCGGTCAGCTGAGTGGGAGAAGTGGTGAAGGTCAGCACGGAGCTGCAAAGGATGAGCAGCACGATGCGCAGGGAAACGAACACGCTGTTCAAAATGCCATCCTTTGTGATCTTGAACCATCCCCACTGGACAAGGGGCTCTCCCGTGCCGTAAAACAGGTTCAGGATAGCGGTGAACACGATGAGGAAAAGGATGGGCTTCAAGCTCTTCAAGTACATCCCAAAGGGAATCCTCGACAGGGCCATGGCAAGGCAGATATACCCCGCGGCCAGGGCCAGGGCAAAGAAGTTGCCGGAAGCGAAGATCAGCACGATGGCAAAAACGACAAGACAGAGCTTCAAGCGGGGATCGGCCCGGTGCAGAAGGGACTTTGCCGGGAAATACTGGCCCAGTGTGATGTCCGATATCATAGCCCCGCCTCCCCTGTCAATCCTTGAAAATAAGGCAGAAGCTGCTTCAGGGCCTCGTCCACCGTCAGGGTGGAGGGGTCGGCCGGGCAGCCGAGCTTTTTCAGCTCCTGCATGATCTTCGTGATCTGCGGCACCCGCAGCCCCATGCTCTCCAGCGCCTCTCCGTCGGAAAACACCTTCCGGGTCTCGTCCAGCCTGGCAGCCTTGCCGCCGTTCATCACAAGCAGCCTGTCCGCCGTGCGGCCGATGTCCTCCATGCTGTGGGAGACAAGCAGAATGGTGTTGCGGCGCTCCTGATGATACTGGGCGATCTGGGAAAGCAGCACATCCCGGCCCCGGGGATCCAGCCCGGCGGTGGGCTCGTCTAAAATGAGCACATCCGGATCCATGGCAATGACCCCCGCGATGGCCGCCCGGCGTTTTTCCCCGCCGGAAAGCTCAAAGGGGGATTGCTCCAAAAGCTCTTCCTTCAGCCCCGTAAAGCGGGCGGCCTCCATGGCGCGGGCCTTCTGCTCCTCTTCGGAAAGGCCCATGTTCTTCGGCCCGAACATGATGTCCTTCAATACCGTTTCCTCAAAGAGCTGGTACTCCGGGTACTGGAACACCATCCCCACCCGAAAGCGCACCGAGCGTATCTTCTTCGGCTCCGCCCAGATGTCCTTCCCCTCCAGCAGCACCTGCCCGGAGGTGGGCTTTAACAGTCCGTTCAAAAGCTGGATCAGCGTGGACTTGCCGCTGCCCGTATGGCCGATGACGCCTAAAAACTCCCCCTGGTTGATGGAGATGGAAACATGATCCACCGCCGTTTGGTGAAAGGGAGTGCCCACGCCGTATTCGTAGCACAGGTCTTTTGTTTCAATGATCGACAATTTCCGTTCCCCCGTACTGACAAAATAATAGTCCGCGCCTGTTCTGCGGTCAACCTCTGACAACTAATTTTCGAAGCGCCTCCACACATTCCTCCACGCTCAGGGGCAGCTCAGAAAACCGGATGCCCGCGGTGGAGAGCCGGTAGCAGAGCTCCGTGGCCTGGGGCACGTCAAGATCGTGGCGCTTTAAAACCTCCACGCCGCTGAACACCTCTTTCGGCGTGCCGTCCAGCAAAAGCT
This sequence comes from uncultured Acutalibacter sp., assembly GCA_964648555.1. Classification (GTDB taxonomy): domain Bacteria; phylum Bacillota; class Clostridia; order Oscillospirales; family Acutalibacteraceae; genus Acutalibacter. Next base: position 8,321 of record CAZYLJ010000063.1, read on the forward strand.
TCCCGTTGTCCATGACCACCACCCGGCCGGCCTGCACGGCCTCGTCCATGTAGTGGGTGATAAGCACCACGGTGATCCCCTTTTCCAGGTTCAGGCGCCTGATGGTCTCCATGACCTCCGTCCGTCCCCTGGGGTCCAGCATGGCGGTGGGCTCATCCAGCACGATGCACCTGGTCTCCATGGCGATGATGCCCGCGATGGCCACCCGCTGCTTTTGCCCGCCGGACAGCTTGTGGGGGGCCTGCTCCCGGTATTCGTACATCTCCACGGCTTTTAACGCCTCGTCCACCCGTTTCCGTATTTCGGCAGGGGGCACGCCCAGGTTTTCCGGGCCAAAGGCCACGTCCTCCTCCACCACCCCGGCCACCAGCTGGTTATCGGGGTTCTGCTGGACAAGGCCCACCCGGCGGCGCACTTCCAGCTGGGTCTCTTCCACAGAGGTGTCAATGCCGTCCACCAGCACTTGGCCGGAAGTGGGGACAAGCATACCGTTTAAAAGCTTCGCCACGGTGGATTTCCCGCAGCCGTTGTGGCCCAAAAGCGCCACGAACTCCCCGGCCTCGATGTTCAGATCGACGCCGTGCAAAGCCTCTTTCAGGTCCACGGCCTCCGGCTCATAGGAGAACCGCACGTCTTTCATTTCGATAAAGGACATTTTCCTTGCCTCTCTAACAACTGATTACTGACAT
>CAZYLJ010000064.1:0-8991 GCA_964648555.1 uncultured Acutalibacter sp.
TGCGGCTCTCCCCGGTGTTCGTAGCGGTGGTGGCCTTCTGCTTTTCCATGACCATCGGCGTCCTGTGGGAGTTTTTCGAGTACGGCATGGATCACTTCTTCCACATGGATATGCAGAAGGACACCTGGATCACCAGTATTTCCACCGTCAGCCTGAACCCCGGGGGCAAAAACGCGGCGGTCACCGTTCCCATCGAAAGCGTGGTGGTCAACGGCGAGACCTGGCCCGCCTACCTGGATGTTGGCCTTAATGACACCATGAAGGATTTGCTGGTCAACTTTATCGGCGCGCTGGTCTTTTCCCTCATCGGCATGCTGTACATCATGGGCCGGGGGAAGGGCAAATTCGCCCCCAGATTCATCCCCCGGCTGAAAGCAAACGAGCTGAAAAACGAAAGTGAGGCCTCCGGCCTGCTGCAGCCCATCCCCCTGGACGGCGGGGAGGAAGAGGGGAAAGCCCCGCCGGAGGAGGAGCGCTTTGACATTTACACCCGGGACGGCCGTCTCACGGGCCGCACGGCTGTAAAGGGCGCCGACTGCACCGGGGACGACTATTACATTGGGGTACATGTTTACCTCTACGACAGCAGGGGCCGGTTCCTCATGCAGCGCCGGGCCATGACGAAGGATTACCTGCCGGGAGAATGGGAGGTGAGCATGGGCCACGTCATGGCGGGGGAGACCCCCAGGGAGGCCGCCCAAAGGGAGATCAAAGAGGAGCTCGGCGTAGACCTTCCGGCGGAGAGCTTCATCCACGCGGCCCGGTTCGTGTGGAACAGGTGGAACCACATTATGGACGTGTATTTCGCGCAGGCCGACGTGGAGCTCGCCGACCTGAAATTGCAGCAGGAAGAGGTCATGGACGCCAAGTGGGTAAAAAAGGCGGAAATGGTGGATTTTCTCAGAAAGCGCGACAACCGGCCGCCCACCTATGGCGAGACCGTCATCCGCTATTTGGAGGACGCCGTAGAAGAGCCTGAAACGAAAGGGTGAGGGGAATGTTGCGATTCGTGCTGGGAAGGGCCGGCAGCGGGAAAACAGAATACCTGCGCCGGGCCCTGGCGGAGAAAAGCGCCGAGGACATCGGCAGGCCCCTTATCATGCTGGTGCCGGAGCAATATTCCTTCGAGACGGAAAAGGCCATCCTGAACCTGTGCGGGCCCCGGCGGGCCAACAAAATACAGGTGTACAGCTTCACCCGTCTGGCGGAAGCCGTCTTCCGGAAGGAGGGCGGCTTTGCCGGGCGCAGGTTGAGCGACGGGGGCCGCAGGATCCTGATGTCCTGCGCCCTTTCCGCCTGCGAGGATCGATTAGAGGTGTACGCCGGCGCCGCCAAAAGCGGCCGCGTCACCGACCTGATGCTGGCGGCGGTAAACGAGATGAAGCTCTGCGGCATCTCGCCGGAGCAGTTGACGGAAACAGCCGCAAAGCTTGGGAACACCGGCCTGGGGAAAAAGCTTTCCGAGATCGGCCTCCTGTACGGCACCTTTGACGCTTTGGTGGCCGCCTCCTATCTGGACTCCCGGGACGACCTGACGAGATTGAAGGAAACGCTTGTGACCAGCGAGTTCTTTTCAAACGCCTTTGTGGCGGTGGATTCCTTCGAGGGCTTTACCGCCCAGGAGACCGCCGTGCTGCTGGAAATTCTGAAGAAAGCGGAGGAAGTGGAAATTTCTCTCTGCACCGACGGCACGGATCAGCAGGGCACCGGGCTGTTCGCGCTGGTAGAGCGTACCCGCCGCCGCCTGACCGCCGCCGCCAGGGAAAACGGCATCCCCGTTGGCGAGCCCGTAGAGCTGACGGGCGCGCCCCGGTTTCACAACGAGAATTTGAAGCTCATAGAGGCCCAGCTGTTCTGCGGCGGTGAGGCCCTCACCTCCCCGGACCACGAGGGGGTGGAGGTGTTCGAGGCCGCCGACGTTTACGAGGAAGCGGAGTTCGTGGCCGCGTCCATCCGGCGGCTGGTGGAGGACAGGGGCTGGCGCTACCGGGATTTTTCCATCATCTGCCGCAGCCCGGAGCGGTATTACGGCAGCCTGGACGTGGCGCTGCAAAAGCGGGATATCCCCTGTTTTGTTTCCCAGCCCGCCAAGGTGGACGCCCAGCCGGTCATGCGCTTTGTGCTTGGGGCGTTCGAGGCGGTGCAGTCCGGCTTCTCCACCGCAGACTTACTGGAAATTTTAAAGACGGGCATCTCCGGCTTTACCGCCGAGGAGATCTCCGCCCTGGAAAATTACGCCTTTTTGTGGAAGCTCAGCGGCCCCGCCTGGCGGGAGGAATTTACCCGTCACCCGCGGGGCTTCGGCCAGGAGATGACGGAAGAGGACGAGGCGGAGCTTGCCCGCTTGGATCATCTGCGGGAAAGGCTCATTCTGCCGCTGCAAAGGTTCTCCTTTGCCACCAAAGACGCCTCCGGCGCGGAAATTTCTGAGGCTGTGTTCCGCCTGCTGCAGGATTTTGACCTGGAAGAGACCTTGCCCGCCTACTGCCTGGCGCTGGAAGACGCCGGGGAGGCGAGCCTTGCCCAAAAGCAGGTGCGGGTGTGGGAGCTCTTGATGGAGCTTCTCGACCAGCTGCACAGTATCCTGGGGGACAGGAAGACCGACCGGGAGCGCTACTACCTCCTTTTGCGGGAGATAGTGGCCGCCGAGGACATCTCCGAGATCCCACAGACCGCCGACCAGGTGCTGTTCGGCACGGCGGAGCAGGTGCGGCAGTCGTCGCCGAAGGCGGCGTTCCTCATTGGGGCGGCCCAGGGGGAGTTCCCTCTGTCGCCCAAGTCCTCCGGCGTATTCTCCGACGCCGAGCGGAAGGAGCTCATTAGCATGGACCTGCCCCTGGGCGACCCTCTGGAGCAGAAGACCGTGGAGGAGCGGTACCTGGCCTATTCGGTGGCCTGCGCCCCCAGCGAGCTAGTGTGCGTCAGCTGGCCCCGTTCCGCCGGGGGAGAGGACAAGTCCCCCAGCGAGCTGGTCTCCGGCGTCCTGGCCATTTTTCCCACGCTGGAGCCCTTGAAAGACCTGCCGGACGAATTTTACGCCAATTCCGGGGAGGCGGCCTTTTCCCGCATGGCCAGGCGCTTCAGAGAGAACACAGGCGAGGCCGCGGCGCTGCGGCAGCTGTTCGAGGGCGACGAGGAGTACGCGGGCCGATTGCAGGCGCTGAAACGGGCGGCGGGGCAGAGGCCCGCCCGCATGGAGGACAGGGCCTTGGCCGGCAGGCTTTTCGGGGAGGACATGTTCCTTTCCCCCACCCAGATCGAGACCTTCCACAGCTGCGCTTTCAAGTATTTCTGCCGCTATGGCCTGAACGCCAGAGAGCTGCGCCCCGCCGAGGTGGATGTGCTCCAGTACGGCACGCTGATGCACTACCTGTTTGAGAAGGCCTTCCGAAAGGCCGGGGAGGATGAGGAGGACATTTTCGCCCTTTCCGAGGAAGGCCTGCTGGAGCGGGTGCGAAAGTGGATCGAAGAGTACGCCCGGATAAACATGGGCGGGCTCGGCTCTCTTTCCGGCCGGGAAAGGTACCGGCTGGACAGGATGGCCCAGTCCGCCTGCAAGCTCATCCGCCGGGTGAAGGAGGAGCTGGCGCAGAGCAAGTTCTCTCCCCGGTATTTTGAGCTGAGCCTGGGCAGGGGCGCCTACCCGCCCCTGCGGGTGGAGGACGAGCGGGGGAACACCGTCACCGTGGGGGGCACTATCGACCGCGCCGACGTTTACACCGCCCCGGACGGGAAGGAATACGTGCGGGTCATCGACTACAAGACGGGCAAAAAGACGTTCCGCCTGGTGGATGTGCTGTACGGCTTGAACATGCAGATGCTGGTGTATTTGGCGGCCCTTGTAGAAAGCGGGCAGCAGTTTCCCGCCGGCATTTTGTACATGCCCGCCGCCGAGCCCTCGGTGACGGCGGAACGGGGCGAGGAAGATGAGAAGATCAGGCGGGAGGCCGACCGCCAGCTGCGGATGAGCGGCCTGGTGCTTAACAGCGACCAGATCATCCGGGCTATGGAGGACGGGGCGAAAGGCAGGTTCATCCCGGCGTCTCTCAATAAGGACGGCAGCCTGGGCCGGTTCAGCTCCGTGCTGGACGAGGATTCCCTGCGGAAGGTGCTCAATTACTCCAAGAGCCTTATCGCCTCCATGGGGGAAAAGCTGCGGGAGGGCTTTTTGGCGGCGGAGCCGTCCATGGTGAACCAGAACGCCTGCAAATACTGCCCCTATGGCCCCGTGTGCGGCAAAGAGTACAGCGACAAGGATGTGGTGCAGGATCGGGCCGGTACCCAGGAGGTTCTGCGCAGGATGGAAGAGAAGGGAGGGGAGCGCCATGCCTGAGCGCGTGTGGACAGAAAGCCAGCAGGACGCCATTTCGGCCCGGCAGGGCACGGTGCTGGTGGCCGCAGCGGCGGGCAGCGGCAAAACGGCGGTGCTGGTGCAGCGGGCGCTGGAACGCCTGACCGACCGGGATGCCCCCACCGACGCGGATCGGCTTTTGATCGTCACCTTTACCAAGGCGGCGGCGGCGGAGATGCGGGCAAGGCTTGAAAGCAGGCTCTATGAGCTTCTGCGCCAGAACCCCGGCGACGCCAGGCTTCGCAGGCAGAGCCTGCTGCTCTCTCAGGCGCATATCGGCACGGTGGACAGCTTCTGCGCCGAGATGCTGCGGGAGTTTTTCCACCTGCTGGACCTTTCCCCCGACTTTAAGATCATGTCCGACAGGCAGGAGGAGGAGCTTGTCAACGCCGCCCTGAACGAGACCCTTTCCGAGGCCTTTGAGCAGGGCAGCGTTTCCGCCCTGGCCGACGCCTTTGCCGGCGAGCGGGACGACCGCCGCCTGATGGATATGGTGCTGACGCTGTACCGCTTCATGCAGAGCCACCCCTTCCCGGAACGGTGGGTGGAGGAAAAGGCCGCGCTGTATTTTCAGGGCGACGGCGCCCTGTGGGAGAACGTCATTTTGGAGTACGCCAGGGAAACGGCGGAGCACTGCGAGGCCCTCTGCGAGGCCGGGGCCCGCTCCTGCGAAGACGGCGGCAGGGTGGGCGAGGCCTTCCTGCCGTCCCTGCTGGCGGAGAAGGAGCAGTTTGCCCGTCTGAAGGAGCTGGCCGCCCGTGGCGACTGGGATGGAGCGGGTGCGCTGGCCCGCGGCTTTGCCCCCAGGACCAGGGGAAGGCTGAAGGAGGACGAAAAGGATCAGCTTTTCCTCCGGCTGGAGGCGGTGCGAAAGGAGACCAGGAAGGCGGCGGAGGAGCTTTCGAAATACCTGTTCGGCACAAGGGAGGACTGCGCCGCGGAATTGCGGGCCGCCGGGCCTTTGGTGATGAGCCTGAAGGACATGACGCTGGATTTCTCCCGCCGATACGGGGAGAAGAAGCGGGAGCGGAACTTTTTAGACTACAGCGATTTGGAGCACTTTGCCATCCGGCTGTTCCTTACGCCTGAGGGGGAGCGCACCCAGACCGCCAGGGAAGTTGCCGCCCGGTTCGATGAGATCATGATCGACGAGTACCAGGACATCAACGAGGTGCAGGATTCCCTGTTCCGGGCGGTATCCGAGGATGGGAAAAACCTGTTCATGGTGGGCGACGTCAAGCAGAGCATCTACGGCTTCCGCCGGGCCATGCCGGAAATTTTCCTGCGCTGCCGGGCGTCCTTTCAAAAGTACCGGCGGCAGGAGGACAATTACCCCGCCTATCTGGTGCTGGACAGGAATTTCCGTTCCCGCCGGGAGGTGACGGACACGGTGAATTTCGTGTTCTCCCGGCTGATGACCCGCGCCGCCGGGGACATCGACTACACCGGCGAGGAGAGGCTCATCTGCGGGGCGGAATACCCGCCCGCCGAGGGCCGCGAAACGGAAGTGGTGTTTTTGTCACGGCCCAGCGCCGTTCCCGCCGAGACCGCCGAGGCCCAGTGGATCGCGAAAAGGATCAAAGAGCTGGTGGAGGGCGGGTTCACCGTCAGCGAGAACGGCAAGCAGCGGCCCGCCAATTACGGCGATTTCTGTGTACTGCTGCGCAGCGCCAACAAGTACGCCCACGCCTACGCCAAGGAGATGCAGAAGCGCGGCGTGCCCGCCCGGGCCACCGTGGCCGGCGGCTTCTTTGAAACGGCGGAGATCGGCGTGATGCTGTCTCTTTTGCAGGTCATCGACAACCCCAATCAGGACATCCCCCTGCTGGCCGCGCTGATGAGCCCCATCTACGGCTTTTCCGCCGATGACTGCGCCCGGCTGCGGGTGAAGGATAAAAAGGTCTCCGTGTATGTTTCCCTGCTCAGAGAAAGCGAGACCGACGAGCGCTGCCGGCAGGTGATCAGGGAGATCGGCCGGTTCCGAGATCTGGCCGCCACCCTGCCCGCCGACACGTTTTTGACGCTGCTCTATGAAAAGACCGGGTACGAGGATCTGGTGCTGGCCATGGAAAACGGGGCCGAGCGGGTGCTGAACCTGCGGCTGTTGCTCTCCTACGCCAGGGAGTACGAATCCGGCGGGTACCATGGGGTATCCGGCTTTGTGCGGTTTTTGGACCGCCTGCGCCGCAGCGGGGCGGACCTGCAGGCGGCCGAGGCCCCGCCGGACCACCATGACGCCGTTTCCGTCATGAGCATCCACCGTTCCAAGGGCCTGGAGTTCCCGGTGTGCATCGTGGCCGGCTGCGGCAGGAATTTTGCCGTGGACCAGGGCGCTGAGGTGCTGCTCCACCCGGAGCTTGGCCTGGGCGTCCGTCTGCGGGACAGGAAGCGATCCGCCAGGTTTACCACCACCGCCCGGGAGGCCATCTCCCTGGAAACGGCCCGCTCTTCCGCCTCGGAGGAGCTGCGGGTGCTGTACGTGGCCATGACCCGCGCCAGGGAAAAGCTCATTCTGCTGGGCTCCGGCGCGCACCTGGACAGGGCTGTCTCCAAAGCGGCGCTGGAGGTCACCGACCGGGGCGTGAGCCCCTACACGGTGCGAAAGGCCAGGAACGCCATGCAGTGGCTGCTGCTGTGTGCCCTCTGTCACCCGGACGGCGAGCCCCTGCGGAGAGAGGCCGGCTGCGGCGATGACTGCGTCTGCCGGGAGGATTACACCCCCTGGAAGGTCACTGTGGAGGAGTACAGTGCCCCGCCGGAGGAGTGCCGGAAAGAGGAAACAGCCCCTGCCCTCCCCGACGAAAAGATGTACGAGCGGATGCGTGCCCGCATCGCCTATCAGTACCCCTATCCCGGCGCGGTGGAGCTGCCCGCCAAGGTGGCGGCGTCCCGTCTGGCCGCGGAGCAGGGAGGCGAGCGGGAGGGCACTCTTTCCCGACCGGCCTGGATGGGCGCAAAGGGCATGACCCCGGCGGAACGGGGCACGGCCCTGCACGAGTTCATGCAGTTCGCGGATCTTGCCGCCGCCCTGAAGGATCCGGAGCAGGAGCGGGACAGGCTTGTAAAGGAAAAATACTTGACGCCGGAGCAGGCAGAGGTGGTGGATCTGCAAAAGGTGCGGGCGTTCCTCACCGGGGAGCTGGGCAGACGGGTGCTGGCCTCCCCCCGGGTGGAGCGGGAGCTGCGCTTCACCGCCATGATCCCGGCGTCTTTAGCCGAGCCGGAGCGGGCCGCCCCCGGCGAGACGGTGGTTTTGCAGGGCGCGGTGGACTGCCTGTTTGAAGAAAACGGCAGGCTCCACATCGTGGACTTTAAGACCGACCGGGTGAAGACGGTGGAGGAGCTTTGGCGGCGCTACGCCCCCCAGGTGGAGCTGTACGCCGCCGCCATGGAGGAGGTCACCGGCATAGAGGTGGCGGAGACCGTTCTCTACTCCACCCACCTGAGCCGGGCCTATGCCGTGCCCTATCGAAAGAAGGAAGTGCAAAAAAACAGTTGACAACGGCCAAATGAAGTGATACAATCACCCTTGGAAAACAAAGCGGGGCATTCTGCCCTCACCCGTGCGGCTCTGTCCGGCACAGGTCAATAGCGGGAAGGAACGCGTGCCGGGCACCGTGGGCACGTGGGCCCGACAAGCGGATTGACCGGCGGACAGGGCGACCTGCCCGCCTTTTTGCGCGGTGCGCGGGGTTTGCTTTGAGGAATTGAGACGGAGGTGTTTTCCAATCAGCAACAAAGAACTGCAGATCAACGAACAGATCCATGACAAGGAAGTCCGCGTGGTGGATTCCGACGGCTCGCAGATGGGGGTCATGCCCCTGAAGCAGGCGCTGGATCTGGCAGAACAGCGAAATCTGGATCTGGTGAAGATCGCGCCCCAGGCCAAGCCGCCGGTGTGCAAGATCATCGACTATGGCAAATACCGGTTCGAGCAGTCGAAGCGGGAAAAGGAGCAGCGGAAAAACCAGAGAGTCGTTGAGATCAAGGAAGTACGGCTGTCCCTCAATATCGACACCCATGATTTTGAAACGAAGAAGAATCACGCCGTCCGTTTTATCCAGGAAGGGAACAGGGTAAAGGCCTCCATCCGCTTCCGCGGCAGGGAGATGGGCCACCCCGAGCTGGGGCAGGAGATCATGCGCCGCTTTGCGGAAGCCATGTCGGAAGTGGCCAATGTGGAAAAGGCCCCCAAGCTGGAGGGCCGCACCATGCTGATGTTCCTCGCTCCAAAGCCTGCAAAGTAAGCTTTGCACAATTTTGAGAACGCAACAATATCAAGGAGGACTGTAACATGCCGAAGCTGAAAACACACAGCGGCGCCAAGAAGCGCTTCAAGCTTTCCAAGAACGGAAAGGTCATCCGGGGCCATGCCTATATGAGCCACCTTTGCAATGGGCATGGCAAGACGCCCAAGACAAAGCGTCACGCCCGCGGCACCACCGTGGCCGACACCACTAACGTGGCCGCCGTCAAGCGGATGCTCCCCTACAAATAAAAGAGTAGGCGGGAGAACAGGGATCGCCGTTTTCCGCAGGAAGGCGGGCATCGGGGCTCCCGAAAAGAGTTCAGCATTTACACGATAAGAAAGGATTGAGTATAAATGGCCAGAGTCAAGGGCGCAATGATGACGCGCAAAA
>CAZYLJ010000065.1:0-8941 GCA_964648555.1 uncultured Acutalibacter sp.
CCAATGAGCGCTTAAAGCTGGTCAGCGACGAGCGCATTACACTGGCCAACGCCTTTATGGTCGCCGACGACGTGCTGCGCCAGGGCGTGCAGAGCATTTCCGACCTGATCCAGCTGCCCGGCATCGTCAACCTGGATTTTGAGGATGTGAAGTCCATCATGCAGGACGCGGGCTACGCCCACATGGGCACCGGCCACGCCAGCGGGAAGGACAAGGCCGAGCAGGCCGCCATGGCCGCCGTCACCAGCCCCCTGCTGGAGACCAAGATCGTCGGGGCCAGGGGCGTCATCATCAACATCACCTCTTCTCCCGACATCGCCCTGGACGAGATTGACACCGCCTCCCAGATCGTCACCGAGCGGGCCCACGAGGATGCCAACATCATTTGGGGCGCAACCTTCGACGAGACCATGGAGGACGAGATGACCGTCACTGTCATCGCCACCGGCTTTGAGGGCATGAACGGCGAGAGGGCCAAGAGCAACCTTGATCTGGTAGATCTGGAGGACGACGATTTCCTCAGCTCTTCTTCCACCGGCACCTCTGCCGCTGTCAATTCCACGCCTTCCGTCAGGAGCGAGGAGCCCCATGTCGACCCCGCCGTCATCGACGACGACGACACCTTTACGGATATCATGTCCATTTTCAACCGCAAGTGAGAGCTTGCATAGCGTAAAGAGGACGCCGGAAGCGCCGCAGGCGTTTCCCGTCCTTTTTTGCATTACATAGCATAATATAAGAATAGGATAAGAAAGGAATGTTTCATCCATATGAGCGGAAAGATCAACGGCGTCCATCACATCGCCATCAAGCCCACCCGGGAGCAGTACGAAAAAACGGTCAGGTTCTACACGGAGCTTTTGGGCTTTCCCGTCAAGCAGAGCTGGGGCGACGAAAAGGCCCCCTGCCTGATGGTTTCCTGCGGCGACAACTCCTGCATCGAGATTTTGCCCCAGCAGCCGGGCTTTACCTGCCCGGAGACCGGCCCCCTGTGCCACTTGGCGTTCGCCACCGACAAGGTGGATGAGCTGATCGAAGAGGCCCGGAGCGCGGGCTATCAGATCAAGCAGGAGCCCAAGGACGTTTTTCTTGGCGGGAGCGGCAGCCGCATCGCCTTCCTCTACGGCCCCGTGGGCGAGGAGATCGAGCTTTTCTGGGAGAAGTAAATGGACGCGATACGGCTCAACACGAGTGAAATGGGGGAGAAGGCAGGGCTGCTGAAGGCGGGCCGGCGGGTGCTGCTTTCCGGAGTGGCCTACACCTCTCGGGACGCCGCCCACCGGCGCATCACCGAGCTGCTGGACAGCGGGGGAAGGCTCCCTTACGACTTGAAAGGCGCGACCATCTATTACGCCGGGCCCACCCCGGCCCCGGCGGGCTTGCCCATCGGCTCCTGTGGGCCGACCACCAGCGCCCGCATGGACCCCTATACCCCGCGCTTTTTGGATCTTGGCCTCAAGTGCATGATCGGCAAGGGCAAGCGCAGCAAAGAGGTGACAGAGGCCATCGCGCGCAATGGAGCCGTGTACCTGTGCGCCATTGGCGGCGCGGGGGCGCTGGCGGCCCAGTGTGTCGAAAGGGCCGAGGTCATCGCCTTTGAGGATCTGGGCTGCGAGTCGGTGAAGCGGCTGGTGCTGAAGGATTTTCCGCTGATCGTCGCCATTGACAGCCGGGGGAACAGTATTTTACGATAGCGGGTGTTTTCTGTGTTCGACGCCATTATGAAGCTGCTTGTCCGGGGGTACGACCACCCGGAGGACAGCACTGTGCGGGAAAAGAGCGGCAGCGCCGCGGGTCTTGTTGGCATTGCCACCAACCTGCTGCTGTTTGTCATCAAGCTGCTGGCAGGCATCTTTTCCCACAGCGTGGCCATTATGGCCGACGCCGTCAACAACCTGACGGACTCCGGTTCGTCCATCATCATGCTGGCCGGGTTCAAGCTGGCGGGGAAGCCCGCCGACGCAAAGCACCCCTTCGGCCACGCCCGGCTGGAATATCTGTCCGGCGTCGCGGTCTCTTTTGTGGTGCTGTTTTTGGGCCTCCAGCTCGGCATGACTTCCTTTGATAAAATCCTTCACCCGGAGGACGCGGAGTTCACTGCGCTGTCCTTCTGCATTTTGGGCGCTTCCATCCTCATCAAGCTGTGGCAGTTCTGCTTTTACCGCAGCGTGGGGAAGCACATCCGGTCAGAGGCCGTGTTCGCCACCTCCGGCGACAGCCGCAACGATGCTGTCTCCACCGCCGTGGTGCTGCTGGGCGCTGTCATTACGCGGTGCACCGGCGTCAACCTGGACGGCTGGCTGGGCCTGTGCGTGGCGGTCTTCATCGTGGTCTCCGGTGTGAAGCTGGTCATAGAGACAGGCGAGCCCCTTCTGGGCACGGCTCCCCCGCCGGAGCTGGTTCAGTCCATCTACGAAAAGATCATGTCCTATGAGGGCATCATCGGCCTGCACGACCTGACGGTGCACAGCTATGGGGCGGGAAGATGCTTTGCTTCCGTCCACTGCGAGGTGCCCGCCGAAGAGGACATCTTAAAGAGCCACGACATCATCGACAACATCGAACGGGATTTTCTCAAAAACGACAACATCCACCTGGTCATCCATCTGGACCCCATTGTCACGGGCGACCCCCGCACACTCTCGTTGCGGGAGCAGGTGCTGGATAAGGTGGGCGCCCTGTACCCGGAGGCTTCCATCCACGATTTTCGAGTGGTGTGGGGCGTGACCCACTCCAACGTGGTGTTCGACGTGGCCGCGCCCTTCTCGCTGCAGGACACCGACCAGCAGATACGGGACAGCATTTCCCGGGCGGTGCAGGAGCTGGACAGCTCTTACCGGGCAGTCATCACCGTAGACCGGGAGGGCGTTGTCAACCGGCTGGAACGGTAAAAGAAGCCGGTCAAAGGCGCGTGCCTGCGCTTTTGACCGGCTTTTGCTTTCCCCTACCGGGGCTGCCATTCGTTTTCGTACCAGATATCGATCTCCTCCCGAGCGGGCTCTTCAAAGAGGGCGGTGCATTTTTGAAGCAGGTTCTCGTCTACAAAATAGGCGTTGTCAGGGCCCGCGTTGTTTCGCTTCTGCACGAGCCGGGCCCAGGTCTCATCGTCCACATGGATGTAGTGCCATTCCGTCTCAAAGCCCCGCTCCCGGAAAAAGGCGTCCACGTTTCGGCGCTTTTCCGCCGACCAGAAGCCCCAGTCCAGAATGACCGGCACGGAAAGCTCCAGCAGCTCGGCGGCCCTGTGCAGCAGGTACATCTGTGCCTTGCCGGCGATCATCTCGTGCCAATCTCCCAGCTGAGCAGGGAACAGCCGCAGCATCAGCTCGTCGCAGGAGAGCACCATAGCGCCCCGTTCTTTCCGCAGCGCTTCGGTGTACAGACTCTTGCCGCAGCAGAGCTTGCCGCAAAGCAAAATAGCCTTGGTGTTATTCATTTCAGGCCTCCAAATACGCTTTCAGAGCGTCCAGCTGCTGCCGGCAGGTCTCTCGGCCCTCGTCGTATAGCGCCTGCAGCTTTGCCACATCCTTTTCCGTCCGGGAGATGGTGACGGGCTTGGGCGGCCGCAGAACGAACACCCGCCCGGAGGCCTCCAGCTTTTCCAGCTCGTCCAGCTCCCTGTCGTACCGCCTGGGCGTGTTGAGGATCGTCCGCACCAGGGCGGGATACTTTCGGTAATACCGGGCGTAAAGGCGGGCGGCGGCACGGTTGACGGGGGGCTTGTGATAGCCGTGCTCCCTGGTGGTGACCACCACCACCTTGTCATAGCCTTCGTCCAGCGGCTTTTGGTAGGGGATGGAAAGGGAGCATCCGCCGTCTAAGCAGGGCACGCCCTCCACCTCGACCATTGGGGCCAGCAGCGGCATGCTGGCGCTGGCCCGCACCGCCATAAAGATATCAGAGCAGCTGTTTTTCTCAAAATAGAGGGGCTGGCCCGTCCGGCAGTCCGTTACCACGGCGGTAAATTCTGTGGGTGAGCTCCGAAAGCCCTCCCAGTCAAAGGGAATGAGCTTTTCCGAAATTTCCCCAAAGAGGAAGTCAAAATTAAAAATACTGTGGTGCAGGATCAGGCTGCGCATACCGAGATATCGCTTGTCGTTGACAAAATCCAGGTTGACCTTGGCGGTGCGGCCCTTCTGCCCACTGACGAAATTCACGCCTGTCAGCGACCCGGCCGAAACGCCGAACACGCCGTCAAAGCCGATGCTGTTTTCCAGAAGAAGGTCTGTGGCCCCGGCGGAAAACATGCACCGCAGAGAGCCGCCTTCCAACGCGAGGGCTGTTCTTTTCATGTGTTATCATCTCCGTAGATATTTTACACCTCTTTTGGCGCTTTCGCAAGAGGGAGTATACACACTTTCCCCGCCCGGAGAGGAAGGCCCCTCTTGCCAAAACGCGGGAAAGCGGCTACAATAGGAAGCGGATCCCGCAAATGGAAATGCTGCGGGCAAAAAGGAGAACGACCCTATGCGGATGCGAAAAAAAGCCTGGGCCAGGCCGGAATTGGACGCCTGCCCTTACTATATCCCCAAGCCGGAGGAGCTGAAAGGCCATTGGATGGAGCGCTTTGGAGACAGGCGGCCCATCCACCTGGACCTGGGCTGCGGCAAGTGCGTCTTTTTGGCGGAGGCCGCCGAAAAGCACCGGGACGTAAACTTTGTGGGCATCGACCTGAGCCGCGACATTCTCGGCGTGGGCAGGCGGAATATCCAGGCGGCCTTTGGGGAGGCGCAGCCGGACAATGTGCTGCTCTGCTGCTACAATATCGAGCGCCTGCCGGAGCTCTTCACCCCGGAGGACGGTATCGAGCGGATGTATGTGAACTTCTGCAACCCCTGGCCCGCCGCCCGGTGCCACAAGCGGCGGCTGACCCACACTCGCCAGCTGTTAAGCTACCTCCCTCTGCTGGGAAAGGAGGGGGAGATCTGGTTCAAGACGGACAACGACGATCTGTACCTTGCCACCAGGCGGTATTTCGGCGAGGCCGGGCTTGAGATCTTTTTTGACAGCAAGGATCTTTCCTTACAGAACGACCCGGACAATATTTTGACGGAGCACGAGATCATGTTCACCAGCCAGGGCATCAAAACGAAGGCCCTGCGGGCCAGAGTGGGAAAGGCGGCCGATTAGATGGGTATTTTCTTTGCGCCGCCGCCCTGGGATTGGGAGCAGAAAAAGGCGGATTTTATCAAGCCCGGCGACAGGGTGCTGGACTTGGGCGGCAGGCCGCTGAGCGGTGTGAGCGTGCCGGAAGGCGGGTACGATGTTGTCCTCAGCCGGGGGCCGCTGCGGGACTGCGGGGAGGTCGCCGCCCTGCTGAAGGCCGACGGCTTTTTCCTGATGGAGTGCGAGGGCAGCGAGGACAGCCGCGCCCTGGCAAACTTTTTGACGCCCCAAAGCCGCCCCGCCGGTACGGTAAATTTGGAAAACCGGCTGCAAAAAATGGAGGCCGTGTTTCGCATTATGTTCCGGGACCAGGCGTACCCGGCCGTGCGCTTTACCGACATGGAGGATCTGTACCGCTATCTCTCTCTGCGGCCGGAGAAATTCCCCGGCTTTTCCAAAGAGGCCTGCGGCCCGGCCCTGCAAAGCTTGCAGGCCCTGCTGGAAAAGGAGGGCTTCCTTGAAAACCGGGAGCACAGGTTCCTTTTGATCGGGAAGAAAAGAGAGTGAAAAGAAGAAACAGACGCCCCTGATGAGCTGAGTCTCACCGGGGCGTGTTTTTTGCCTATAGCTTAAAATCCTCCTCACTGAAATCCTTATTCAGGGGCGGCGCGGTGCGGGGCTCCCGCATAAGGGGGTCGTACTGAAAGCGGCGGCACCTGCCGTTTTTCACTTCCGTTTTCAGGGTGCACAGGGGTTTTTCGCCGGGCTTTCCGCCATTGCGGCGGCAGTAGCGGCAGTCGGGGGCAACGCCCTTGCCAAAGAGGGCTTTCTTTCGCTTTCCAAACATATTTCTCCATCCTTCCGGCCACATTTACTTAATGGTATTATACATCCTCTCCGGGGGAATGGCAACGGCCAATTCGTTTCCGTCCGCCGTCTTTGTGAGAATGAGCAGGAACGCGGCGCACATCAGCAGCAGAGAGAGCCCGCCGCAAAGGGTGCCCGACAGCGCGGCGGAGGTTCGCACCGCCCCCTGGGAGGAGGCCCAGGCCTCCTGGGCGAAGGAGGGGAAAAGCCGTTGGAGCATAAGGCAGCATCCCGCCGCCAGCAGCCCGTGAAGAAAGCGGAACAGGAAAAATCTCCAGCGTTTCCCGGGAAATTTTTGAAAGCAGGAAAACACCTGCATGTGGACGCACAGCCCCCCAAAGCCGAGGCCAAAGGCGTAAAAGGCCGGTGACACCCGGAATCCCGCCGCCACGCCCGCGCCGCCCGTGACCTCCAACAGGAAGGACAGAACGGCGGCGGACTCCGTGGGTGTGAAGAAACCGGGAGAAGCAAGGAACCGGCAGAGCAGCTGGAAGACGCCAAAGCAGTGCAGTAGGGAAATCAGGACGGAAAACAGCACGATGCAGGCGCACATGACAAGCACGCTGCGGCAGGCCCCGCTCACCGCCTCCATCAGCGCCCCGGACGGCGGGGTGGAGGGCCGTGCCCGCTCCTTCCCCGGCACGGGGTGGAAAAGGCCGGATACCACGCCAAGCAAAAGCCCGGAGGCCGTCACGGAAAGGAACAGCACCCAGCCGGTGGGAAAGCTTCCCAGAAGCCCGCCGATGAAGGTGATGACGAAAGCCATGCCGGGGTTCACGCAGAACAGCAGCATCCGCCCGGCCTGCTTCTCGTCGATCTTCCCCTTTTGCAGCAGGAGGCTGACGCCCCTGGCCCCGGCCGGGTAGCCGCCCACAAAGCTCAGCAGGATGGGGGCGGCGCAGCACTGGGGCAGCCGGAACAGATACCGGCTGAGAAAGCCCAGATACCGGCCCACCAGCTCCCCCGCGCCGGAGGTCACTGTAAAGCCGGCAAGCGCCATAAAGGGGAACAGAGACGGCACTAAGACCGTCAGGCAGTAGGTGGTGCTGTCCGCCGCGGCGGAGGCCACCTCCCGTGGAAAGAGCAGCAGCCCTGCCCCCGCGCAAAGGATTGCAGGCAGCGCCAGCTTTACGGATAAGCCGCCCCTTGGCGGCGCCCAACGCAATTTTTCCCTGTTTTTCGCTGTTTCCATACTTTGCCCTCCGTTTCATTCTTTTCCATCCTATGAGGGAAAACAGTGATACATGCGGCCCCGGCCTCATAAGATTGTGGGAGGGAGGGATGGCTGTGGAAACGAGGGGAGCGGGCAATTCGCTCATCCAGCTGACCGGCAACCGCTGCGCCGTGGTGGACGGCTGCGACGGCATTGTGGACTACGACGATGAAAGGGTCATCCTGCGCACCGGCAGGCTGACGGTGACCTTTCTCGGCCGCCGCCTGCGCTTAAAGCGGCTCACGGCCAGCTCTGCCGTGATAGAGGGCTTTTTGACAGCCGTGCAGTACGGCAGCTAAAGGCGGGAGGAGAAGGTATGCTGGAAAAGCTGTTTCACTTTCTGCTGGGCTTTGCCCGCTTTACCGTAACGGGCGACGGGGCCCGCTTTTTGAATATGGCGGCCCGACAGGGCTTTAGCCTGTGGGGGTTTTCCCGGCGGGAGGGGAAGGCCTCGGTCTGCTGCCGGGCAGGGGACTACAAAAGGCTGGTGCCCATTGCCCGCCGTTGCGGCGTTCGGCTGCGCTGCGAAAGAAAGGGCGGCCTGCCCTTTTCCCTCAACCGGCTGAAAAAGCGCAGGGGCATGGCCGTTGGCGCGATCTGCGGCATCTGCCTGTACTGCTATCTGAGCTCCTTTGTGTGGGGGGTCACCGTCAGCGGCGCCGTGACCGTCAGCCGGCGGCAGATATTGGCAGCCGCCGTGGAAAGCGGCGTGTACCCCGGCGCGAAAAAGAGCGGCTTTACCCCAAAGCTGGCGGCGTATCACGTGCTCTCCCAGATAGATAAGCTCAACTGGGCCTCCGTCAATACGGACGGCTGCTTCGTGGAGGTGGCCGTGAAGGAGCGGGAGCAGGCTCCGGAGCTGACAAATGACAGCGTTTTGTCCAATATCGTGGCGGCACGGGAGGGCACCGTCATCGCCATTGAGGCCCAGCAGGGCCGGCCCGAGGTGTCCTTGGGCGACACGGTGGAAACGGGCGATCTGCTGATCTCCGGGCTGTACCAGGAGCAGCTGGAGCCCTGGGACCCCAGGGCGAACGACCCCTATGAGGCTGTGGGCGCGGCCCGTGGCAAGGTGACGGCCCGCACCTACCGGGAGTTCACCGTCCAGGCTTCAGCAACAAAAAGGGTGAGGGTGCCCACCGGCCGGCGGAAGAAAAGCGGTTCTCTCACCCTGTTCCATCTGCGCATCCCCCTGGGCTTGCAGACCGTGCCGGCCGGGGACTGCCTCTCCTACACCGAGACCTGGACATTGACGGCCCTTGGCACGCCCCTGCCCGTATCCATCCGATGGGACGTTTACGAATGGCAGGAGGAGAAAACGATCACTCTGGACAAGGAAAAGCTGAAAGAGGCGGCGCTGCGCAAATTGCGGGAGGCCCAGCGGGCAGCCCTGCCCGAGGGCGGAAAGGTGCTGGAAGAGGAGCTTTCCTACAGCTTCCCGGAGGGCATGTGCATCGTCAGCGCCAGGTGCTGGTGCCAGGAGGACATCGGCGTCACCAAGGAAATTTTAGTGGAAACGCCAAATTCTGAATAAAAATTTTAGTGGGTTTTCCTATAAATTTTTCTTGTAGAATGGCCGCAAAACATGTTATAATAACCTCACGGAATACTTTCAAAATCAAAGATTTTGAGTATTCCGGAGAACATTGAAGCATGAAGCATTTGACCTCACGGGTCAAATGCCAGCGGCCGAGCCGCAAGCGGCTCAATCATGCTATAATAACCTCACGGAATACTTTCAAAATCAAAGATTTT
>CAZYLJ010000066.1:0-8819 GCA_964648555.1 uncultured Acutalibacter sp.
TCCTGTAAATGGAAAAGAGGAAACAATTATGAAAATCATTTTACTGGGGGAGCCCCTGGGCCTGTTCATGGCAAACGAGCCGGGAGATTTGAGCGAGGTGCGCACCTTTACCTCCTCCATTGCCGGGGCGGAATACAATGTGGCGGTTGGGCTGGCAAGGTTGGGCCACCAGCCAGCCTACTGTACCCGCCTGGGCTTTGACCCTATGGGGGAAAAGATACTTGCCGGCCTGCGGAAAAACAATATCTCCACCGACCTTGTTTTTCAGGCCGAGGGGGAGCAGACCGGCCTTATGCTGAAAAGCAGCGCCGACCGCGGCGACCCGGAGATTGCCTATTACCGCAAAGGCTCCGCGGCCTCCCGCATTGCTCCCCACGACATCGACAAGCTGGATCTGTACGGCTGCGAAAGATTACACGTGACGGGCATTTTCCCGGCAGTGTCGGAAAGCGCCCTTGCCGCCACCAGGCGGCTGATTTCCAGAGCGGCTGCCCTCGACCTTCCCATTTCCTTCGACCCCAACCTGCGGCCCCAGCTGTGGGAAAGCGAGAAAAAGATGGTCTCCACGCTGAATTCCCTGGCACAGGGGGCGGAGACCGTGCTGCCCGGCTTTTCTGAAGGGAAAAGGCTCACCGGGGAGGACACCCCGGAGGGTGTGGCGGCGTTCTATCACAATCTGGGCGCGAAGAACGTGGTGGTAAAAATCGGAAAGGACGGCGCCTACTTCTCTGAAAAAGGCGGGAAGTCCGGGTATTCCCCGGCGTTCCCCGTAAAGGTGCGGGTAGATACCGTGGGTGCGGGCGACGGCTTTGCCGCCGGGGTCATCAGCGCCCTTGCTGAGGGCGAGACCCTGGAGGAAGCGGCCTTCCGCGGGAATGTCATGGGGGCCGTTCAGGTGGCAAATAAGAGCGACAACGAGGGCCTGCCCACCCGGCAGGAGCTTGGCAATATCATTTTGAGGGGAACTGCCTGATGGAAGCCCAGGGGCCCTGTTCCTTCTACCCGGGCAGCTTGGAACAGGAGCAGCGCTGAAGCGAAAGGAGACGGGACGATGCGCATGTACGATATCATCCGGAAAAAACGGGACGGGGGCGAGCTTTCCGCGGGAGAGCTTGCCTTTTTTGTCCGGGGAGTGACGGACGGCTCCATCCCGGAATACCAGATTTCCGCCCTGCTGATGGCGGTTTTCCTTCGGGGCATGACAAAAGCGGAGACTGCCGCCCTCACCCTGGAAATGGCAAGGTCCGGCGGCATGGCGGACCTTTCTTCCATCAGCGGGGTGAAGGTGGATAAGCACTCCACCGGCGGTGTGGGAGATAAGACCACCCTGATCTGCGCGCCCATCGCCGCCGCCTGCGGGGTGAAAATCGCCAAAATGAGCGGCCGTGGCCTGGGTCACACCGGCGGCACGGTGGATAAGCTGGAAAGCATCCCGGGCTTTTCCACCAACGTGCCAAGAGAAAGGCTTCTGCAAATCGTGGAGAACACCGGCATGGCCCTGATCGGCCAGTCGGAAAACCTGTGCCCTGCCGACAAAAAGCTGTACGCCCTGCGGGACGTGACCGCCACGGTGGAGAGCCTGCCTCTCATCGCCTCCAGTGTTATGTCGAAGAAAATTGCCGCCGGGGCCGATGCCATTTTGCTGGATGTGAAGACCGGCGCGGGGGCCTTTATGAAAACGCTGGAGGACGCCAGGGCTCTGGCAAGGGAAATGGTGGATATCGGCAATTTGGCGGGCAGGGAAACCAGCGCCCTCATCACCGACATGAGCGCGCCGTTAGGCAGGTGCGTCGGCAACGCCTTAGAGGTTCGGGAGGCCGCCGAGGTGCTGCAAAACAGAGGCGAGCCCCGGCTGACGGCCCTCTGTATCGAGCTGGCCGCACACATGATCTATTTGGGAAAGCGGGCGAAAACAATAGACGAGGGCCGGCAAAAGGCGAAAGCGGCGGTGAAAGAGGGCAGGGCCCTTGACAAGCTGTGCGAGACGGTAGAGGCCCAGGGCGGGAACAACGCCTGTTTGCGAGAGCCGGAAAGGCTGGCCCTTGCCCCATTGGAAAAGGAAGTGAAAAGCCCCCGGGCCGGGTACCTTTCCCGGCTGGACGCGGAGCTTTGCGGCCTGGCCGCTATGGAACTGGGTGCGGGCCGGGAGAAGAAGGAAGACGGGATCGACTACGGCGCGGGGGTGCGGCTTTTAAAGTGTCGGGGCCAATATGTGGAAAAGGGCGAGCCCATCGCCCGGCTGTACACCAGCGAGGAAAAACGCCTTGCCCCGGCGGAAGAAAAGCTCCTCGCGGCCATAGGGTTCTGCGCCCAAAAGCCGGAGGAGCCGCCGCTCGTTTATGAGGTGATCTAGCCGCAAAGGGTGAGCCTTAACCGCGCGTGATGCGGTCGGCCACAATGGTGTTTATAAGGGTGTACACGCCGTCGAACATGAAGCACCAGCCGATGAACACAACCAAGGTTTCCATAGAGCCAAAGGGGTTGATGATCATCAACACCCCAAGCACCGCCAGGATGATGGCCGCCGCCAGGGAAATGCCCCACTTCCCAAAGCCCAGGGCCTTCATGTCCAGCGCCTTGCGGATGGCGGTCAGGCTGTCAACCAGGATGTAGATGCCCAAAGCAATAGGAATGAGGGACACGATGAACTGGGGGCACACCAGTAGGAATATGCCCGCCGCCGCCAGCAGCACGCCGGAAAACAGGTCAAACCGGTCGCCGTAGGCGCCGCCGCTCTGCTTGAAGTAAGAGAGGATGCGCACCGCGCCGTAGACCAGTGTGACGACGCCGATGAGGCTGCAAGCAAGCTTTAAGGCGGTAGAGGGGAAGATGACCAGCGCCACCCCGAGGACGATATAGAGGATGGAAGTGACGGCGATGCTGTTGCGGATACTCTTCAGCATTTGTGTTGCTCCTTTCCAAAGGAATATAAGTATATTATAAAGCAAAGGCTGGAAATTACAAGGCATTTCCGTGAAAATACCGCCGCCATGCACCAAACGGGCCGGGATTCATACTATGGGAAGGAGAATACAGGACAGCCGCAAGGCTTGCCCTAAAGGAGGATTTCCCATGCCCGATAATGAAGGAACGTTCGACCTGGAAAACAGGGAGTGCGGCAAAGAGGCTGTCTGCATCGACGCCATGCGGATTTATGATTCCTGCTCGGACAAAGACTGCCTGGAGGACATGCGCGTGCTGTTCGCCCCCAGCCAGCAGGAGCTGGTGGACATCGCCACCAACGCCCGCATCCGGGACGTGGACGTCATCACGGTGTACCTCGACCTGCAGCCCATCCCGTTCAACAAAGGCTTCTATTCGGTGGATATGACCTTCTTCTTCGATGTGAAGCTGGATCTGTTCGGCGGGCCCTCTTCCTGCCCCACCACCGTAAACGGCGTGGCCATCTTCAATAAGAAGGTGGTGCTGTACGGCAGCGAAGGCAATGTGAAAATGTTCGCTTCCGGCGAGTGTACCGACGACGCCGACCTGCAGGACAGCCGTGTGTTGCCCAAGGCCACGGTGCAGGTCGCCGAGCCGGTAGCCCTTTCCGCAAAGCTGTGCGACAGGCCCCTGATGACCTGCGAACCCTACTGCCGCATCCCCGACTGCATCTGCCGGCGGTATGGCGGCGAGTTTGAGACACACCCCCAGCGCAACTACGTTTACGTTACCATCGGCCTGTTCATCATTGTGCAGATGGTGCGCAACGTGCAGATGCTGATCCCTGCCTACGATTTCTGCGTGCCGGAGAAGGAGTGCGTCACATCCACCGACAACCCCTGCGACCTGTTCCGGCGCATCGACTTCCCCGTGGGTGAGTTCTTTCCGCCCCGGGCCACCGACCTGGGCGACGGCGGCAAGTGCTGCCGGTAAAGCGTCTTTCCAGTGAAGTCAGCCCCCTGCGGTGTTGCCCGCCGGGGGTTGATTTTTCCTGGGCAGAGCCCTTGTTTTCCCGTCTTTTTGACAGCTTCTTTTTCATTTTGCCCCTTACATTTTCCGGTAAAATGTGCTATACTGCTATTAGGGCAAAATGCGCGCCGTCGATTCGGCAGAGAGGGGAGAACAGCGTGTGTATAAGGAAGGCGATTTGATCCTGTACGGCAGCACGGGCGTGTGCAGAGTGGAAAAAATCAGAGAGCAGGTGTTTCCCACCACAGGGGAAAAGAAGCTCTATTATGTGCTGTGCCCCCTGTATGAGGACTGCGTGATCTCCGTGCCGGTGGATTCGGACAAGGTGTTCATCCGGCCCATTATCACCAAGGAAGAGGCCCGGCAGGTCATCGACAGGATGGCCCAGGTGCAGCCGGAGGTCTTTCACAGCCGGGTGACAAGAGAGCTTTCCGAGCATTACGAGACCCTCTTGAATTCCCACGACTGTGATTCCCTGGTAGAGCTGACCATGTCCATTTACACAAAGAAGCAGGCCATGCTGGCCCAAAAGCGGAAATTTGGCACCGTGGACGAGCGATTCCTGCGGCGGGCGGAGGACCTGCTGTTTGGAGAGCTGGCCGCTGCCCTGGAAATTCCCAGGGAGCAGGTGCAGAACTATATTTCCGCCAGGCTGGAAAGCCGGCAGGCGGGATGATTTCATTTGAATATGGAAAGAACCGGGAGGGAAAAGGTGATTTTCCTCCCGGTTTTTTGTGCTCAGGGTTGAATTTAAAAAATCTTAAGCAAAAAACTTAATTTTTTTAATTTTTATCTTGACAATCTTAAAATGCAATATTATAATGCAAGCAGAAGCAACAAAGGAGTGAGCAATATGGCAGAAAAATCGTTCCACGCCCCGGCCCGATGCCCTGTCTGTGGGGGCGACATGACCCTTACCCAGCTGAAGTGCCAGAACTGCGGCACCGAACTGAACGGGGCCTTCTCCCCCTGCCGGTTCTGCCGGCTGGAGGACAAACACCTGCAATTTGTGGAGACCTTCCTGCGGTGCAGGGGGTCCATCAAAGAGGTGGAAAAGGCGCTGGGCGTCAGCTACCCCACGGTGAAGAACATGCTGGATGCGGCCCTGACGGCCCTGGGCTTTGACGAGCGGCCGGATCTGCGGGCCGTTCGGGAGGAGGAAGAGCGGGCGGATATCCTGAACCGCCTGGCCAACAAGGAGATCGACGTAGACACGGCCATCGAGGCGCTGAATCAACTGAAAGGCGGGAAGTAAAATGAGCGACGAGAGACGCAAGGTTTTGGAAATGCTGGAAGAGGGGAAGATCACCCAGGAGGACGCGACCAGGCTTTTGAAAGCTCTGGGCGAGGAAGAGCCCCGGCAGGAGCCGGAAAGCGGCGAGGACGAGACCACCATCGTCATTAACGGTGAGGACGGAGAGAAGGCTTGCGCCGGCGAGGATAACGGCAACGTGCCCAGGCTGACCCTGTACCCGGAGGGCGACGACGCTTTGGCCGACGAGATCAGCAGGACGGTAGAGGACACCATCGAGCAGGCCCAGAAGGAGCTTGGCAACGACTGGAACGCCATTGGGGAAAAGATCAACGAGGCGGTGACAAACCAGATGAACGCCGTTTTCAGCGGCACACCGCCGACACCGCCTGCGCCGGACACGGAAAACCCGGCAGAGCTGACAGAGCCCGGCACGCCCTACCGGTGGAACATCGGCAAGGAGGAGCTGAACTCCCTTGCCATCGACTGGACTGCGGGCCAGGTGGAAATCAAGCAGGGCAGCGCGGACCAGGTGGTGGTCACAGAGTACTCCAAGCGGCCCCTGGAGGAGGACGAGCGGATGTATATCACCTTTGAGGACGGCGAGATGCACATCCGCTTTACCGAGAAAAAGAAGAGCTGGGCCTTCCGCCGGAACCTCATCACAGACCGGAGCAAGAAGCTGGTAGTGGAGCTGCCCCAGGGCCAGAACGACCTGGAGGAGATCAGGGTGAACACGACCTCCGCCGACGTCAGCATGGATCAGCTTGTGGCCGGCCTGAACAAGCTGGAGGTGACCACCGCCAGCGGTGCTGTCAGCGTAAAGGAAACCCACGGCGACGATCTCAGGCTTCACACCGCAAGCGGGGGCGTCAAAGTGATAAGCGCCCAGTTTAGCGATATGAGCCTTCAATCCGCCAGCGGCTCCATCTGGGCGGCGAGTGTGACGGCGGACGACTTTAACGCCCACTCTGCTTCCGGCTCGATACACGCAGCCGGTGTCACCGCCGGTGATTTCCAGGCCACCACGGCTTCCGGCTCTGTCACAATAGCGGGCGTCACTACCGATGATCTGATAGCTTCTACCGCCAGCGGTAGCTTGAGCGCCCAGGGCTTCACCACGGATGACGCCACCCTGAAAACGGTATCCGGCTCCCTGCACGCTCTTGGCAAGGTGGATAGCCTCCACGCCGAGACCGTCAGCGGCGGCTTGGAGCTCCATCTGGCCGGGGAGGCCGACGAGGTGAATTTGCACACCGTTTCCGGTAAAATACAGCTTTTCCTGCCGGAGACTGCCGGCGGCTTTACCGCCAACTACAGCACCACCACCGGCCGGTTTGACAGCGAGTTCCCCTTTACCGGGACGATGGGCGGCAAAAACGGCTGCGTGAGCTACGGCCAGGGAGAAATGGAGATCACCCTGAGCACTATGTCCGGCAGTATGCAGATCAGCAGAGAGTAAAACACATACGATGTTATCCCGCATCGCCCCCCTGGGCGGCGTTTTGACAGACCTGCCCACCGGCAGGAGAAAATAAGGAAGGGAAAGTGATAAAATGAACACGGATAAGCAGAAGATCCTCGACATGATAAACGCAGGCACGGTCAGCGCGGCAGATGGCGCGCGGCTGCTGGAATGTCTCATGGACAACGAGAAGGAAGAGCAGCAGCAGGTGCAGGAGTCCGCCCGCCGGATGAAAGGCAAAAAGCTGCGGATCCAGGTAAACGGCATTGACGAGGGGAACAGGATGAACATGAACGTCAGCGTGCCTCTGGTGCTGGCCAAATACGCCGACAACATCATCCAGACCTGCGTGCCCAAAAGCGCCATGAACGGCATGCAGAAGGAGGGCTTTGACCTGAAGAGCCTGAACATCTCCGCCATTGTGGATGCCTTTGAGGATATCGACGGGGATATCGTCAACGTGGAGATCAACCAGGAGGAAGAAAACACGAACATGAAGGTGCGGGTGTATGTGGAGTAACGCCCTGCTCCTGCTGCGGGTGCGGATCAAAGGCGTGCGGTTTCTGGTGCTTTTGGCGGTGTGGCCGCTCATTGGCCTCCTGTTGAGCCTCACGCCTCTGTGCTCTCTCATTCTGGGAAAGCGCGGCAGAGAGGCCAGAAAGTGGCTGGACACAGCGCTTTCCGCCCTTTGGGCCGTGGCCGCCTGCGGGAAGGACACCCTCATAGATGTGGACACAGAATCAAAAGACGGGCAGCGGGTGCAAGTGCTGCTGCAAGGCATGGGCGTGGGCTTTCCCGTGGGGGAGGGCCCAACCGCCCCGTCTGACAGCACCCTGGCGGCGGAGTCGCTGCTGGCCCGTGCTGCAAGCTGTGTGCTGGCGTTTTTCCTCTGCGGCTGGGTGTTCGGCAAGTGCTCTCTAATAGGGGCGCTGCTGGGCGGCGGAGTGCTCTCCCTGCTGTACATTTTCATCCGGCCCATTACAAAGGCGCTGGCTTTGCCGGTAGATCTGCTGCTTTTGGGGTTGCTCACCCCGGTGATGGACGCGCTTCTCGTATTGTGGGCCTGCGCCTGGACGCCGTGGACCTCCATGAGCTTTTCCGGTGCGCTGTGGTGCGGGCTGGTAAGCGGAGCGTTTTGGCTGTTATTCAGCTGCCGAAAGCGCCAAAGCCTCGGGATTTAAAATTTCTCCTTTTTTCCTATTGACTTAAACTGTACTTTAAGTTTTATAATACAGGCAATGCGTTTAAAAAGAGGGAACAAGGAGGAAACGCCCATGCAGCAGATTGAGAACAAAAGCTTTGACGAAGAGCGGGCGCTGTACGGAAGCGACGGTGTGGAGGTCATCAACTGCCGGTTCGACGGCCCCGCCGACGGGGAAAGCGCCTTAAAGGAAAGCAGGAATGTCCGGGTGAAGGGCTGCTATTTCAACCTGCGCTACCCCTTCTGGCATAATGACAATTTGGAAATTTCCGAAAATTCTGAGCTGACGGAACTTTGCCGGGCGGCGCTGTGGTACTCGAAGGGCATCGCCATTACCGACACGAAGCTCCACGGCATCAAGGCCTTGCGGGAGTGCGCGGACGCGGAGCTTTCCCGCTGCCACATTGTTTCCCCGGAGTTCGGCTGGTCCGTTCACGGGGTGAAGATGACGGATTCCTCCGCCGAAGGCGAGTATTTTATGTTGCGCTCCGATCATCTGGATTTCGCGAACGTCACGCTCAAAGGGAAATACTCCTTCCAGTACATAGAGGACTCCCGGCTTGAAAACTGCAATTTCGATACCAAGGACGCCTTCTGGCACGCGAAAAATGTGGTGGTCAAGGACAGCGTCATCAAAGGCGAATATCTGGCCTGGTACTGCGAAAATGTTACTTTTGAGCGGTGCAGGATCATCGGCACTCAGCCCCTTTGCTACTGCAAGGGCTTAAAGCTCATCGACTGCGAGATGGAGGGCACCGACCTGAGCTTCGAGCGCTCAGAGGTAGAGGCCACCCTGACCGTCCCCATTGACAGCATCAAGAATCCCAGGGCCGGCCACATCTATGTGCCCGCCGCCGGGGAACTCATCTTCGACGATCCCCTGGCCAGGGGCGAGGTCATCTTTACAAGATGATTGGAACAAAAAAGGCGTTTGCACAAGCAAACGCCTTTTTCTAACAGCGAACAGCTGATATCTAAATTTTATTCGC
>CAZYLJ010000067.1:0-8744 GCA_964648555.1 uncultured Acutalibacter sp.
CCCCAGGGCAGTGAGCCCGACTTCACCCGCGGCACCCTGGAGGGTGACATCGCTGCCTCTGACATCACCTTCTACCGTCTCCAGTGCGACAGCGAGGGCCAGGTGCGGGCTTACATCGCCGAGGGAGAGGTTCTTCCTGTGGCCACCGGCAGCTTTGGTGGCATCGGCATCTTCGCCATCCCCGAGATGGGCCGCTTCTATCGCCATGTGCTGGTGCAGAAGCGTTATCCCCACCATGGCGCGGTCGCTTTCGCCCACTGCGGCAAAGCCCTGTTTGAGGTGTTTAAGTTCCTGGGCGTGGAGGACATCGGTTTCAACCAGCCCAAGGGCATGCTCTACAAGACTGAGAACCCCTTTGCGTAATGAGCTGTTAGACATTAGAACTTAGCTGTTAGAAAAAGCTCTCCGCCATTTTCTCGGCGGGGAGCTTTCAGCTTAATGCGCTTCAATTTTTGCAATCAGGCACCGGCCAACCTTCTCCATGAAGCGCACGGCGTCGTCCTCCAGCTCTGTCGGGAGCTTTCGCAGGAAGTTGTCGGCCTCAAAGGTAAAGTCGCCCTCGTAGCCGATCTCCCCCAGGGCGGCGGTCACGGCGTCAAAGTCGATCTTCATGGTAAAGGGCAGCGTGTGGCTGTCCTCCCACAGAGTGTTGTCGTGGACGTGCAAAGCCCGCAATCGTTTTGGCCCCATTGTTTTGATGAATGTGGGCAGGTCCCTGTCAACCAAAGCCACATGGCCGATGTCCAGGCACCCTACTACCCAAGGGCTATTCAGCTCGTCCAGATATTCGCAGAATTCCTCTGGTGAAGCGCAGACGCTGTCCACGATGCGGCCGGCCTCCTTGTTGCGCTGCCACATGTTCTCGCAGGCCACCTGGATGCCAAACTGCTCGCAGTAGGGGATGAGCTGTCGATAGAACTCCATGTTGAGCCTGTGCAGTTCTTTGGCATTGATGACGTAAGGCAGGTGCTGCACCGGGTGCACCACAATGGACTTAGCTCCCAAAATGGCTGCGGCCTCCATAGAGCGCAGGATAGACTGGAACCTTTCCTCATCCCCGGCCTTGTCGCCGGTGGTGGAGGCAAAGGGCGCGTGGGCCTGGTTGCAGACGATCTTACACGCATCGGCCACAGCCCGCAGATGCTTGGCGGTTTCCCGGAAATCCGGCTGGTTCGTCCAGTAGTCCTTCTCGGAAAACATGCGGAAGAAGCTGAAGTCAAAGGCGTCGAAGCCGCCCTTTTTCAGCAGGCGGATAGCCTCCTCGTCGCCGTGGGTGCGGCCCAGGTAATCTGTTTGTGTGGAAAGTAGCATATGTATCACTCCTCTTTTCGCAAACAGTATATACCCGTGGGAGAAAATGGTCAAGCTTTTAACGGAGTGCTCATGAGAGAATAAACCGTCGGGAATTACGAATCACGACTTTCTGCCTGGAAGGGTTGGAAAGCGGACAGGATGGCACGCTTGAAACTCTGAAAACGCCTTTCCCATTCATAAAAGGATACACATTCAACTGCTATGAAAGGAATATGCTAGAATTTATCAAATATATTTGACCCAATGAATAAATTGAAACAAAACACGGCAAAGAGCCGGGAGGTATCTCCCGGCTCTTGCCATACGTCTCTATATGATTCCCCAAAAATTGCAATGCTGATACTGTTTACAGTAAATTACATGGTAAAGTGGACATCGCCCAAACTGCTGTCCACGTGGAGCAGTGTGCCGAAGTCGGCCTTTTCGGCAGTGGCGCCGGTAAGATCCTTCACCTGATCCACATTGCGGAGCAGGATAGAAAGATTTTCGGCACGGCCGGAGAAGGTGAAGGTCACCTTGCCGTTGCTGTTCTCCGCACAGACCTTCAGCATGTCGTTGCCGTTCATATCCTTGATGTCGGCACAAGCCCTGGTTTTCAGCTGGAACACGTGCAGGGTCAGATCCTTGCCGAAGTCGTATTCCACGTTCTGATCGTCGGCGCCGACGGCGATGATGGAGTTTTCACGGGCCATCAGGGGCAGGCTCATGAAATCGTGGACCTCGTGCTGCCACTTGCCGCCCTCCACTATCCTGTTGTCCAAGAAGCCGGTCCAGGTGCCCTCGGGCAGGTAATAATCCACGTCACCCTCCTTGGTGAACACGGGGGCCACCAGCAGATTACCGCCCAGCATGTACTGCCGGTCCAGATCAGAGCAGGGGATGTCCTCCGGGAATTCCAGCACCATGGCACGCATGGTGGGTACACCGGTGTTGTGGGTATATACGGCATTGGAGTACAGGTAGGGCATCAAAGTGCACTTCAAATTGGTGAACTTCCGCAGCACGTCCACAGACTCCTCATCGAAGAGCCACGGCACGCGGTAGGAGTTGGAGCCGTGCAGGCGGGAATGGGTGGAGAGCAGACCGAAAGCGGACCAGCGCTTGTACACGTCGGCGGGAGCGGTGCCCTCAAAGCCGCTGATGTCGTGGCTCCAGAAGCCGAAGCCGCTCATGCACAGGGACAGGCCGGCGCGCAGGCTCTCGCTCATGGAAAGATAGTTGGAGGAGCAGTCGCCGCCCCAGTGCACGGGGAATTTCTGGCCGCCGACCGTGGCGCTGCGGGCGAAGACGCAGGCGCCGTTTTTGCCCTTGTATTCCTCCAGTAGCTCGAACACGCATTTGTTGTACAGGTAGGTGTAATAGTTGTGCATCATCAACGGGTCGCTGCCGTCATAGTACACGCAGTCGGTGGGGATACGCTCGCCGAAGTCGGTCTTGAAGCAGTCCACGCCCATGTCCAGCAGGGCCCGCAGCTTGCCCTGGTACCACTTCCAGGCGTCCGGGTTGGTGAAGTCCACCAGGCCCATGCCGGCCTGCCACAGATCCCACTGCCACACGTCGCCGTTGGGACGCTTTAACAGATAGCCCTTTTCGGCGGCCTCCTTGAACAGGGGAGACTTCTGGCCGATGTAGGAGTTGAGCCACACGCAGATCTTCAGGTGCTTTTCCTCCTTCATGCGTTTGAGCATGGCAGGGGCGTCGTCGAACATGGCCTTATCCCACTCAAAGTTGCACCATTCGTTTTCTTTCATCCAGTAGCAGTCAAAGTGGAACACGTGCAGAGGGATGTGTCTTTCCGCCATGCCATCCACAAAGCTGGTGACCGTCTGCTCATCGTAAGAGGTGGTGAAGGAGGTTGTCAGCCACAGGCCGAAGGTCCAGGCGGGGGGCAGGGCGGGCCTGCCGGTGAGGGCGGTGTAGTTTTCCAGCACGGTCTTGCCGTCGCCGCCGCCGACCACCATGAAGTCGATCTTCTCGCCGGGCACGGAGAACTGCACCCGGGTGACCACCTCGGAGCAGACCTCGAAGGAGACCTTGTCGCTGGAATTGACCAGCACGCCGTAGCCCTTGTTGGTCATATAGAAGGGGATGTTCTTGTAAGAGATCTCAGAGCAGGTGCCGCCATCCTCGTTCCAGATGTCCACCACCTGGCCGTTCTTGACGAAAGGAGTAAAGCGCTCGCCCAGGCCGTACACCTTCTCGCCGAGGTCCAGGTCCAGTTGGGCGCGCATGAAGGGGCCGTCGTCGGTCTTCATGGTGCTGATCATGGCATGGCCATACTTGTCGCCGATTTTCGTCAGCTTCTTGCCATCGTAATAATAGGTAAATGAGGCCGGGTTCCTGGTGATGCGCAGCTCCGTGCGGCCACTCTTGATGATGACCTCGTCACCAGTGTCCTCGGCCTGCAGAGCGCCGGGCTCCTCGTAAAGCTCAAACTTGGGTTCCTTTTTGGCGCTGCCCATAAAGTGGTAGGCCTGGGTGCGGATTACATCCGGGCGGGGGGAGGAGATGAACATTTCCAGGACGGGGCCGCCCATGGCGCGCTGATCATAGGGATAGGGCACAGAGTACAGGTACACCCTGTCCTTTTCCACCTTGACTTCCCGGATCTGGACGCAGTCGGCATTGGATACGCCGGGCAGGTTCATCCAGTAGCCTTTGGAGAATTTCATTGCGCAGACATCCTTTCTCAATCAAATATTATGTTTTTTCCTTTTCCACAGTTGCAAATTTTGTGGAAATGGGCTATGATATATTCATATTTTACATCGTCATTTGTGAAAAAGCTAGTGGAAAACCAACAATCAGTTGCGGGATTTTGATTTTTCCGCCAACAAAGCGTGAGGGAATAACATGGTTGGAAAAAACCTGAAGGAAGAGCGCCGTCATGGCGGCGCGGGCCTGCCGGTCAGCTGGTACCGCATCGTACCGCCCTTTCCGCCGGGCGTGAATTTGGAACAGCTGGAGTGCCACTGGCACGACGAAATGGAGCTGTTCAAGGTGTTGAAGGGCACGGCGCGGGTGCAGTGCGGAAACGAATACTTTGAGGTCTGCACCGGAGAGATGGTGTTCTTCAACGGCGGAGAGCTTCACGCCGCTCAGCCCCTGGACGGCACGGTGATGGGCTATGACGCGGTGGTGTTCAGCCCGGAGATCTTGTGCAGCGGCCAGGAGGACATCGGCAGGGTGAAATATGTGTCCCCCGTGCTGGAGGGCCGCCTGCGCATTGACAGGGTCATCCACGGCGCCGATGCGCGGGAAGTGAAGATGCTGGAGCGGTTCGACGAGGCGGTGGAGCTGATGCGAAGCCGTCCCGCCGCCTATGAGCTGCGGGTGCGTGGCTGTCTGCTGGACCTGTTCGGCAGCCTGTGCGAGGGCAGCACGGCGGAACGGACATCGTCCTCCGGGCCCGCCCAGGGCATCAAGGCGGCCATCGAGTATATCCGCGAGAACTACCGCCAGCCCATCACATTAGAACAGCTGGCCGAGGTGAGCCACATGAGCGAGGGCCACTTCTGCCGCCTGTTTAAAAAGTATACCTTTAAAACGCCGGTGCAGTACATCAACAGCCTGCGGCTGACCACTGCTGCGGACCTGCTGCTGGAAAGCAGCAGGAAGGAGATCGATGTGGCCATGGACGTGGGCTTCAACAGTTTGAGCTATTTTATCGACATGTTCAAGCAGAGCATGGGCTGCACCCCCACGGAGTTCCGGCGGAACAACCGGCCGGAGTGACATCATTCGGGAGGAATTTTTATGGTCGCCCTGCTTATTTTGCTGATCCTTGCCGTGCTGTGCCTCGTCCTGTGGCTGTGGGCCATCGCCCCGGGGCGCGGCGCGGATTTTACTCAGTTCAAGAAATACGACTACGCCCACCGGGGCCTGCACCACAAGGAAAAGGGCGTGCCGGAAAACTCCCTGAAGGCCTTTTCCCTGGCGGTGCTGGGGGGCTTCGGCATGGAGTTTGATCTACAGCTTACCCAGGATAACTACGTGGTGGTCCATCACGACCACTCTATCAAGCGCACCTGTGGGGAGGACAAGGTCGTTTCCGACCTGTCTTTAGGGGAGCTGCGCCAGTATCGGCTGTTCGGCACTCAGGAGCGTGTGCCCCTGTTTGAGGAGGTCTTAAAGCTGGTGGACGGCAAAACGCCGCTCATCATTGAATTGAAGGGCTACAACGACCCGGAGGAGCTTTGCCCCCGGGTGATGGAGATTTTAAAGGAGTACAAGGGACTGTACTGCATTGAGTCCTTCGACCCACGCATCGTCCGCTGGTTCCGTATCCACCGGCCCGACGTGGTGAGGGGCCAGCTGATGGAGCACCTGGAAAAGGGCCAAAATGGCATGACGGCCTCTGCTGCCTTTTTCGGCAGGAACCTGATGACTAACTGGATGACCCGTCCCCAGTTCGAGGCCTACGACTTCCACAACCGTGAGGTGCTGGGCCTGCATGCGGCGAGAAAGCTTTTCGGTATGCAGGAGGTCAGCTGGACGCTGCGCAAGGAGGAGGACTACAAAAAGGCCAAGGAGCTTGGCAATCTGTGCATTTTTGAAGGCTTCCTGCCCGCCCAAACGGAGGAAGCCGCAAAGAAGAGCCTGCAGGAGATGCTCTTTTCCGCCGGCCGTGTCACAGCACCCTGCCGGACGGCCCAGACAACAGAGCCGGAAAAATACTGAAAAATTTCAAAAAAAACTCTTGCAAAATCAGGCGGGACATGATATTATAATCAAGCGTGACTGCACAAGGCGTTTCTGCGAAGCGCCCCGGGTGTCTTCAAATGGGGGCACTGCGGCATGAACGGAAAGCGCCAGATATGCGATGAAGCGGGAGGTTGCGGCCCCCAAAGGGCCGGTTTTTCCGTGGAGTATGTCCGATTTCAAACCGGGCGAAGGAATTTGAATGGCATTGGAACCACCGGGCGTTCCCCGGCAGGCCGCGTGTGTGCCCTTCAAAGGATGATGGGTCTATCCCAACCCCGGAATCCGTGCGCGGATTTCGGTTTTTTGATGCCCATGCTGGAAACACCCGGCACGGTGTTAAAAAATTGAGGACGAGGGATGGCCCGGCCCGCCAACTATTCTTTTAAGGAGGCGACTTAAAGTGGCAGTCAAGGAAAAAATCAGGATCAGGATCAAGGGGTACGATCATCAGCTGGTGGACCAGTCCGCCGAGAAGATCGTAACTACCGCAAAGCGCACCGGCGCCAGGGTATCAGGCCCCGTGCCGCTGCCTACGGAGAAGCAGATCGTCACCATTCTGCGTTCCCCCCACGTCAACAAGGACAGCCGGGAGCAGTTTGAGATGCGCACCCATAAGAGGCTGATCGACATCCTCAGGCCGTCCAACAAGACTGTGGAAGCCTTGATGGGGCTGGAGCTCCCTGCCGGCGTTGAAGTTGAGATCAAGCTTTAACCAACCGCGCGGAGGGTCAAGTTGGGGCAACCCAACCAATAACCTAAGAATGAGACGCCTTCCAAATAATAGGGGCCGTCTCACGGAGAAAGGAAGAAGAAAATGAAAAAAGGTATCATCGGCAAGAAGGTCGGCATGACGCAGATCTTCGATGAGAAGGGGAAGGTCATCCCCGTAACCGTCATCGAGGCCGGCCCCTGCGTGGTAACGCAGAAGAAGACTGCCGAAAACGACGGGTACGATGCTGTGCAGGTGGGCTTTGGAGATCAGAAGCCCCAGCGGCTGACAAAGCCCCTGAAGGGCCACTTCGACAAGGGCGGCGTCGCTCCCAAGAAGACCCTGAAGGAGCTCCGTCTGGACGACGTGAGCGCCCTGAACGTGGGCGACTTGATCAAGGCTGACACATTTGCCGAGGGCGACCACGTGGATGTGACCGGTACGAGCAAAGGCAAGGGCTATGCGGGCGTCATCAAGCGCTGGAACTTCCACCGTCTGAAGGAGACCCACGGCTCCGGCCCTGTGGCCCGCCACGCGGGCTCTCTGGGCGCTATCTCCGACCCCTCCCGTGTTTTTCCGGGACATAAGGCGGCCGGCCATCTGGGCGCCGAGACCGTGACCGTGCAGAATCTCACCGTCGCCAAGATCGACGCGGAGAACGACCTGATTGCCATCAAGGGCGCTGTTCCCGGCCCCAACGGCGGTATCGTGGTCATCCGCGACAGCGTGAAAGCCTAAGGGGAGGAGGAAGTAGTATGCCTACAGTAGCAGTTTTGAACATGCAGGGCGAGGAAGTCGGCAAGCAGGAACTTTCCGAGGCCGTTTTCGGCATTGAGCCCAATGTATCCGTTATGAACGACATGGTCAAGAATTACCTTGCCAACCAGCGCCAGGGCACCCAGTCCGCGCTGACCCGCTCCGAGGTTTCCGGCGGCGGAAAGAAGCCCTGGAGACAAAAGGGCACAGGCCACGCCCGCCAGGGCAGCACCCGGTCTCCCCAGTGGACTCACGGCGGCGTCGTGTTCGCGCCCAAGCCCAGGGATTACACCTATTCCCTGAACAAGAAGGTGCGCCGCCTGGCAATGAAGTCTGCCCTTTCCTCCAAGGTCCGCGACAACGAGATGATCGTTCTGGATGCGGTCTCCACCGAGGAATACAAGACCAAGACCATCGCCGAGATGCTCAAGGCGGTCGGCAGCGAGAAGAAAGCCCTCATCGTCCTCGGTACTGTGGACCAGAAGGTCATCGCTTCCGCCCGGAACATCCCCGGCGTGAAGACCGCTCAGGTCAACACCCTGAACGTCTACGACATCCTGAACGCCGACAAGTTCATCGTCGTCAAGGACGCCGTGGCTAAAATCGAGGAGGTGTACGCGTAATGGCAGCACAGGACATCATTATTCGCCCGGTCATCACCGAGAAGACCATGGACGGCAACAGCATGAAGAAGTACACCTTTGAGGTCGCGAAGGACTCCACCAAGATCGACATCAAAAAGGCCGTGGAGGAGCTTTTTGATGTGAAGGTCAGCAAGGTCAATACCCTCCATGTCCGGGGCCAGCTGCGCCGCCAGGGCAGGAGCCAGGGCTACACCAGAAGCTGGAAAAAGGCTGTTGTCACCCTGACAGAGGACAGCAAGACCATCGAATTCTTCGAGAGCATGGTCTGACGACCTGCCCAGCGAGCATGAATGGGAGCACAAGACGCAGAAAACGCAGGGTGCTCCCGCAAAGCCGAGATTAGGAGAGTGAAAACCACATGGCAATTAAGAATTACAAGCCGACCACCGCGGCAAGGCGCAACATGTCCGTCACGGACTACACCGGCCTTTCCAAGGGCGGCCCTGAAAAGAGCCTGCTGGCGCCCAAGAATAAGAACGCGGGCCGCAACAGCTATGGCAAAATCACCGTCCGCCATCGGGGCGGCGGCAACCGCAAGAAGTACCGCATCATTGACTTCAAGCGGCAGAAGCACGACATGCCGGCCACTGTGCTGAGCATCGAGTACGATCCCAACC
>CAZYLJ010000068.1:0-8578 GCA_964648555.1 uncultured Acutalibacter sp.
TATCCAGATAATAGGTGTCCTGCATGTCCCGGGCCGGGTGATCCTTGGGCACGTTCACCGCCTCAAAGCACTCGTAATCCGACACGATCTCCGGGTAATCCTCCACCGTAAAGCCCATAGAGGAGAAAATTTCCTCCAGCTGCCGCTGGACGATGGTGATGGGGTGATAAGAGCCCTCCGCCACGGCTGTCGGCAGCGTCACATCGTACTGCTCCGCCGCAGCCACCAGAGCCTCCTGCTCGGCGGCCCTGATCTTTTCCACCTGGCGGGCGATGCTTTCCTCCACCTGCTTTTTCAGCAGGTTGATGTGCTGGCCCACTTCCTTTTTCTGGTCGGCGCTCACATCCTTCAGGCCCTTTAGCAGCTCGGTGACGGAGCCCTTTTTGCCCAGGTACGCCACCCGCAGCTTTTCCACAGCCTCGCTGCTGGCCGCTCCCGTCAGCTCCTGCTGGAACCGTTCTTTCAGCGCCTCGATCTTTTCATTCATGCTTTTGACCACTTTCCTTTCTCTGCCGGTGCAGACGCTTTGGGGGATAAAAAATACGCCCCCGATACAAGGGGCGCAGAAATTTACCGCGCGGTACCACCCTAATTCGGCGGGAGACCCGCCCTCTTGTGCGCCGGTAACGTGGCGCGCCCGTCAAGGCCTACTGTGAAATGACCCGTTCAGCCCTGCCGCTCCGAAAGGAACTTCCCCCTGCCCCGCCGTGTCCGCGCTTTCAGCCGATGACGCGGATTCTCTGGCCGCCTGGTACAAGGGTACTTTCTTTCTTCTCAGCGTGTATAAAAATGCATTTGATGTCGGAGATCGACCCCGACCTGGACTTGATTCTAGCATATTTTTTTTGACATTTCAAGTGATTTCCCCCGGAAAAGGAAAAAATCTCATTGTAACAATGGGAAATTTGTGCTACAATTGTCCTGACAGAAGACACTGCCCCAGCGAAAGGAGAACAGTATGGGAGACGTATTTATAGAGCGGATGGTCAAGAAAAAGATGGAGGGCAAGGATATCCTCATCACCGTGGGTATTTTGCTGGCCATCGTGGTGCTCAGCGTTATCGGCTTCGTGGTGGGCTTTATGGTCCTGATGTTCCCCATGCTCACCGTCATTGTGGCGGCGGGCGCCGTATTTGGGGGCTATAAGCTTATCAGTATGCGGATGCTGGAGTTTGAATACAGCCTGACAAACGGCTACCTCACCGTGGACAAGATCATGAACCGCACCACCCGGAAGCGCCTGACCGCCTTTGAGTGTGATACCTGCGAGGACATCGGCGTTTATACGGAGCAGGAGCAA
The DNA here is from genome assembly GCA_964648555.1 of uncultured Acutalibacter sp. GTDB lineage: Bacteria > Bacillota > Clostridia > Oscillospirales > Acutalibacteraceae > Acutalibacter. The sequence goes on from CAZYLJ010000068.1 coordinate 1,301, forward strand.
AGGCTCAAAACCCGCTCCTTTGACACCCGGGTGTTCGCCACGGAATACTCTGACCACCGGGACTCCTGGTACATGATCGTGCGGGGCAAGAAGACCGGCAAGACCCTGGTGGTCTTCGACCCGGACGAGGAGATGCAGGAGGCCCTCAAAAAGTTCATTCCCAGCTCCCTGCGGTTCGAGAAGTTCGGCAGAAGATAAGGCAAAGTAAAAAAAGAGCCCGGGCTCAATTAAGCCCGGGCTTTTAGCCTGTCTGTAAGCTTTGGCCTCTACATTTCGCGCGTGGCAGCGTGAGGCTTCCCCGTTACCACTTCTGGACGGGGATGCACCCCATAGCCCGAACGCCGCCGCTGACGTGGCAGCAGATGCTGATTGGCAGTCGGTATGTCTCGATGTGGTTGTCGCCAAAGTGCTTTCGCACCTGCTTGAGCCAGTCCCTGCCGTTTTCGTCGCTGCCGGAGTAGGCGGCCAGCACCCTGGTCTCCCTGCCCCGGAAGCGGTCCGCAAGGTCCTTCTCAATGGCGTTGAACATGATTTTTTCCGCGGCGGCCATGCCCCTGGCCTTGGCAAAGGCGTCCAGCTTTTCGCCCTGGATCTGTAAGACGGGCTTCAACCCCAGCACTGTGGCGATGGCCGCTCCCGCCGCCGTGACCCGGCCGCTCTTCTTCAAAAGCTCCAGGGTGTTCACGGCAAGGTAGATGCTGCAATCCAGGCCGGTACGATCCAGATTTTGGCCGATCTCCTGCAAGGGCATACCCATGCCCGCCATCGTTACCGCGTCGATAACAGCTGAGCGCAGGGTGATGGAAATGCGCTTGTTGTCCGTCACATACACCCGGCCGCCGTAGTCTCTGGCCAACGCCTTCGCCGCCTGGCAGGAGCCGCTCAGGGCCGAGGACATGGGCAGGTAGACGACGCCCTCGTGGGTCTTCAAAAGGGATTCCCACACAGAGGTGATGGAGTAGGCCGAGGGCATGGAGGTGGATACCTCCGCGCCCTGCTCCAGCATTTCAAAAAAGTGCTCGTAGGTGCAGGAGACGCCCTCGAAATACTCCTGTCCATTTACCATGAAAGGCATGGGAATCAGAGAGACCCCCAGCTTTTCCGCTTCTTCCTGTGTTATTCCGCTGTTGGTGTCGGTAACAACTGCGATCTTGCTCATAAAAAGGCCCCCTTTCCGCCTTGTACGTTCTGTTCTGAAATAAAAACGCTATCCGATGAAAACGTTATGAGTTTACCACGGTTTAGGGCAAATGTCAAACGGTTGGAGCTTACGCTTTTCCTTTCAGTATAGGGGAAAGCTTTTTATACACCAGGAAGGTCACGGCCACGTCCAAAAGGCCCTTGACAAAGGTGAAAGGCGTGTTGAACCACAGCAGGGCGTCGAACAGATTGCCGACATTGGGGTTGATGGCCTGGTACAGCTTCAATACCTCCTCCATGGGCATGAGGAGGGAGTAGGCCGGGTATACCAGAAAGTAGTTGAGGGGCAGGCTGAAAATGGCCATCGCCGCCGCCCCCACCAGGGAGCCGATCAGCGCCCCGGTGCGGTCTCTGCGCTTTTTGTAGATGAGCCCGGCGGGCAGCACGAAGGCGGCGCCCAGAAGGAAGTTGCACAGCTCGCCCACCCCGGCGGAGTAGGACATGATGACGTTGACGAGGTTTTTCACAAAGCACACCGCCACGCCGGACAGGGGCCCCATGCTGAACGCGGCGATGAGGGCGGGCAGCTCGGAAAAGTCCAGCTTGACAAAGGAGGGGATGACGGGCACGCTGAAGCTCAAAAACATCAGCACGGTGGCCACGGCCGCCAGGATGGCGGTCACCGCCATTTTGCGGGGGTTGAAAAACCTTTTCGCTGTTGGGTTTTGCATAGTTACCGGTCCTTTCAAAATGAATGATCCGCAAAAGACCTGAGAGACAAAAACCCGGAGCCAGAAGGCTCCGGGAAAAGCGCGTGGAAACCGCCTCAAAGGGGAACACCCCTGTCTTCTCTCATCCGGACTGTACCGTCGGTACCGGAATTGCACCGGTTCGGCGCGAAACGGTGTGCCGCCCCGCGTTCGCAGACTTTGTAAAATCGGCGTAAGCCACTTTGGAAAATGGCGTGAACCATTTTTATACTGCCGGTCAGGAATTTCACCTTGCCCCGAAGATCATTTGCTGGTATTATTCTAATGAAGAGCTGAAAGATTGTCAAGAGGGGAAGCGATATTTATGGAATTGTTCCGCATAGAGGAGACCGACGGCGGCTGGGTGCGCTCCTGTCTGCGAGAGCCGGATCCCCAGGCCAACAAGGGAGACCTGGGCCGCCTGCTGCTGGTCTGCGGCAGCTACGGCATGGCGGGGGCCTGCATTTTGGCGGCCAGAGCTGCCCTGCGCTGCGGCGTGGGCCTTTTGGAGGCCGCGGTGGACGCGCGTATTTATCCTATCGTGGCCCAGGCCGTGCCGGAGGCGGTGCTCCTGCCGCTGGACTGGGAAAACGAGCCCCGGAAAAGCGCGGAAAAGCTGAAAGAAGCCCTGGGCCGCTGTACCGCCTGCCTTATGGGCTGCGGCCTGGGAGAGCTCTCGGAGACGGTGTGCCCCATTGTATTGGAAAACTGCCGCGCCCCGCTGTTGATCGACGCGGACGGCCTGAACTTTCTCGCCAGGCATCCGGGCGCGCTGGGGAAATTGAGCGTCCCCTTTGTGCTGACGCCCCACCCCGGCGAGATGAGCAGGCTGTGTGGGAAACCCATCCCGGAGATACAGGAAAACAGGGCGGCAACGGCGCAGAGCTTCGCAAGGCAGGCGGACGGCGTTGTCGTGCTGAAGGGCGCGGGCACCATTATCGCCGATGCGGCGGGCCGGTGCAAGGTCAACCCCACCGGCAACCCCGGCATGGCCACAGGGGGCAGCGGCGATGTGCTGGCGGGGATGATCTCCTCCCTGCTGGCCCAGAGCACGCCCTGCTTTGAGGCCGCGGCGGCGGGGGCGTACCTCCACGGCCTGGCGGGCGATCTGTGCGCCAAACGCATGGGCACGCGGGCCATGCTGCCCAGCGACCTGATCGAAGCCCTGCCGGAAGCGGAGCTGTCGATCCTGTAATTTCCCGCTTTACAGGAAGTCTATCGCTCCGTCAACGGCGGGGGATGAGGGCAAAGCTCCCCGCGGCGAGGCTCACCAAAAATTCCGCTTCACAAAAGAGGAATAATCTGCTACAATGTTCTCCATGAATGGGAAGTGAGGGAAAACTATGTACACCTATTTGTGGTGCTTCTTTATCTACGCCTTTCTCGGCTGGTGCGGCGAGGTGGTCTTTGCCGCCGCCGTTGAAAAGCGTTTTGTGAACCGCGGATTCCTCAACGGCCCCCTGTGCCCCATCTACGGCTTTGGCGTGGTGCTCATCGACTTCTGCCTGCGGCCCATCGGCCACAGCGTGCCCGCCCTGCTCCTCGGCAGCATGATCCTGGGCACCGCCCTGGAATGGCTGGCGGGCTTTCTGCTGGAGAAGCTGTTCCATCAAAAGTGGTGGGATTACTCCGACGAGCCCCACAACCTGAACGGCTACGTCTGCCTGAAATTCTCCATCGTGTGGGCCTTTGCGGGCACTGCGGTGGTGGGCTGGGTGGTGCCCCTTTCCCGCACGGTCATCTCACTGATCCCCAAGACCCTGGGCTGGGTGCTGCTCATCGTGCTGCTGGCCCTGACCCTGGCCGATTTCAGCGTGACGGTGGTGGCCATCGCGGGCATCAACAGGAAGCTGAAAAACCTGGAATACGTTTCCAAAAAGCTGAAGGCCGGCTCCGATAAGCTGGGCGAGGGCCTTTTCAACGGCGCCGTAGCTATGGAGGATAAGCGGCAGACGCTGGAAAAGGATTGGCAGCGGGAGGCCGCCAGGCTCAAGGAGAAATACGAAGAGGCCTTGAGCACCAATCCCCTGCACCGCCGTATTTTAAAGGCTTTCCCCGACTTGAGATCTCTAAAGCACAACGAGCAGCTGGAGGCTCTGCGCCAAAATGTAAGCGGCATCCGCAGAAAGTCCTCTGAGGCGCTGAAACGGCGGAACGAGGCGGCCGTGGCCGTTTACGAGGAAAAGCTCGCCGAGGGCCAGGAGGCGCCCTTCGCCTTCGGGCGTGGCTTCGCGAAGCTCTTCTGGATCTTCATGATCGGCAACGTGACGGGTTGCGTGCTGGAAACGCTTTACGCCCTGCTTACGCCGCCCCATCACTTTGAGCTTCGGGTCAGCGTGGTGTTCGGCCCCTTCATTTTGGTTTACGGCTTTGGGGCCGTCGCCATCACGCTGTTCCTCTCCAAAATGTACAACCAGAAGGACATCCTGATCTTTTTTGCCAGCATGGTCATCGGCGGCGGCTTCGAGTACCTTTGCAGCTTTCTCCAGCAGGCCATGTTCGGCACGGTCAGCTGGGAGTACAGTCAATCCCCCTTAAACGTGGGCGGGCGCACCAGCCTGTTGTACTCCTTTTTCTGGGGCGTGCTCGGGCTCATCTGGGTGAAGGACCTGTACCCCGTCCTCTCCCGAAAGATTGAGAGCATCCCCAAAAAGGTGGGCCGGCCCCTGACCGCCGTGGTGGCGGTGCTGATGGCTGTCGATATCCTCCTTTCCGCCGGGGCGGTGTACCGCCAGTCCCAAAGGGTAAACAATATCCCGGCCACAAACGCCGTGCAGGCGTTTTTTGACCGGGTGTTCCCAGACGAATTTTTGCAGGTCATCTATCCCAATATGCAGTACGTCGGCAAGCCGGAGATCATGGAAAATGAGCCGCCCCTGCCGCCGAATCAGGATTGAAAATACTTAAAAGAGCAGGTCGTAGTTGATGGGCGTGTAAAAGAGCTCGCGCACCTGCTCTTGATTTTTTGCCTGGGCCAGGGCCCACATCAGCTTGGTGACCGTGGCCTCCAGGGTCATGTCGTAGCTTTCCAGCAGGCGGTAGCGCTCCTTCACCCGCTGGCCCACCTGGTAGACGGAAAGGTCGCTGCCCTCCTGGGGCACCTGGGTGGCCATGACCACCGTTTTGCCCGCCTTGATCAGCTCGTCCAGCTCGTCAAGGTAGTTGTCCGGGATGCCGCCCACGCCGTAGCTTTCGATGATGAGGCCGTCGCACAGGGCCCCGGCGGCGGCGAAGGCGCCTCTGGGCAGGCCGGGGATGAGCTTTAACAGCACCACGTTGGAGTTGAGCCCGTGGGAAAAAACGGGCTTTCCCGTTTCCTGGCAGGGGAGAAAGCGGACGATGCGCCGGTCGCGGATGTCGGCCAGATCGGGAAAGTTGAGGCTTTGAAAGGCATTGTAGCTCTTGGTGCGCGTTTTCCGGGCCCTTGTCCCGGCAATGACGTGGCCGCCGAACACGATGCACACGCCGCTGTCTCCGGAGCAGGCATAGCGCAGGCTGTCCAGAAGGTTCTTCCTTGCGTCGGTGTCCTCCTGGTCGATGGGCCTTTGGGCCCCGGTCAGCACGATGGGCTTTCTGGTGCCGCGGATCAAATAGGATAAGGCGGCGGCCGTGTAAGCCAGGGTGTCCGTACCGTGGCAGAGCACGAAGCCGTCGTATTTTTCATATTTTTCCTCGATGACCCGGGCAAGCTCCAGCCAGTGGGAAGGGGTGATGTTGGTGCTGTCCAGATTCATGGGCTGGGCGGTGTCCACTTCGCAGAAGGACAGGGCGTCCGGCACGCGGCTCAAAAGCTCCAGGGGGGAAAGGCCCGGCGTCAGACCGGCGTCTGTTTTCCGGCAGGCAATGGTGCCGCCGGTGGCAATGAGTAAAATGTGCTTCATGCGGTATCGCTTCTCCTTCTGATGGTTTCTTCTGTTATTCTACACAGTGCGCGGGAAAAATGCAAAGATTTTGTTAGCGGGCCATACTGCATTCCCGTTTCCCGGTTGCACCCGGCGCGGATTTGGGTTATAATACCAGACGAAAGTGAAACGAGGAGGTCCTGTCTTTGAAAAAGTATTGGACGCTGTTTTGCTCCTTTGCCAAAATGGGCGTGATGACCTTTGGGGGCGGCATGGCCATGCTGCCCATTTTGCAGCGCGAGGTGGTGGAGAACAAGCACTGGGCCACCGAGGAGGAGCTTGCCGACTACTTTGCCCTGGGCCAGTGTACGCCGGGCATCATCGCGGTAAATGTGGCCACCTTCATCGGCCAGAAGCAGGCCGGCATCCTGGGCGGCATCATCGCCACCCTGGGCGTGGTGTCCCCCTCTGTGGTCATCATTTCCCTGCTGGCCGGGCTCATCACCAATTTCTCTCACTTGGAGTGGGTCAGGCACGCCTTCGCCGGCATCCAGGTATGCGTGTGCGTGCTCATCTTCAACGCGGTGGTAAAGCTGTTGAAAAAATCCGTGGTGGATAAGCGCACCGCCGCTATCTTTATCCTGGTGCTGCTGGGCGGCGTGTTTCTCGATCTCTCTCCCGTCTGGTTCGTCATCGCGGCGGCTTTCCTTGGGATTTTACTGAAGCAGTTGGAGGTGAAGAAGGTATGATCTTCCTTCGCCTTTTCTGGGAATTTTTCAAGACCGGCCTGTTTGCCGTGGGCGGCGGCATGGCGACCCTGCCCTTTTTGAAAGACATCGGTACGGCCACCGGCTGGTACACCTACGGCGACCTGATGAACATGCTGGCCGTGTCGGAATCCACTCCCGGCCCCATCGGCATCAACATGGCAACCTTCGTGGGCTTTACCGTGGCAGGTGTGCCCGGCGCCATCGTTGCCACGGTGGGGGAGATCATGCCCTCCATCATCGTCATCCTCATCGTGGGGGCCATGCTCAACAAGTTCCGCGGCAACCGGCTGGTGGAAAACGCCTTTTATGGCCTGCGCCCGGCCTCCACCGGGCTGATTGCCGCCGCCTGCGTCACTGTGGTGCTGGAGGTGCTCACCTCTGTCAGCGTGGTGTCCGGGGGCTTCGGCTGGATCAACACTCTGTCGCTGGGCGAAGGTCCGGCGCTGTTCTGGCAGGGGCTCGTCCTGGCGGCGGTGCTCCTCGTGCTCACCAACTGGGTAAAGCCCACCAAAAAGCTGCACCCCATCGTCTTCATCGCCATTTCCGCTGTCATCGGCGTCGTGTTCAAGTTTTGATTTGATGAAAAATGGAAAAGCCTCCCCAAATTCGGGGAGGCTTGTTCTTTTTTCGCTTATCCCCGGCCATTGCGGCTTTGCGTTCATAAGCGCCAAATTCTGCAAGGCTTTTCTCAAATCACCGTTCTCCCGGCCAGAATGTTCTCATAGTCCTCCAGATTCTGCTTCAGCAGGGTGGGGGTGTCCAGGCCGTAGGGGCACT
>CAZYLJ010000069.1:0-8553 GCA_964648555.1 uncultured Acutalibacter sp.
GATTTTTTATGATTAAAACCGGGGGCGAACTCTCGACACCCGGTTAGCGGCACCAAAAATCGTCAGGCCGTCCAAAAGGGCGGGCTGATGATTTTTTATGATTAAAACCGGGGGCGAACTCTCGACACCCGGTTAGCGGCACCACGTCGACGCAAGACTCGCTCTTACGTCGACGTTTTCTTTTCCAGAAAACGCCGCCTGTTGCGCTCGTCTGCATCTCCTCTCCGAAAAAGTCTCGCTTCCACCGGCTAAGGCCTTGTAAACGCGGCCTCTTAACGCCGGTTTGGTCGCTAACAACTTTTTCGGTTGAAGGGCATGACCGGGGGCGAACTCTTTGCTCCGGCTAGTCCTTCCCACTTTGCAGCCCACGCTGCGCCGGGTCGTCGATGAGCTCGCCCAGGTAGGTGAACCGGGAGCCGTGACAGGGGCAGTCCCAGCTTTTTTCGTCGCTGTTCCATTCCAGTTGGCAGCCCAAATGCGGGCACCGGGTGGACACCAGGTACACCCTGCCCCGCTCGTCCTTATAGGCGCCCCGCTTTTTCCCCTGATATCGAATGACCGCCCCCTGGCCCGGCGGCAGCCGATCAAATTCTTTTCCGGGGAAATACAGCATTTCCTTGAAGAGGCCCTTGGTGCTTTCGCAGACTTCCTTTCCCAGAGCAGGCCAGGCCGCCGGAGGGAATCGCCGGGGCGAAAAGATGGTGTCCTCCCCACGGTTTTCGACGATCTCCTCGCACAAAAGATCAGCCGCCACCATGGAGCTCGTCATGCCCCACTTGCCAAAGCCTGTAGCCACATACCAGTTCGGGTGGAAAACGGAAAACCTGCCGATATAGGGCACGCCGTCCAGGGTAATGCAGTCCTGGGCGGACCAGGCGGCTGTGATGCGGCAGTCTGGCCAAAGGGCCTTCGCCCGCTGACGCAGCGTGCCGTATGCGCCTGACTGTGGGCCCTTCCCTGTACGGTGGCCGCCCCCGCCCAGCAGCAGCTTGCCCTCCGCTGTGCGGAAGGAAAGCCCGTCCGGGTCGATGCCGTAATACATAAATTGCGGTGTGGGCGTGTTTCCCAGCGCCAGGACATAACTGCGCTCCTGGTGCATGCGGGCAAAATAGAAGCCGGGGAAATTTACAAAGGGATAGTGGGTCGCGAACACGATGTGCTTCGCGGCCACCGTGCCCCTGTCTGTGACAACGCGGTTCTTCCCCACCCTGACCGCCCGGGTCTCCTCATAGACCGGCAGTTTTGCTGACAGCGCCCTTAGAAATTTCAAAGGATGGAACTCCGCCTGATCGGGAAAGCACAGGCATTGATTGTGGGCAACGGGAAGCTCGCCGGAGACAAAGGGCTCAGCGGGAACGCCAAGCCTTACGGCGCTGTCAAGTTCGGCCCGCAGTGCAGCCTTTCGTCTGACCGTGTAAAGGCAGGCGGAGGTCCGCCTGAAATCACAATCGATGGCATTTTCCCTGATAATCTCCTCATATCTTTCGATGGCGGCCTGGTGCATCTTCGCATACTGGGCCGCCTTTTTCTCTCCAAAACGGGAAATGAGCCTGTTATAGCACAGGCCGTGCTGAGAGGTTATTTTCGCCGTGGTACCCTTCGTCTGGCCGCTGCCCACCCGGCATGCCTCTAAAACCACGGCGTCCAGTCCCTGCTGCCACAGCCGGTAAGCCGTCAACACGCCCGCCATGCCCCCGCCGATGATGGCGGCGTCTGCGCTGATATCCCCTGTAAGCAGGCTGCGCTTCGGCAGCTCCTGCGTCATGCTCCAAACGGACTCCATTGACCTCACCCTTTTTTGTTCCTTTTGGGCTTAGTCTTCCGCAAATGGGCCGAATTACACCTTGTGGCTGTCCTCCTTGTCAGGGGATTTTTCATCGCGTGCGGTTTTCTTCTTTTTTCTGAATTTCCTGGAAAGAAAATGCGCCAGCGGGCCGGAAAGCAGAAATGCCGCCGTCATAATGGCGATGGCCGCAACGATGGGCCCGGCGGAGGGATTGCTGTTGTAAATGACCACCGACGGCTGTACCCCGCCGCCCTGATATGTCACGACGTTTGACGCCGGTGTGGAAGTGGGAGCCGGCGACGGCTTTCTTGTAGCTTCCGGGCTTGGCGTCGGCGATTTCTTTGGGGTGGGCGTGCGCGTCGCTGCCTGTCCGTCGGCCTGAGAGGAAGAAGCCGTGGGCTTCGGCGTGGGCTTCGGCGTGGGCGTCGGCTTGGGAGAGGGCGTGGGCTTTTCCTCCCGATAGACGGTGACCTTATAGGTGCTTTTCGTCTTGCCATCCGCCGCGGTGACAGTGAACAGGAAGTCGGTGTCGCTGCCGCCCGCGCCCAGATTCTTTCTGTTGACGCGGTAAACGGCGCCCTCCGCCGCTTCTGCGGTAAATTCCAGAGAAGTCACTGAAAAGGGCACGCTCATTGTGTAATCGAAGAGCTCTGGCGAAAAGGCAGGAACAAGCTCTCCCACAGTGGGCTGCAAAGCGGTCAAAGTCGCCTCCGTGCTGGGCGGCGGCAGAACGGAAAAGGCCAGTGGCAGCTCGGCTCCTTCCAGCGGGCTGCCTTCCAGGTCAGCCGCCTGAAAAACGGAAACATGGATGACCGTTTCCCCAGCCGGGGCGTCCTCTCTCACCTGGAACTGCAACGTCAGAGCCGTGCCCTCCTGCACGGCGCTTTCCTGCATCACACAGCAGGCGGAAACGCCGGTTTCATCCGGGAGGAGCGTAAGGCTGCCGTCTTCCAGCAGTTCGCCCTCCTCCGCGCGGGAATATTCCAGCACGGCGCTGTCGTACTCTACCCGCAGGAGGAAAGCGCCCAGCTTACCTTCGCCGCCATAGGAAACAGCAAGCTCTACCCGGTCCTTCAATTCGCCCTCCGGAGAAGAAAGGGCAGCGGAAAAGCCGCCCGTGGCAGCGGCTTTGGCGGGAAAAGAGAAAGAGAGCGGCAGCGGGATGCAGAATAGCGCGAGAAGGATCGCCGCCCAATTTTTCAACGCTTTCTTTGCACCCACGCTACCGCTCTCCTCATTTCAAGACTGAATGCTCTTAGAACTCCGCCGCACCGGGGGTTCTGGGGAACAAGGCGACGTCACGTATATTTTCAATACCGGTCAGGTACATGACCAGGCGCTCAAAGCCGATGCCAAAGCCGGAATGCTTGTTGCCGCCAAACTTCCTGAGCTCCAGGTACCACCAGTAGTCCTCCTCCTTCATGCCCAGCTCATGGATGCGGTCGAGGAGCACGTCATAGCGTTCCTCCCGCTGGCTGGCGCCCACCAGCTCCCCAATGCCGGGAACAAGCAGATCGGTGGCAGCCACGGTCTTGCCGTCATCGTTTAAACGCATATAGAAGGACTTGATGTCCTTGGGGTAATCTGTGACGAACACGGGTTTGCCAAAGTGCTTTTCGGTGAGATACCGCTCGTGCTCGGTGGCGATGTCGGTGCCCCAGCTGACCTTGAACTCGAACTCGTCGTTGTGCTGCTCCAAAATTTTGATGGCATCGGTGTAGGACACCCGCACAAAGTCGGAATCTGCCACATGGCGCAAACGCTCGATCAGGCCCTTATCCACAAAGGTGTTGCAGAACTCCATGTCCTGGGGGCAGGCCTCCATCACATAATTGATGACATATTTGATGGCCGCCTCGATGACGTCCATGTCGTCGTTCAGATCGGCAAAGGCCATTTCCGGCTCGATCTGCCAAAACTCCGCCGCGTGGCGGGTGGTATTGGAGTTTTCCGCCCGGAAGGTGGGCCCGAAGGTGTACACCCTGGAAAAAGCCATGGCCATGCACTCCACCTCCAGCTGGCCGGACACGGTAAGGGAGGTCTTTTTGCCGAAGAAATCCTTCTTGTAATCCACGTGGCCGTCCCCGGTCTTGGGCACGTTCTCCAAATCGAGGGTCGTCACCTGGAACATCTCCCCCGCGCCCTCACAGTCACTGCCTGTGATAAGGGGGGTGTGACAGTAGACAAAGCCGTTCTCCTGAAAGAACCTGTGAATGCCGAAAGCTGCCGCAGAGCGGATGCGGTAAGCCGCGCTGTACAGGTTGGTGCGGGGCCGCAGATGAGCGATGGTGCGCAGGTACTCCACGGAATGGCGCTTTTTCTGCAGGGGGTATTCCGGGGCGGAGGGGCCCTCTACCTCGATCTTTTCGGCGTGGATCTCAAAGGGCTGCTTAGCCTCGGGCGTGGCCAGCAGCGTGCCGGTAACGATCAACGCCGCCCCAACGTTCTGGGAGGCGATCTCCTTAAAATTGTCGATCTTGCCGTCCTCAAACACCACCTGCACGCCCTTAAAGCAGGAGCCGTCGTTCAAATCGATAAAGCCCAGGGCCTTGGAATCCCGGATGGAACGGGCCCAGCCGCAGACGGTGACGGTCTTGCCGGCGTAAGACGGCAAATCCTTATAAAACGCGGAAATCTCATTTCGTTTCATATTCATCTTCCTCTTTTCCATTCGTGACAGGGCCGGACGCGTCTCAATAAAAGAGATAGCGCCAGTCGCCGCTGTCATCTTGGGTGTAAAACAGCTCGCTGATCTCATCGCGGAAAAAGGCCTCAAAGGTCTCTTCCATGCCGCTGCACAAATTCATACCGGGCAGGCTTTCGCGCTCTGCCCAGAAAACCTCCCCTTCCTCTGAGGGCCTCAGCTCCCCGGAAAAATCGCCGGCCTTAAAGAGAAACACCATGTAGCGGGAACCGTCCTTATAGCCCCAGTTCTTCACGCCGCACAGCCGGGGATTCTCAACAGTCAGGCCGGTCTCCTCGAAGACCTCCCGGATGACGGAGGCGGTGAGGGACTCCCCCGGCTCCACGTGGCCGCCGGGAAACGTGATGCCCGGCCAGCCCTCGTCCCGGCGGTTCTGCACCAGGACCCGGCTGCCATCATACACCATACACATATTTGTCAGCTCCACGGGCACTTCCCTCGACATAGCGACACAATCCTTCCTCTTTTTTATAAAAAAGCGGAGCGCCGAGCCGGACACGGTGCCCCTTTTATGTTCTTAAATAAATGGATATTGTACTTCTGCCCTTTCACCGAAAAAGGCAGCGCCGTGAAGCCGTTGCGAGGGCGTTTACAACCGAGCAGGCGCAGCAAGCGTGGTTTTTGCGGGAAAAGCGGCAGCCCGTAAGGCGAACGCTTTTCTTTTCAAAAAGAAAAGTGCGGCAAGCCACAAGGGCTTGCCGCGACGTGGCGGAGAGGATGCGACTCGAACGCACAATGCCTTGCGGCACACCACATTTCCAATGTGGCTCCTTACCATTAGAATACCTCTCCGTATCCTTACGGCTTTCCTATTATATCGAACCCGAAGGAAAAAATCAATACCTTTTGCAAATTTTTTTCAAAGAGGCCTTAAATTCACCCTGTTACTTTTTTTGACAAAAAATCTCAAAAAGATAAGCAATTTTTCCAAAACTTTATTTGAAAGTGCGGGAGAACTTTGTTATAATGGACGTATCCATAAGACCGCTGTCGGGTCTTTTGATTGGAGGGAGTCGTTTGAACAAGAAAAACAGCACCGGCGCCGCCGTCATCAAAATAGGCGCGGACAGCGTGCGAATGAGAGTATCGCAGCTTTCCAAGGGGAAGGTGTCCGCTCTGGACCTGCTGGAATACCCCATCCACCTGGGCCACGATGTGTTCGAGACGGGCTCCGTCAGCTTTGACAGCCTGAGGGAGCTTTCTTTGGCGCTGGACAAATTTCAGTCGGCGCTGCTCTCCTACGGCATACAGAAGACCAGGGTCATTTCCACCGCCGCACTGCGGGAAGCGGAGAACCGCTCTCTGGCCCTGGATCAGCTGCGGGTGCGCAACAACATACACGTCTCCCTGATGGAGGACAGCCAGGAAATGGCCTATCTTTACTGGGAGATCGCCACAAAGCTGAAAAACAGCGAGCTTTTGAAAAAAGGCAATTCCGTGGTCGCCTATGTGGGCTCGGCCAGCCTGGGCATAGCGGTATTCGACGGTGAAAAGATCGTCTACTCACAAAACGTTTCCATGGGCGCCCTGAAGCTTTCCGATATTTTGCAGGGCGTATACCGCACGGCGGAGGATTTCCACACCGTTGTTGAGGAATACCTTGACACGGTCTTGAACCGCATCGCCATTTCCGAGTTTCCCATTGAAAACCTGATCCTCACCGGGTCCCAGATCGATCTGGTGGCAAAGCTGTGCGGGGCAAGATCCGTGGACGGCGTATATCAGTTTGGCCCGGAAAGGCTTTCTTCCCTGTGCACCTCCCTGCGGTCTGTAACGCCGGAAAGCATCGGCCTGCGCTATGGTATTTCGGAAAACGAGGCCGCCGTGCTGTACACCTCTCTGGCCATCTATCAATCGCTTTTGCGGTTCTGCCCTCATGTGGAGGCCGTGTGCTCTCCCCCTGCCGATGTTTCCGAGGCGCTGATACGCTGCATGCTGGTGCCCAAGGCCGAGACGGATCGGGTTGATTTCTGCCGTAAGAGCGCTTTGGCCTGCGCGGAGGCCACCGCCGCCCGGTTCGGCTGCGATTTGGAGCACTCCCGCCACATTCAGAAGCTCTCCACCCTGGTCTTTGACAAGCTAAAGCACATCCACGGTCTGGAGCCCTCCCGGCGGCTGATCATCGAGCTGGCCTCTGTCCTTCACAGCTGCGGCAGCTTTGTCAGCGTGCGGCAGCACAACAAATGCGCCTACGACCTCATCAAGGGCATGGATCTGTTCGGCCTGAGTGAAAGCGAGGTGCTGGCCACCGCCTTTGTGGCGGGCAATGCCTCGGAGAACACAAGCCTTGATGAAAGCCCTGACTTTTCCACCCTGAGCGAGCCGGAGCGGCTGGACGTGTTTAAGCTTTCCGCCATCTTCCGGCTGGTGAACGCCCTGGATAAATCCCATCGGGGCAAGCTGAAAAGCCTGAAGGTCTCCTGCGAGGAGGAAAAGGTGCTGTTTAAGGCGACCGCCCCCTGCGACACCCTGTTGGAGCAGTGGGCGTTTCAGGAATCCGCCCAGTTCTTCAAGGATGTATTTGGGCTGTCCCCGGAGCTTTCCGTGAAATTTGATTACCTGTAAGGAGAAAATGAGTATGCCCGAAAAGAAGATGCCCTATTATAACCGCGAGCTGAGCTGGATGGACTTTAACGCCCGGGTGCTGGAGGAAGCCACCAAGCGCACGAATCCCCTGATGGAGCGGCTGCGCTTTTTGGCCATTACCGGCTCAAACCTGGATGAGTTTTTCATGGTGCGGGTGGCCGGGGTCAAGGCTCAGGTGAACTCCAACTACAAGCAAAAGACGGACTACGACCTTTCCCCCGAGGAGCTTTTGCGGGAGCTGGAGGATAAGACCCACAAATTCATGGAAAAGCAGTATTCCTGCCTGCACCGCTCCATCGTGCCCGTTTTGGAGCAGAACGGCATTCGGTTCCTCTCCCGCGAGGAGATGGACAAAAACCAGCTTTCCCACCTTTCCGAATACTTTAAGCGGGTGCTGTTCCCGGTGCTGACCCCAATGGCGGTGGATGGCAGCCGGCCCTTCCCGATGCTTTCCAACAAATCGCTGAACATCGCGGTGTGCCTGAAGGCGAAGGAGGAAAAGAACGGCGGCAAGTGCTTTGCCATCGTGCAGGTGCCCTCTATCCTTCCCCGCTTTTTGGAGCTGCCCTGCAAGGAGGGCCGCGCCTTTGTGCTGTTGGAGGATGTCATCATTGAAAAGCTGCCGGAGCTCTTCGAGCTGCACGACATCAAGGCGGCATGTCCCTTCCGCATCACCAGGGATTCCGACCTGGAAATCGACGAGGAGGCCGAGGACTTCATGAGCGAGGTGAAGAAGTCCATCAAGCGCCGGAAGCGCGGCCGGCCCGTCCGGCTGGAGCTGACCCAAAAATGCGATAAAAGCATCCGGGAGTTCCTCATTGAAATGCTGAAAATCAAGAAGAGTGAGATCTATGAGCTGCCCGGCCCCCTCGATTTGACCTTCCTCTCCAAGTTTGCCGGGACCCCCGGCTTTGAATCCATGTGCTTCAAGCCCATCCGGCCGGTGGCCCCCGCCGACTTCTGGGGATATGACGATATTTTCGCCGCCATCCGGGAAAAGGACCGCATGGTGCACCACCCCTACGAGAGCTTTGACTGCGTGGTGAAGTTCATCGAGCAGGCGGCGGAGGACGAAAATGTGCTGGCAATCAAGCAGACGCTTTATCGGGTCAGCGGGAACTCCCCCATTGTGGCCGCGCTCATCAAGGCCGCGGAAAACGGCAAGCAGGTCACGGTACTGGTGGAGCTGAAAGCCCGCTTCGACGAGGAAAACAACATCAACTGGGCCCAGAAGCTGGAAAAGGCCGGGTGCCATGTCATCTACGGCCTGCACGGACTAAAGACCCACTGCAAGATCGCGCTGGTGGTCCGGCAGGAGGAGGACGGCATCCGCCGGTACCTGCACCTGGGCACCGGCAACTACAACGACTCCACCGCTAAAATCTACACGGACCTGGGCCTGTTCACCTGCAACAGCCAATATGGGGCGGACGCCTCTTCCCTTTTTGACGTCATCACCGGCTACTCCCGCCCCCCG
>CAZYLJ010000070.1:0-8526 GCA_964648555.1 uncultured Acutalibacter sp.
GGCGGTGAAGGTGATATAATATTTTGGTTAGCGTGAAAAGGAAAGGACTTCGATCAAGAATGGGTACGAGAAACGATTTGAGGAATGTGGCCATCATTGCCCATGTAGACCACGGCAAGACCACTTTGGTAGACCAGCTTTTGCGGCAGAGCGGTGTGTTCCGCCAGAATGAGACCGTGACAGAACGCGTGATGGACTCCGGCGACCTGGAGCGGGAGCGGGGCATCACCATTCTCTCGAAGAATACCGCCGTCATGTACGGGGGCACCAAAATAAATATCGTGGACACTCCCGGCCATGCCGATTTCGGTGGCGAGGTGGAGCGCGTGCTGATGATGGTAGACGGCGTGCTGCTGCTGGTAGACGCCTTTGAGGGCTGCATGCCCCAGACGAGGTTCGTGCTGAAAAAGGCTTTGGGCCTTGGTAAAAAGCCCGTGGTGGTGCTCAATAAGATCGACCGGCCCGGCGCGAGGCCCGCCGAGGTGGTGGACGAGGTCTTAGACCTGTTCATCGAGCTGGGGGCCAACGACGACCAGCTGGATTTCCCCGTGGTGTACGCCTCCGCCAGAGACGGCTACGCCACCCTGGACCCCAACAAGCCCGGCACGGATATGAAGCCCCTGTTTGAGATGATCTTAAACGAGGTGCCCGCCCCTCAGGGCGATCCGGACGGCCCCACCCAGGTGCTGTTCTCCAACATCGATTACAATGAATATGTGGGCCGCATCGCCATTGGCCGGGTGGAGCGGGGCTCCATACAGGTGGGCGAGACCGTCACCATCTGCGGCGGGGGCAGCGATACCCGGAAAAACGCCAAGGTTACAAAGCTCTATCAGTTCGAGGGCCTGAAGCGTGTGGAGGCACAATCGGCCAGCCTGGGGGACATCGTGGCGGTGTCCGGCATCACAGATCTGAACATCGGCCAGACCGCCTGCGCCGTGGACTGCGTGGAGCCCCTGCCCTTTGTGAAGATCGACGAGCCCACCGTCTCCATGAATTTTTTGGTGAACAACTCCCCCTTTGCCGGCCGGGAGGGCAAGTACGTCACCTCCCGCAACCTGCGGGACCGGCTTTTTAAAGAGGTGGAGACAAACGTGGCCATGCGGGTGGAGGAGACCGGCACCACCGACTGCTTCAAGGTCTCCGGCCGCGGTGAGCTGCACCTTTCCATCCTCATCGAGCAGATGCGCCGCCAGGGGTACGAATTTCAGGTGTCCCCGCCCACGGTCATCCTGAAGGAGGAAAACGGCCAAAAGCTGGAGCCCATGGAGCTTTTGATGATCGAGGTGCCGGACAGCTATGTGGGCGCGATCATGGAGAAGATCGGCGCGCGGAAGGCGGAGCTTTTGAACATGGGCAGCCGGGAATCCGGCACCACCCACATGGAGTTCCGTATCCCCGCCCGGGGCCTGATGGGCTACCGCTCGGAATTCTTGACCGACACCAACGGCAACGGCATCATGAACCACGTGTTCGACTGCTACGAGCCATACAAGGGCGACATCCAGCAGCGCACCCAGGGCTCTATCATCGCCCATGAGGCCGGGGAATCCACAGCCTATGGGCTGTTCTACGCCCAGGAAAGGGGCCGGATGTTCATTGGGCCCGGCGTGGAGGTTTACGAGGGCATGATCGTGGGGGCCAGCCCCAAGAGCGAGGACATCACCGTGAACGTGTGCAAGAAGAAGCACGCCACCAACACCCGCTCCTCCAGCGCGGACGAGGCCCTGAAGCTGACGCCCCACTCCGTTTTGAGCCTGGAGCAGTGCCTGGAATTCATCAGCGACGACGAGCTGGTGGAGGTCACGCCCAAGAGCGTGCGGATGCGGAAAACTATCCTTGATAAAGAGCAGAGGATGAAACAAGCGAGTAAAAAACGCTAAAGCGCTTTTTATCGCATGTTTCATATGAACGAGAAACTTTGGGGTCCAAAGCTTCTCTCCCAGTTTTCCTGCGGAAAACTGAAAGAGGTAAGCAAAGAGTGGGCACTTTAATTGCCTTTCTCTAACATCTAACGTCTAACATCTAAAAGCTAAAGGGGGCCTGTCGGTGGACATCGTGATACTGGATCTGGAGTGGAACGCCGCGTACAGCCGGCGGCTCCATCGATATATCAATGAGGTCATCGAGTTCGGCGCGGTAAAGTGCGGGGATGACCTTACCGTTTCCGATACCTTCTCCTGCCTTGTGCGGCCCCAGGTGGGAAAGCGGATGAACCCCTACACGGCCGAGCTGACCAACCTGACGGTGGAGAGCCTTTCCGGCGGCCTCAGCTTTATGAGCGCCGTCAGCAAATTCCGCCGGTGGGCGGGGGACTGCCTGCTGATGACCTGGGGGACCTCGGACATTTTGGCGCTGATCGAGAACTGCCGGTATTTCAGCGGCAAGGAGGAGGTGCCCTTCCTCACCCGCTACTGCGACCTGCAAAAGTATGCACAGCGGCGGATGGGCCTTTCCGGCGGGGAACAGCTGGGGCTGGAGCGTGCCGCCGAGCTGCTCGCCCTGGACGTTTCCCGGATGGAGCACCACCGGGCCAAAGACGACAGCCTGATGACACTGGAAATTTTTAAAAAAGTGTACGACGAAAACGACCCGCCGGACAGCGTGGTATGCGACGGGGAGTTTTACCGCAAAATGACCTTTAAGACCAGCTACCTTGCCGATTTAACAGACCCGCTCGTCAAACCGGAATACCTGCGCTTCCCCTGCCCAAAATGCGGGGGCGCCGCCCGGCAAAAAACCAACTGGGCCCATCGCAGCAGGGGCTTCCGGGCAGAGTTCCGCTGCACTGCGTGCGGGTACAGCTTCGCCGGGCAGCTCTACCTGAAGCAGAAATACGAGGGCGTCCTTGTGAGCAAAAAGACATATCCCCTGCCTGTGATCGAGCCTGCCGCCCCGGCCCAACCCGGGCCGGTGGGGAACCTGCGGCTGGACATCGCGGAAAATGGCGCGGGCGTTCTTCGTTTCCCCTTTTTGGAGGAATGTGAAACCGTGAACGCCGCTTTCTCCACCCGGATCGGCGGCGTCAGTGAAAAGGAGTTCGCCGCCATGAATCTGGGGTTCCGCCGGGGGGACGAAGTGGAAAAGGTGGAGGAAAACTATCGGCTGTTCTGCGAGGCTGCCGGCTTCGACCCGGATTCTCTGGTCTCCGGCGCCCAGGATCACCGGATCAACATCTGGCGGGTGAAGGCGGAGGACAGGGGCGTGGGCGTCTGGCTGCCACAGGAGCGGGAAAGCGTGGACGGCCTGTGCACCGATGAGCCCGGCGTGACGCTGATGATCTTCACCGCGGACTGCGTGCCCCTGTACTTCGTGGACGAGGCCCACCACGCCATCGGCCTGGCCCACGCCGGCTGGCGAGGCACCGCGGCGGGCATGGCAAAAGCCATGACTGAGCGCCTGAAAGAGGAATTCGGCACCCGGCCGGAAGATCTGCGGGTGGCCATTGGGCCGTCCATCAGCCGGGAAAGCTTTGAGGTGGACACGCCGGTGGCAAGGGAATTTCTGGCATTGGAACATTCCGACGCCTTCTTAAGCGGGCCGGTCAGGAACCCATACGGCCAGGAAAAGTACCACGTGGATCTTTGGGAATGCAACCGGCAATTCCTGCTTTCCGCCGGGGTGAGACCCGAGCACATTTTCATCGGCAATGTGTGCACCGTGGAAAACAGCCGCCTGCTCTTCTCCCACCGAAAGACCGGGGGACGGCGGGGGAGCAACGCGGCTTTCCTTTCATTGAGGTGAGCCGCCCTATGGAGCTTTCACAGTGCAGCTTGTGCCCCCGCCGGTGCGGGGCAGATCGGAACACGGCCCTGGGCTTCTGCCAAAGCGGAAATAAAGCGAGGATCGCCAGGGCGGCCCTGCACTTTTGGGAGGAGCCGCCCATCAGCGGGAAAAACGGCTCCGGCGCGGTGTTCTTCACCGGGTGCTCCCTGCGGTGCATCTACTGCCAGAATTGGGAGATCAGCGCCTGCCCGGACGGCATCGGCAAAGAAGTGACGCCGGAGGAGCTGAGCGATATTTTCTTCAGCCTTGTGGAGCAGGGCGCTCACAACATCAATCTGGTGACACCTACCCATTTCGTTCCCCAGATACGGGAGGCACTGCTGCTAAAAAAGCTGCCGGTACCGGTGGTGTACAATTCCTCCGGCTATGAAAGGGTCAAGACGCTGCAATCGCTGGAGGGTCTGGTGGACATCTACCTGCCGGACTTCAAATACGCTTTGCCGGAAACGGCCCAGGCCTTTTCCCGCGCGCCGGACTACCCGCAGATCGCCCTGGACGCATTAAAGGAGATGGCGCGCCAGGTCGGCCCGCCTGTTTACAGTGAGAACGGCATGATGAAGCGGGGCCTGCTCGTCCGCCACCTGATTTTGCCGGGCCACACGAAAAACTCTTTGGCGGCGCTGGAGCTTCTTCATCGGGAGCTGCCCCGGATACCCGTCAGCCTGATGGCCCAGTACACCCCGCCGGAGGACTTCCCGGAGCGGGAAAAATACCCGGAGCTGATGCGGCCCATTACCCGGCGGGAGCTTTTAAAGGTGCAGGACAGGCTGTTTTCTCTTGACATGGACGGCTTCGTGCAGAGCCGGGACGCCAAAGGCGTTCAGTATCTGCCGGATTTTCACCAATTCGATTCAAAGGAGGCATGACGATATGAGCGAGATTTCCGTCCTTCCCCAATCCGCGCTGGAAAAGGTGTTCCCGGATCAGAAGACCTTTGCCCCGGCCTGCTTCAGCGCAAGCGCCCTGCGGGGAGAGCTCTTCTCCTATCAGCTGGTGGTCGGCTGCTCCGGCTGGGGGCTGCAAAAGGCCGTCTGGTCGCTTGACTCCCCCATCAGGGAGCACGTGCGGGTCTTCCGGGTGGAAAGCGTGCCCTGTGGACTGGCCGCCTATCCCCCACCCGCCAGCGACGATGACTACCTTTCCCACACAGCGGGGCTGTTCCCCGATCTGCTGCGGCCGGTGGAAGAGGGAGAGCTGACCATCAGCGCCTTTCAAAATACCACACTTTGGGTGGATGTCCGGGTGCCGGAGGACTTTCCCGGCGGGGACTGCCCCCTGACCTTCACCTTTGCGCAGCAGGGCGGAAATCAAGTGAAAAGCACTTTTACTTTACATATCGTACCCGCCGTCCTGCCGAAGCAGGATCTGCTTTTCACCCAGTGGTTCCACCTGGACTGCCTGGCAAGCTACTACAATGTGCCCGTCTATTCGGAGGAGCACTGGAAGCTGGTCGAGGCCTTTCTGCGGGAGGCCTGCGACCACGGCATGAACACGGTGCTGACGCCCGTCCTTTCCCCGCCGCTGGATACGGCAGTGGGAAGAGAACGGCCCCGCACCCAGCTTTTGGACATCAGCCGGGAAAACGGCGTGTATACCTTCGGCACGGAACGCCTGCTGCGGTTCGTGCGGCTGGCGCAAAAATGCGGCGTCACCCACTTTGAGATCAGCCACCTGTTCACCCAGTGGGGAGCGGCCTTTGCCCCGAACATCTACATCACGGAAAACGGGAATACCTTCCGGGCCTTTGGATGGGACACCCCGGCGGACTCCCCGGAATACGTCGCTTTCCTTTCCCAGCTGCTGCCGGCGGTCATCGATTTTTTTGACGGGCTGGGAATGAAGGACAGGCTGCTCTTTCACATCTCCGACGAGCCGGGCAGGGATCACCTGGAGACCTATCGGAAGGACATGGAGCTGGTGAGATCCCTGACGGGCGGCCTGCCGATAATAGACGCCCTCTCCGACGTCGACTTTTACGATCAGGGCCTGGTGGAGCATCCGGTCACTGCCACCAACCACATCGAGCCGTTTTTGCAGCGGAACGTGCCCGGCCTTTGGGCCTATTACTGCTGCTCTCAGGGGAAGGACGTGGGCAACCGCTTTCTGGCCATGCCCTCTTACCGCAACCGAATATTGGGCTTGCAGCTTTACAAGTTCCACATCGCGGGCTTTCTGCACTGGGGATATAATTTCTGGTACAGCCAAAATTCCTACGGCCTGATCGACCCCTTCCGGGTGACGGATGGCGGCGGGGCTTTCCCGGGCGGCGACCCCTTCTCCGTCTACCCCGGCGAGGACGGCCGGCCCCTGCCCTCCCTGCGGTTAAAGGTGTTTCTGCACGGCTTGCAGGATCTGCGGGCCCTGACGCTGCTGGAACGTCGGAAGGGCCGGGAGGCCGCCGAGAGCTGCATCCCCTGCTATGACGCGCTGCGCTTTTCCGCCTATCCCCGGGATCCTCCCTATCTGCTGCGCGTGCGAGAGGCCGTAAACCGGCTGATCGAAAGCGATATCAAATAATTATTTGAAATGAGTGGGAATATTTCCAATGTGGTTTATACTTGCCTTGATCACTGCCCTGTTCTGGGGCGGTTCCGACCTGTTCTCCAAAATGGGCACAGATCCCCGCGACAAATACAGCCACCTGCGCATGGTCATCATGGTGGGGGCCGTCATGGGCATCCACGGCTTTGTCATGCTCTGCATCAATTTCCGCGAGTTCGACCCCATGAGCATTGTAAGATATCTGCCCGTATCCGCCTGCTATATCTTATCCATGGCCATCGGCTACATTGGCCTGCGGTACCTGGAGCTCTCCGTCTCCTCCCCGGTATGCAATTCTTCCGGCGCGGTGGCGGCGGTGCTGTGCTTCCTGTTTCTCAATCAGACCATGGGGCCCTGGCAGTTCGTGGCGGTGACCCTGGTGGTACTGGGCGTCATTCTGCTTTCCGTGTTCGACATGAAGGATGAAAACAAGGCCCGCAAATTTCGGGGCGAGGTCATCGAGCAGAAGTACCAGGTGAGCTTCTGGGCCGTGTGCATCCCCTTTATCTACTGCCTGTTAGACGCCCTGGGCACCTTTGGCGACGCCCTGGTCATGGACGGCTGGGAGCTTGTCAGCGAGGAAGAGGCCGAGATCGCCTACGAGTTCACCTTCCTGCTGTGCGCCATTGCGGCCTTTATCTTCCTGGTGTTTGTGAAGAAACAGAGGTTCCGCCTGTGGGAGGAGCGGGAAAAGGGCCTGGGGGCCATCTGCGAGACGGCGGGCCAGTTTGCCTATGTTTACGCCATCGCCGACAACGCCATCATGGCCGCCCCGCTGATCTCCAGCTACTGCCTGTTCTCCGTGGTGCTCTCCCGCATTTTCCTGAAGGAAAAGCTGACGGCGCGCCAGTACATTGCCATCGGCATTGCCGTGGCCGGTATCTTTATCATGGGCATCTTTGACGCGTGATAGTGATTTGCTGTTAATAATAAGCTGATAGAATTTGAAAGGAGATAGTTTTATGAGTACGCTGACATCTGAATTGTTTGAGTTCATTGAGAAAAGCCCCACCGCCTGCCATACGGTGGAGACAGTAAAGGGAAAGCTTGTAAGGGCCGGGTTTTCTGAACTGCGGGAGACGGGCCGGTGGGTGCTTTCCCCCGGCGGGAAGTATTTCACCACCCGCAGCATGTCCTCCATCATCGCCTTTACCTATCCCGGGGCAGGCTTCAAGGCCTTCTCCATCATCGCGCCCCACGGGGACGCCCCCTGCTTCAAGCTGAAGGGCAGCCCGGAGATGCGGGTGGAGGAGCACTACACCAAGCTCAATACCGAGGTTTACGGCGGCATGCTGTTGAACCGCTGGGCGGATCGGCCCCTTTCCGTGGCCGGGCGCTTGACCGTGCGCACGGAAACCGGCGTAAAAACAGTTCTGGTCAACCTTGACCGGGACCTGCTGATCATCCCCGGCCTGGCCCCCCACATGGACAGAGACGGCAGTCAGGCCGGCAAGCTGGACGCCCAGCGGGACACCCTCCCCCTTTTGGGCGGCAGGGAGGCCGATTTGATGGCACTGGTGGCCGAAAGCGCCCAGGTCAAAAAAGAGGACATCCTTTCCCACGACCTGTACCTCTACAACAGGGCCAGGGGCACCGTATTCGGCGAGAAAGAGGAATATATCGCCGCGCCCAAGCTGGACGATCTGGAGTGCGCGTTCTCGGCGGTGGAAGCCATTCTCCGCTGCAAAGAGACGGATAATTGCCAGGTGTGCTCCGTGTTTGACAACGAGGAGATCGGCAGCATGACGCGCCAGGGGGCAAACTCCACCTTCCTTGCCGATGTGCTCGCCCGCATCTGCGAAGCCGCCGGAAAAAATGAAAGCGACCGCCAGCGGGCCATCCAGGGGGGCTTCCTGCTCTCCGCGGACAATGCCCACGCCGTGCACCCCAATTATCCGGAAAAAACCGACCCCACCAGCCGGTGCTACTTAAACGGCGGCGTGGTCGTCAAGCACAGCACCCGCTACGCCACCGACGGTATGACCGCCGCCGTGTTCAAGCGGGTCTGCGAAAAGGCAGACGTGCCCGTGCAGGACTTCTACAACCATTCCTCCAACCCCGGCGGGGGCACCCTGGGCCTGATCTCCGGCTCCCATGTGTCCATTCCCACGGTGGACATCGGCCTGGCCCAGCTTTCCATGCACTCCCCTTATGAAACCGGCGGAAAAGAGGACGTCGCCCACATGGTAAACGCCATGA
>CAZYLJ010000071.1:0-6804 GCA_964648555.1 uncultured Acutalibacter sp.
AGTACCGCCTGGACAAGACCAACATCATCCACTGCCCCATCGGCAAGGTCTCCTTCGGCGTGCAGAAGCTCCAGGAGAATTTCGACACCCTGATGGACGCCGTGGTAAAGGCAAAGCCTGCCGCGGCAAAGGGCCAGTATGTGCGCTCCTGCGTGGTCAGCTCCACCATGGGCCCCGGCGTGAAGATCAACCCTGCCAAGTTCCAGTAATTCCAAAATAAAGGCTTGACAAGCTCATCCCTTTATGATATGATCCAACTGTTGTGATCCAAAGACAGCAGGTACGGGCTGATGCACAGGCATCGTGCCCGGTAAACGGTTTACCGGCCCGCCGAGGAAAGCACTTTCACGTTTCTTATGTGTATTGCGCCTTCCCGCGGTTTGCCGGGAAGGCGTTTCCATTTTCCATTGGGAGGTGAAATCAAATTGCCCAGCGAGAAGATTTTGGAAAAGAAAAAGCAGCATGTTGCCGATCTCTCCGAGGCCTTTAAGACCGCCAATGTAGGCGTGCTCGTCAACTACAGCGGCATTTCCGTGGAGGACGACACCAAGCTGAGAAAGCAGCTGCGCGAGGCCGGATGCCAGTACAAGGTGGTCAAGAACACCCTGCTGCACCTGGCTTTCAGCGAGGCTGGCATCGAGGGCCTGGACGAGTTCCTGAACGGCACCACCGCCATCGCCTACAGCGACGCCGGTTACACCGAGGCCCCCAAGATCCTGAGCGACTACGCCGCGGATCATGAGAACTACCAGATCAAGTCCGGCTTTGTAGACGGCGGCGTCATCAGCGCCGACGGCATCAAGGAGCTGGCGAAGCTGCCCAGCAAGGAGGTCCTCATCGCGCAGGTCCTCGGCGGCTTCAACGCGCCCATCCAGGGTCTGGCCAATGTGCTCAACGGCACAATACGCGGCCTGGTGATAGCCCTCAACGCTATTGCGGAAAAGCAGTCTGCCTGATCGGTCGATTGCGAGACAGTAAAACCAAAACATTATTTTAGGAGGAAATAAAAATGTCTGAGAAAGTAACCAACCTCATTGAGGAAGTCAAGTCCCTTACCGTTCTGGAGCTCTCTGAGCTCGTCAAGGCCCTGGAGGAAGAGTTTGGCGTATCCGCCGCTGCTCCCGCCGCTGTTGCCGTTGCCGCTCCCGCCGCCGGCGGAGCCGCCCCTGCCGCCGAGGAGAAGACCGAGTTCGACGTGGTTCTGAAGTCTGTTGGCGCCAACAAGATCAACGTTATCAAGGTCGTCAAGGAAGCCACCGGCCTGGGCCTGAAGGAAGCCAAGGCTCTGGTAGACGAGGCCCCCAAGACCATCAAGGAAGCTGTCAGCACGGAAGACGCCGAGGCCCTGAAGGCCAAGCTGGTCGAGGCCGGCGCCGAGGTCGAGCTGAAGTAAATTGCTTTAAGAATACAAAAGCAGCAGGCGGTGTGGATTTTCCACACCGCTTTTTGCTTGTTGACTTTTCCTTCTGCCGCCGCTAGAATGAAAGCAGCATCCGGGCACGGCCCGAACACAGAAAGGAAGCTATATCATGCACGAAAAATATCTTGGCCTTACTCCCCCTATGGGATGGAACAGCTGGAACACCTTTACCTGGAACATCAACGAGGGCCTCATCAAGGAGACGGCGGACGCGATGGTGTCCTCCGGCCTTCAGGACGCCGGGTATGAGTATGTGGTTATCGACGACTGCTGGAGCCTGCGTCAGCGGGGCAAGGACGGCGAGCTGGTGCCTGACCCGGAGAAATTCCCTCACGGCATGAAGGCCGTGGCCGACTATGTGCACAGCAAGGGACTGAAATTTGGCATGTACTCCTGCTGCGGCACCCACACCTGCGCCGGTTATCCCGGCAGCTTTGAGCACGAGTTCCAGGATGCCGCCACCTTCGCCTCCTGGGGTGTGGACTATCTGAAATACGACAACTGCTACAAGCCCCTCCACGCTGACGGCGAAATGCTCTATAAGCGCATGTCGCTGGCCCTGCGCAACTGCGGCCGGGATATCCTGTTCTCCGCCTGCAACTGGGGCACGGACAACGTTCACAGCTGGATCCAGAGCAGCGGCGCCCACCTGTTCCGCTCCACCGGTGACATTCAGGACAACTGGGAATCCATCAAGAACCTGGTGCTCTCCCAGCTGGACAAGACTGCCTGTTCCGGCCCCTTCTGCCACAACGATATCGACATGCTGGTGGTGGGTATGCACGGCGGCAGCAACAACGAGTACATCGGCAATCTGGGCGGCTGCACCGATGACGAGTACCGCACCCACTTTTCCCTGTGGGTCATGATGAACTCCCCGCTGATGATCGGCTGCGATATCCGCAAAATGAGCGATATCACCCGGGAGACCCTGACAAACAAAGAGGTCATCGCCCTGAACCAGGACGTGGAGTGCCGGGGGCCCTATGTCATCGGCCAGTGGAACAACCCCCAGAACGTGTTTGCCCTGGTAAAGCCTATGAGCGACGGCTCCCTGGCCATCGGCCTCTTCAACCTGGGCGACCGGAAGAACGAGATGTCTCTCCAGTTCTGGGATATGGGCATCCCCTGCGCCGCCGGCGTCGGCCTGGAGCTGCGGGATTGCTGGGCCCAGAAGGACATGGGCGTTTTCACCGAGCGCTACGCCGCCCAGATCGAGCCCCACAGCTGCATGCTCCTGCGCGGAAAGCTCGTGAAGGTCAAGTGAGCAATTACTCCACCTGCCGCCAATGCGGCGGGCCCCTGGGGGACGATGACATCGCCATTTACCGCAAGCTGGTGAACCGGGGCGCGGAGGATTTCCTGTGCATCGGCTGCCTGGCGGCGTATTTCAAATGCCCCCGGGAGGAGATCGAGAAACGCATCCGCTGGTACCGCGAAAGCGGCACATGTACCCTTTTCCGTTGAGTGGAAGCCCTGGCAAAGCCGGGGCTTCTTCCTTGCAGCAGATTCTTTTTCCGGCCCGCTCTGCATATCCTTATCCGAAGGAAAAGAAAGGACGGTATTGCCATGAAAAAGAAAGTCATATTCCTTTTGGCGCTGTTTGTACTGCTGGCGACAGCGTTCCCGTCCCTTTGCGCCCACGGAGAGCCGGAAGAGACGGCCGCCGAAAGCGGGACGGTACAGCTTTCCGCGCCGTCGGCGGTGCTGATGGAGGCCGGTACCGGCCGGGTACTGTTTGAGAAGGACGCTCACCAGGTGCGGCCCTGCGCCTCCATCACCAAGGTAATGACCTTGTGCCTGACCTTTGACGCCATCGATTCCGGTCAGCTTTCCCTGACGGACACCCTGACCGCCTCGGCCCACGCGGCCTCTATGGGCGGCTCGGACATCTGGCTGAAAGAGGGAGAGCAGATGACCGTGGACGACCTCTTAAAGGCCACTGTCATCATGTCCGCAAACGACGCCGCCGTGGTGCTGGCGGAAAACGTGGCGGGCAGCGAGGAAGCCTTCGTCCGGCGGATGAACGAAAAGGCCCGGGAGCTGGGCATGAATGACACGGTGTTCAAGAACTGCAACGGCCTGGACGAGGAGGGCCACGTGACCAGCGCCTATGATGTGGCGCTGATGAGCCGGGAGCTCATCACCCATGAGAAAATTTTCGACTACACCCTCACCTGGATCGACTATGTGCGGGACGGCCAGACCCAGCTGGTGAACACCAACAAGCTCATCCGCAGCTATTCCGGGATCACCGGCCTTAAGACCGGCACCACCTCCCAGGCGGGCAGCTGCATCACCGCCACGGCGGAGCGGGAAGCCCTGAAGCTCATCTCCGTCATTTTGGGGGCCGACAGCACCGACCACCGCTTCCAGGATGCCGCCGCCCTGTTGGACTACGGCTTTGCCAACTGGGCCGTGACCGTGCCGGAGCTGCCGGAGCTTTCTGACGTGCCCCTTTCCGGCGGCATGGAGGAGACTGTACCCGTAAAAACGGGGGAGGCCCCTTCTATTTTGACCTCCATTTCAGAGAAGGGCGCTTTGGAAAGCACCGTGGAAATGGAGCCCGACCCGCAGGCCCCCATTGAGGAGGGGGACGTTTTGGGCCGGGTGGTATACCGCATCGGCGGGGAGGAGGTGGCCTCGGTGGACATCACAGCGGCGCGGAGCGTGGAAGCCGTGGTTTTTTCCACCGCCTTCAACTATTTGCTGCGCAGCTTTTTCACCCTTTAGGCGGTAATGATCCATACAATTTTGAACTTTTTGGAAAGAGTGCAAAAGGCATCTTGAAAAACACGGAGACTTATTGTAGAATAGAAGCACAGGAACAGGAAACAGGGAATCGGTGCCGGTACGGCCGTGTTCCCCCGGAATATAGAAGGAGTGCATGAGGAATGCCTTTACAGCTGAATGATGCCTATTTGAAGGACTTCATTTCCCAGAAGGAGCTGGACGCCATCTCCCCCCAGGTGGAGACGGCTCACCGTCTGCTGATGGAGGGCAAGGGTCCCGGCAGCGAGTTCACCGGGTGGGTCACCCTGCCCAGAGACTACGATGAGGAGGAGTTTGCCCGCATCAAGGCCGCGGCCAAGCGGGTGCAGTCCAACTCCGACATCTTTGTGGTCATCGGCATCGGCGGCTCTTATCTGGGCGCCCGCGCCGCTATCGAGTTCTTGAAGTCGAACCTCTATAACGATTGCACAAAGGACACCCCTCAGATCTACTTTACGGGCAACAGCATCAGCTCTACCGCCTTGCAGGAGCTGGTTTCCATCTGCGAGGGGAAGGACGTTTCCATCAACATGATCTCCAAGTCGGGCACCACCACAGAGCCCGCCATCGCCTTCCGGGTGTTCCGGGAGCTGCTCACCAAGAAGTACGGCAAGGAGGGCGCAAGGGAGCGCATCTTCTGCACTACTGACCGCCGGAAAGGTACCTTGAAGCAGCTGGCCGACAAAGAGGGCTTTGAGACCTTTGTGGTGCCGGACGATGTGGGCGGCCGTTATTCTGTACTGACCGCCGTT
The DNA here is from genome assembly GCA_964648555.1 of uncultured Acutalibacter sp. Lineage (GTDB taxonomy): Bacteria > Bacillota > Clostridia > Oscillospirales > Acutalibacteraceae > Acutalibacter. Next base: position 4,945 of record CAZYLJ010000071.1, read on the forward strand.
GGCCTGCTGCCCATCGCCGTGGCCGGGGCCGACATCGACGCGCTGATGGCCGGGGCCGAAAAGGCCATGGAAGCCTATAACGACACCTCTTTGGAAAAGAACGACTGCTACAGGTACGCGGCCATCCGAAACATCCTTTACAACAAGGGCAAGACCACCGAGATCATGGTCAGCTACGAGCCCCGCTGTGCCATGATGAACGAGTGGTGGAAGCAGTTGTACGGCGAGAGCGAGGGCAAGGATCACAAGGGTCTGTTCCCGGCCTCGGTGGTGTTCTCCACCGACCTGCATTCTCTGGGCCAGTATATCCAGGACGGCCGTCGGAACCTGATGGAGACCGTGGTGCTCATCGATAAGCCCGCCTATGAGGTCACCTTGGGCGCCGACCCGGAGAATGTGGACGGTCTGAATTATTTGCAGGGCCGCACCATGGCTTTCATCAACGAGAAGGTCTTCCTGGGCACAGTGCTGGCCCACAACGACGGCGGCGTGCCCAACGTGGTGCTTCACGCCCCGGATTTTTCTGAGGATACCCTGGGCCAGATCATCTATTTCTTTGAAAAGGCCTGCGCCATTTCCGGGTACCTGCTGGGCGTCAACCCCTTTGACCAGCCCGGTGTGGAAAGCTATAAGAAAAACATGTTCGCCCTGCTGGGCAAGCCCGGCTACGAGGAGGCCAAGGCCGCGCTGGAGGCGAGGCTCAGCTGAAGAGCGGGCGCGAAAGCTAAGGAAACACCTGCCCCGCGCTTTGGGGCGGTTTCCCGTTTTCCCGGGCGGCAGCGTCTGGGAGGCGGAATAAAAAACAGAGGAGAGCTGTAACCATGATTACTCTTTTAACGGGCAAGAAGGGCTCCGGCAAGACCAAGAAGCTGATCGAACTGGTGAACGCCGCCGTGGAAAAATCCCAGGGCAATGTGGTGGTCATCGAGAAGGGCCAGAAGCTGACCTATGATATTCCCCATACCGTGCGGCTGGTGGATTCCGACGCTTACGACATCAAGGGCGAGGAGGCCCTGTGCGGTTTCCTGTGCGGCATCTGCGCCGGAAACTACGACGTCACCGACATCTTTGTGGATTCCACCTTGAAGATCACCGACACTGGCGCCGAGGCGCTGGAGGTGCTGATTCCCGAGCTGGAAAAGCTGAGCGCCGCGGCGGACACCAATTTCTGCCTGTCCATTTCCGCCAGCGACGAGGACATCCCCGCCGCCGCCGTCAAGTATATGCTGAAGTAAAATAGAACGCATTTGCGCGCTTCCACCGACAAAACTCTTGACAAAGCCGGGCGCCGCGGCTATAATGGTTGGGTACGGCACAGGTGAGCGCCGCCTTTTTGGCGTTTCTCGGAGGCGGCTATGACGGTAGATCTGAAAAAGTATTTTGAAGGCCAAAGCGATACCGTGGAATACGCGCTGGATCTTTCGGGTTTGGAATTGGACGGTGTCAAGCCGTTTTGTGCGCCCATCAAGGTACAGGCCGGTTTCCGTGGACTGACAGGCGCCGCACAGCTCACCCTTCATCTGCTTTACACAGTTGTCATGCCCTGCGATCGCTGCGGGGAAGAGACAGAACGGGAATGGGAAAAGGAGTTTTCGCACATTCTTGTGCGGGAGCTTCAAAACGACCAGGAGGACGATGAGGAATACATCCTTGTCCCCGATGAGCGGCTGGATCTGGATGAGCTCATCCGGGAAGACATCCTTCTGGACATGCCCAGCAAGTTTTTGTGTTCGCCGGATTGTAAGGGGCTCTGCCCAACCTGCGGCAAGAACTTGAACGATGGCCCCTGTGGCTGTGAAAGCGATGATATCGACCCCAGGCTCGCCATTTTGAAGAGCCTGCTGTAAAACGGCCGGTGCC
>CAZYLJ010000071.1:6904-8505 GCA_964648555.1 uncultured Acutalibacter sp.
GGTGCCAAAACGGCTGGGGCCGTTGAAAAAAGGCTGTAGGCAAAGACCGTGGGCGTTTGTCTTTTCGGTTTTGAACTAAGGAAAAGCACATAAGGAGGTGCTACAACATGGCAGTACCCAAGGGAAAAGTATCCAGCGCCAGGCAGAACAAGCGGCGTTCCAACGTGTGGAAGCTTCAGGCTCCCGCGCTGATGAAGTGCCCCCAATGCGGGGAGTATAAGGCCCCCCACCGCGTATGCGGCGCGTGCGGCTACTACAATGGCCGCCAGGTGGTCAAGAAGGAAGCTTGATTTTCTGTGTGAAAAGAGAAGGGAACGCGGCGATGCGCTCCCTTCTTTTTACTGTAAAGCGTTTTTCAGACGGGAAAGGAGCGAACATGTCTGTTAAGATTAGCGGCATAGAGCGAGGCAGCCGGGCGGAGTCTCTGGGGCTCCGGCCGGGGGATGTGCTGCTTTCCATCAACGGCCATGAAATCATAGACATTCTGGACTACCGCTTTTTTGAAACGGAGCGGGAGCTGCGCCTCAAGCTGCGCAGGGGAGAAACGGACTTTGAGGTGGAGCTGGTAAAGCCCCAGTATGCCGAGATCGGCCTGGAATTTGAGACCTATCTGATGGACCGGGAGCGCTCCTGCCGGAACAAATGCATTTTCTGCTTTATCGACCAGCTGCCCAAGGGTATGCGGAAGACCCTGTATTTCAAGGATGACGACGACCGGCTGTCGTTCCTGTTTGGAAATTACATCACCCTGACGAACATCAACGACAGGGAGGTGGAGCGCATTTTGCAGATGCACATCAGCCCCATCAACGTTTCCGTCCACACCATGGACCCGGAGTTGCGGTGTAAAATGATGAACAACCGTTTTGCCGGGGATTCCCTAAGGTACCTGTATCGGCTTGCCGCGGGCGGCATAAAGCTCAACTGCCAGATCGTGCTGTGCCCCGGCATCAACGATGGCCCCGCCCTGGAATACACCTTAAAGGAGCTGCACAGCCTGGGAGAAGGCCTTCTGAGCGTGGCCTGCGTGCCCGTAGGGCTCACCCGCTACCGGGAGGGCCTGTACCCTTTGACGCCCTTTACCAGGGAGACCGCCGGGGTGGCGCTGGATATTCTGGAACGGCATGGGGAAAAATTTTTGCGGGAGCGGGGCAGCCGCACGGTGTACGCCTCTGACGAATTTTATCTGCTGGCGGGTCGGCCCATACCGCCTCTGGAGTTCTACGAGGACTTCGCCCAGATTGAAAACGGCGTGGGGATGCTGCGCAATATGCAGGACGAGTTCGACTGGGCCATGGAGGAGCTGGAGGAAAGCGGCGGCTTAACGCTCAGCGGCCCCAGGCACGTGACCATCCCCACCGGGGAGGGCGCGTTCCCGTTTCTCAACGAACTGCTTGACGGATTGCGGCAAAAATGCCATAATCTAACTGTAGACCTGTTCCCCGTTCATAATGACTTCTTCGGCGGCACGGTAAACGTCACCGGTCTGCTGACCGGCCAGGACCTGCTAAAGGCCCTGAAGACGCGCTCGCTGGGGGAAGAGGTACTGCTCTCCGGCAGCATGATGAAGGCCGGGGAGGATATCTTCCTGGACGACATGA
>CAZYLJ010000072.1:0-8488 GCA_964648555.1 uncultured Acutalibacter sp.
GCGGCTAGCCCGTCGGGGTGGAGAAAGGAACGATCACACTGGATACAAGGACGGGTTTTTTGATCTCACAAATCAAGCAGGTGCAGGGCCGGGTGTTTGAACGGCTCCTGCAAGACAGCGGCGTGGAGGAATTTAATGGCCCTCAGGGGCGCATCCTCTATGTGCTTTGGCAGCGGGAGGGCGTGCCCATTGTGGAGCTTTCCCGAAAGACGGGCCTTGCCAAAAACACCCTGACTGCCATGCTGAGCCGCATGGAGGAAGCCGGATTGGTCGCCCGGCGGCCCGGTGAGACAGATCGGAGGCAGAGCCTCGTCGCCCTGACGGAAAAGGCCCGGGGCCTGCAAGGGAAATATGACGAGGTCTCCCAGCAGATGAACCGACTGTTCTTCATCGGCTTTGAAGAAATGGAGATTGAAAAGCTGGAATGGTATCTGGAGCGCATCGTGAAGAATTTGGAGCAAGCAGAGAAAAAGTTGAAACAAGGAAAGGAGCCAAACTATGGCCAAAGTAAAGAGTGAACTCTCCAACGATTTCTGCCCCCAGTCGCTGTTCCTGTACGGCACAAAGCAGGAGGACGGCATGCCCCACTTTGGGCTTTTCTGCTGGTTTAGCTACTGCCATACGGCGGATGGTCTTGGAGTCATGGCCTGCATTGGAGAAGAGAAGCAAACAAAGGATTTGATCCGCAAGAACGGCGTTTTCTCCGCCAATCTTGTCACCGAGCCCCTGCTGCCTTTGGCGGACTATTACGGCTGCGTTTATGGTCGTACCGCACCGGACAAGATGAAGCGCCTGCCTACGGTAGAGCGCGGCCAGGTGCTGGATGTCCCCACCATCGCCGAAAGCCCCGTGACCTTCGAGCTGGAGGTGAAGCGGGAGATCCCCCTGGGAGACGGCTCGGACCTGTTCCTGTGCCTCATCCGCAACGTGACCGTGGAGGAGGAACTGCTGGACGAGGACGTTCCCTTTATTCAGCGCCTGAGAAAGGCCGCGCCGATACTTACATCTGGGGAAGAAACCTACAACACCATTGACGGCAGTTTTCTGGGCAAGTGGGGCGAACCCGGAAAGCAGCTGGAGCCGCTCTGCCCCGGTGGATGCGGGGGAAATACCGTCTGATTTTCTAAAGGGGCCGGTCGGTTTTACCGTTCCTCAAATGTAAAAAAAGTTTGAATAGGCGCCGCTAACACCCGTCCGGGCTTGCAACCGGGCGGGTTTTGTATTACAATAGGGAATAAGAAACATTTATAAAGAAAGAAGTCTTTTTGCATGGCACTAAAGCAGTTTAAAGCCGAATCCAAGCGGCTGATGGACCTGATGATCAACTCCATCTACACCCATAAGGAGATTTTCCTGCGGGAGCTTATCTCAAACGCCAGCGACGCCATTGACAAGCTGTATTACCGCACCCTGTCCGAGGGCGCTACCGGCCTTTCCCGGGACGATTTCTTCATCCGGGTCGATCTGGATAAGGACGCCCGCACGATCAGGATCACCGATAACGGCGTCGGCATGACGAAGGACGAGCTGGATCAAAATCTTGGCGTCATCGCCAAGAGCGGCTCTTTGCAGTTCAAAAACGAAAGCGAGCAGAAGGAGGACGTGGACATCATCGGCCAGTTTGGCGTGGGCTTTTACTCCGCCTTTATGGTCAGCGACCACGTTACCGTGGAGAGCCGGGCCTTTGGGGCTGAAGAAAGCTGGAAATGGGAGTCCAGGGGCCTGGAGGGCTACCAGATCAAGGCAGGCTCCAAGGAAGACCGGGGCACCGTCATCACTCTGCACCTGAAAGACGACAGCGAGGATGAGAAGTACAGCGAATTTTTGGAGCAGTACAGGATCACCCAGCTCATCAAGAAATATTCCGACTACATCCGCTATCCCATCCGCATGGAGCTGCAAAAGTCCCGCGTAAAAGAGGGCACCACCGGCGAGGGCAAGACTCCGGAGTACGAGACCTACTATGAGGTGGAGACCATCAACTCCATGACGCCCATCTGGAAGAAGTCCAAAAGCGAGGTCAAGGATGAGGAGCTGAACGCCTTCTATAAAGATAAGTTTCTCGATTGGCAGGATCCCTTAAGGATCATCCGCACCTCCACCGAGGGCGCGGCCACCTACAGCGCCCTGCTGTTCATCCCCAAGTCCGCGCCTATGGACTATTACACCCGTGAGTATGAGAAGGGCCTGCAGCTCTACGCCAGCGGCGTGCTCATCATGGAGAAGTGCGCCGACCTGCTGCCGGACTGCTTCAGCTTTGTCAAGGGCCTGGTGGATTCTCAGGATCTGTCCCTGAACATTTCCCGGGAAATGCTCCAGCACGACCGGCAGCTGAAGCTCATCGCCGCCCGGCTGGAAAAGAAGATCGCCTCCGAGCTTTCCTCCATGCTGCAAAACGACCGGGAGAAATACGAGGAGTTCTGGAAGAGCTTCGGCCTGCAGCTGAAGTACGGCATATACGACAATTACGGCGAGAAGAAGGACGAATTGAAGGATCTGGCGCTGTTTATGTCCTCCGCTGAAAAGAAGCTCGTTACCTTGAAGGAGTACGTTTCCCGCATGAAGCCCGAGCAGAACGTCATCTATTACGGCTGCGGCGAGACCGTGGAGCGCATCCTTAGCCTGCCCCAGGCAGAGGCCATCATGGATAAGGGCTGTGAGCTTCTCTGCCTGACCGACAACGTGGATGAATTTGCCCTGCGGGTGCTGGAAAAGTACGAGGACAAGGAGTTCCGCAACATCTCCTCCGACGAGCTGGGCCTGGAAACGGAGGAGGAAAAGGAGAAGATCAAGGAGGCCGCCGAGGCCGGCAAGGACATGCTGGCGGCCATGAAGGAGGCCCTGGGGGACAAGGTCAAGGACGTGAAGGTTTCCGGCAAGCTGAAGACCCACCCTGTGTGCCTTTCCACCGACGGCATGATCTCCACGGAGATGGAGAAGGTGTTGAACTCCATGCCCGCCCAAGAGAAGATCAAGGCCCAGCGTGTGCTGGAACTGAACCCCGGCCATCCCATTTTCCAAAAGCTGATCTCTCTCGCCCAAAGCGACCCGGAAAAGCTGAAGACCTACGCCGAGCTTTTGTATGACCAGGCGCTGCTCATCGAGGGCATTTCCATCGACGACCCGGTGGCCTTCTCTCAAAAGATCTGTGACATCATGTAACGGGAAAGGAACAGCTATGAATCAGAATCAACCATATTCCGGCTATATCCCACCTTCTGTGCCGCAACCGGGCTATCCCAACTCAGATCCGGGCTATCCACAGCAGACCTGCCCGCAACCGCCTTATCCCCCGCAGGGCCCGCAGCCCGTCTATTATCCGCAGCCGTACCCACAGCCGGCTTATCAGCCCGCGCCGTACTACGCGCCGGCTTTCCAAATAAAGCCCCCGCGGGACCCCCGGCGGACGCAGGCCGAGCAAAAGATGAACCGCCTTTGCCTGGTGGCGCTGCTGCAAACCGCCGTGTCCTTTGTGCTGACCGTTCCGCTGACGCTCCTGTGCTCTATGCTGGGCGCCGATGTCTTCCGGGACGACCTGGCGTATCAGCTCATGTCCGGGGCCCTGGTGCCCCTGTCCACCACGCTGCCCTTCCTCGTGTATATGAAGGCCAGCCGCGCCGATACCACGGAGTTTTTACGCTTTGAAAAGGTGGGCTTTTTCACCGGCCTTTTATGCGTGCTGGCGGGGCTTGGCGTCTGCCTGGCGGGGAACTTTCCCGCCGCTGCCATTCAAGATTTTTTCAGCAATTTCGGCTATGAGCCCGCGCAGGATACCCTGGGCGGCGGGAACGACAGCCTGCTCCTTTTCCTTGTTGAGCTTTTTACCACCGCCATTCTTGTGCCGGTGATGGAGGAGCTGGCCTTCCGGGGGGTGCTGTGCTCCGCCCTGAGAAAGCACGGCGACCTGTTTGCCATTTTGGGCTCGTCCCTGGTGTTTGCCTTTGCCCATCTGGATTTTTCCACCGTGGTGTTCGCCTTTATCGCCGGGCTCACCTTTGGGTTCCTCTATTGCCGCACAGGCAATCTGTGGATCTCCATTTTGATCCACATGCTCAACAACGGCATCGCCGTCGTCAGCTCTTACAGCAACATGCTTTTTGGTTCCTGGGGCGATTTGTTCGCCGACTTGTCCATGCTGGTGCCGCTGGCGGTGGGGCTGGTCGCTTTGATCCTGTTGGGCGTCTTTTGCCGCACAAAGCTGTTTGCCCGCGACAGAACGCCCAAACCGTATCCCTGGCCCCTTTCCGCGCAGGAAAGCCTTGGCAGCATTGCCCGGGCTCCGCTGTTTTGGGTGCTGGCGGCCATGGTGGTATTCTACACCGCCTCTCTGATTATTTGACCGCGTATGGAGCTGGCGTTTTTACCTCAGAATAAATTCATGCTCCGAGCCTTAGAGCTTGCCCAGGAGGCCGCCCTGGCCGGAGAGGTTCCCGTGGGTGCGGTGATCGTCCGGGAAGGGAAAATTCTCGGCGAGGGCCGCAACCGCCGGGAAGAGCTTCGCTCGGCCCTTTCCCACGCGGAGATCGAGGCTATCTCCAACGCCTGCAAAGCGGTGGGGGACCGGCGGCTTTCCGGCTGCGAGCTTTACGTGACGCTGGAGCCCTGTCCCATGTGCGCCGGCGCCATATTGAACGCCCAGATCGGCGTCATCGTCTACGGCGCGGACGATGAGCGGGCCGGCTGCTGCGGTACCGCCAAGGATCTGCTGGATCTGTCCTGTTACAAAAAGCCCCTGGTCTACCGGGGTTTTTATGAAGCGGAATCCAAAACGCTTCTGCAAAAATTTTTTCAGAAAATGAGAAAGGAAGAACGAAAATGAATGTAATGAAGAAAAGCCTGGCCCTTGTCCTGTGTCTGCTGATGACGCTGTCCTGCTTTGCGGGATGCCGGGGGAACACCGCATCCACTGCCGACGGCAGCTCTCAGTCTGTTTCCGCTGTAGCTGACAAGACCATCACCGTGAAAGTGGTACATAAGGACGGCACAGAAAATACCCTTACCGTGAATACTGACGCCGACAACCTGCGGGGGGCTCTGGAGCCTGACGGCGTCATTGCCGGCGACGAAAGTGAGTACGGCCTGTTTGTAAAGACTGTCGATGGCGAGACCGCCGATGACGCCAACGAGGAGTGGTGGTGCATCACGAAGGGCGGCGAGATGCTGAACACCGGCGTGGACGACACCCAGATCGCCGACGGCGAATCCTATGAGTTCACCCTGACCGTGGGTTATTGATGCGCCGCCGCTTCCTCGACCTGTGCCTGATGGCCATGATGGGCGTCGTGATGGTGGTCTCCAAGGAGGCGCTGGCCTTCCTGCCCAACATCGAGCTCGTCAGCCTGCTCGTGATCCTCTTCACCGTGACGTTCACCTGGCGGGTGGTGGGGGCACTGGCGGTGTTCCTGCTTTTGCAGGGGCTGCTGTACGGCTTTGGCCTGTGGTGGTTCATGTATCTGTACATCTGGCCGCTGCTGGCCCTGTTGGCCTGGCTGTTCCGCTGGATGAAGCACGCCTGGCAGTGGGCTATCCTGTCGGGGCTGTTCGGCCTCGCCTTCGGGACGCTATGCTCCCTTGTCTACCTGTCTCAGGGCTTTTCCTGGATGCTCTCCTGGATCATCAGCGGGTTCCCCTTCGATGTGACTCACGCCATTGGCAATTTTATCGCGGCGCTGCTGCTGTATCTGCCGCTGAGAAAAGCGCTGGAAGCCTTAAAGCGCCAAATGAAGCTGACATAAAAAGGGCCGGAGGAATGTTCCTCCGGCCCTTTGCTGTGCGGATGTATTTTACTCCTCTTCGTCAGAGGCCTTTTCCAGCGGCTGGCCCTTTACAGTGATCTCCTCGGCCCGGTTATTTTCGGCCCGGGTCACAGTGAAGATGAGCCCCTCATATTCAAAGGAATCCCCCTCGCCGGGGATTCGATCCAGGTTTTCCGTGATCCACCCGTTGATGGTGGAGGCCTCTGTCTCGCAGGAAAGGTGGAAGAAGTCGAACAGGTCGTCCAGGTCGGTGGAGCAGTACACCCGGTACAGGTCGTCTCCCAGCTTCTGGAAGCTCTCCTGGGCCACATCGTCGTGCTCATCCCAAATCTCTCCCACCAGCTCTTCGATGACGTCCTCCAGCGTGACGATGCCCTCCGTGCCGCCGTACTCGTCCACAATGACGGCCATGTGCAGCTTGTTCTGCTGCAGAAGCCTTAACAGGGCGGAGATCTTCATGGAGGGCGGGATGAACTCCGCGGGCTTCATGATGCTTTCAATGGTCTGGTCGGTATCCCACACGTAGGCGTAGAAATTTTTTTCCAAAATCACGCCCACAATGCTGTCAATGGTCTCTTCGTAAACGGGCAGTCTGGAATATCCCGTCTCCCGGAACACCCGGGCGATTTCCTCCTTGGCGGCATCGCGGGGAATGGCCTCCACGTCCACCCGGGGGGTCATGATGTCGATGGCCTCGATGTCGTCGAACTCGATGACGTTGCGAAGCATGGCGCTTTCGTTTTCGTTGATGCCGCCCTCCTGCTCGGCCTCCTCCACGATGGTCAGCAGCTCGCTGTCCGTCATAGAGTGGTCGGAGCTTACCCGGAACAGCTTTTTCAAGGTCCGCTTCAGACAGGAGAAAAAGAAGTTTACCGGCTTTAGGATGACGATGAGCAGCCGGATAAAGGGTGCGGACGCCATAGCGAAGCCCTCAGCGTTTTCCTTGGCAAGGCTCTTGGGGGAGACCTCTCCAAAGATGAGCACCACCACGGTCATGACGATGGTGGAGACCGTGGGGCCCGCGCCGTCGCCCAGAGCCTTGGAGAACAGCACCGTGGCAATGGCGGTGGAGGCAATGTTTACCAGGTTGTTTCCAACCAGGATGGTGGACAGCAGCTCGTCGTAGTTTTCCGCCAGAGAGTAGGCCAGCTTCGCCCGCTTGTTGCCGTCCGCGGCCAGATTCTTCAGCCGGATGCGGTTCAGGGAAGAGAAGGCGGTCTCTGTGCCGGAAAAATAGGCGGAGAGCGCAACGAGAACGATCAAAACCAGGATAAGCGTCGTACTGTGACTGTCCATAAAAGGAAAAACCACTACCTTTACATTGAATTTATCGACGTTACATTGAAAGTATATCATATGTCTTCCAGGTTTGCAAGTGCCGGACAGCCAGCGGCCATATTGAAGATTTTTCCCCTCAGTTCAGGTACCACACCCCGGCGTTGAGATAGGCCGCGAAGGTCACCCACGCCAGATAGGGCACCATCAGACACCCGGCGGCTTTCGACTCCCTGAAGAACCGAAGGGTGGTCAGCAGGATGAGCGCCCACAGCGCCAAAAGCCAAAGCAGGGCAAAGCCGTACTTTTGGCCGTTGAAGAAGATGAGCGTCCAGGCGAAATTGAAGATGAGCTGCAGACCGTAAAGCAGCAGCGCCCCGTTTCTGCCGGTGCTGTCCCGCATCCAGACAAGGTATGCGGCAATGCCCATCAGCAGGAAAAGCACCGTCCACACGACGGGGAAGAGCCAGCCTGGCGGGGAGAGGGGAGGCTGCTTTAATTTGGCGAAGGTCTCCATAGAGCTCATGGTGAGCAGGGCGGAAAGCCCGCCCACCGCCAGAGGGATCAACAGGTTTACAAGCAGGGGTTTCAGCTTTATCATAAGGCGCGCTCCTTAAAAATAGATTTCAATATACTGTATGTCATTTTTAAGGAAACATGCGCGGCGCTTTAGAAGACAGGTTTTAGTTGACAGGGAGAACCAAATCGAATATAATTTTATATCTAAAATACTATTTTGGGAGGATATGTCAATGAGCTTAAAGGTTTTGCTGGTAAACGGCAGCCCTCATCAAAACGGCAACACCGCCATCGCCCTGCGGGAGATGGAGAAGGTGTTTCAGGCGGAAGGCGTTGAGACGGAGCTTCTCCACGTAGGGAACCAGGCCATCCGCAGCTGCATCGCCTGCGGCAAGTGCAGAGAGCTTCATAAATGCGTGTTTGACGATATGGTGAACGTGGCCGCGCCTAAATTTGAGGCCTGCGACGGCCTGGTGGTTGGCAGCCCGGTCTATTACGCCTCCGCCAACGCCACTTTGGTGGCCTTTCTCACCAGGCTGTTTTACAGCACCGGCTTTGACAAGACCATGAAGGTCGGCGCCGGCGTGGTAGCGGCCCGCCGGGGCGGCCTTTCCGCCACCTTTGACGAGCTGAACAAGTTTTTCACCATTTCCGGCATGCCGGTGGCATCCGGCCAGTATTGGAACAGCGTCCACGGCCAGACGCCCGGCCAGGCAGCCGAGGATTCGGAGGGCCTGCAGGGCATGCGTACCCTGGCCCGCAACATGACCTTCCTGATGAAGTCCATCGCCCTTGGCAAGCGGGAGTTTGGCCTGCCGGAAAAGGAACCGAAAACCTTTACCAATTTTGTGCGATAAACCTTGCGCAAAGAGCCTCCCCCTACGGGGAGGCTCTTTGCTGCTGTCACAGATAAGGCCGCATGTCGTCCACCATTTGCT
>CAZYLJ010000073.1:0-8211 GCA_964648555.1 uncultured Acutalibacter sp.
CGCGCTTGAATGGGGTTCAAGAGGCCTTGAGTTCGAATCTCAACACTCGGACCAGCAAAAACCTTGAAATCGAAAGATTTCAAGGTTTTTGTTTTTTATCCTTTCCTTGTCCTGATGGCCCACCTTTCCTGCGCGCAGGAAAGGTGGGCCATCATTAATTTCCGCAACGCCACCCGGCTTTGCAAAAAAGAAACGCTGCTTTTGGCAGCGTTTCTTTCGCATCAGGATAGGATTTCTCCGTGGTCAGCTCTCAACACCCAGCTTGGCGTACACCCGGGAGCGGATCTTATAGCACAGGTGGAGGGTCAGGAGCATGACCACCATGAGGATGATGTCACTGCTCCAGGCCGCGGCATAAGAGCCGGTGCTGTCGAAGACCATGGCGCCGAAGAGGGGGCCGACGCTGGCGCCCAGGGTGCTGGACACGCTGGCATACCCAAAGAGGGTGCCAAAGTCCCGGTTCCCCATCATGTCGTTGGCGATGAGGGGCATGGTCACTGTGGCGTTGGCGTTGCCCAGGCCGAAGAGGAAGGTGGCCGCCGGGGCCAGCAGGGCCAGCTTGGGCAGGCCCAGGAAGCAGACGAGGCCCAGAATGAGGCAGGCAATGGCAGCGGAAGAGGCCACTTTGGCGTTCCACTTGTCACTGATGGTGCCCAGGGCCAGCTTCCCGATGATGACACCCAGCGCGGACAGGGACATCATCGTGGAGGCAAACACCGCGTCAATGCCCACGTCGGTCATATAGGGGATCGCGTTGGTGTTGAAAATGGTGGTGGTGGCGGAAAAGAGGAAGAAGGTCAGGAACATGATCCAGAACAAGCTGGTCTTCAGGGCCTGGCCGGCGCTGAGGCCGGACACCGCCCCGCCAGGGACAGTGACCGCATTGGGGTCATCGCCCAGCCGGGCAAGGCCCTTGTCCTCGGGAGAACGCGTCACCTTCAGCAGGATCAGGGGCAGCACCAGCACCAGAACCAGCAGGGCCAGCAGACGATAGGACATCCGCCAGCTATAGGCCTCGTTGATGGCGGTCAGCACGGGGTTGAGAACCATGGACCCGATGCCGCTGCCCACCATGGCAATGCCCATGGCCTTGCCCTTCATCTTGGGGCCAAACCAGCTGTTGATCAAAATGGAGATGGGAACATTGGACAGGAACAGGCCGAAGAAGCCGACGAGGGCGGAGATCACATAGAAATGGATCACGCTGGTGGCAAAGGAATACCCCAGGAAGCAGAGGGTTACAATGACGGCGCTGACGGCCATGAGGATTTTGGGGTTATACTTCTGAAACAGCTTGCCCACAAAAAGGGACGCCACCATACAAGCCAGGGTACAAATGGTGATATGGGCAGTAAAGGCTGTGCGGGTAACCCCGAAGTCCTCTGTGACAAAAACGGTGAACACCCCGGGCAGGGTGATCATGGCGGAATATACCGTGGCCATCATGAGCAGGCTTGTGATCACAATCCACCAGCCATGATAGATGCCTTTTTTCGAAGGATTTGACATAAGGATACCCTCCCTTTTCTCAAATTTCTTATTGTGTGGGGGCCTTTCCCCCGGTAGGTGAAAAGCCTGGCAGCGCCTCTTGCAGAAAGCGCTGCCAGACTTTTCTGCTTTCTATCAGATTACCGAAAGCGTGAGGCCTTGATTACAGGCCGGCAAAGCTGCGGGTCCGGGGGCTGTAGGCGTCCTTGTCCACCTCGCAGTTGAGGATGCCCACCTTACCGGATTCCAGGATCTTCTTCAGGCCGGGCACGATATCCTCATACCGGTTGACCTTCAGGCCCACGCCGCCCCACATCTCTGTGAGCTTTTCATAGGAGAACATCTCCTGGAGCAGGTTGATGGGGTGCTGGCCATTCTCGGCAATGAAGTCGGGGATCCGCAGCCCCTCCGACAGGCGGATCATGCCCCAGGAGGAGTCGTTGGAGATGACGCAGATGACGGGGATCCCGTTGCGCACAAAGGTCTCAAACTCCATGGCGTGGAAGCCGAAGCTGCCGTCGCCCACGAAGTAGAGGATGGGCTTGTGGTCCGCCGCCCAGGCGCCCAGGCTGAAGCCCGCGCCGGTGCCGATGGTGCCCAGGTTGCTGAACTTCACCACCTGGCCGGGATAGCGTGCCACGGCGTTATACAGGATCCACTGGGCCGCGTCGCCGCCGTCGCAGATGATGTGCCAGTCGGGACCGTATTCCTCCAGGAACTTCATCACCTCTGCGGCCAGCCTGCCGGGCAGCGGGGGCTGGGCTGTGGCGGTTTTGGCCTCCAGGAAGGGGGCCCGGGCCTTGTTGGTCAGGGCTCTGGCCTCTTCCACCCAGGCGGTGTCGGTGACCTGGGGGATCAGGGCGGTGACCTCTTTGTAAAGCTGCATGGCGGCGGCGCCGGGGCTGGCCACCAGGCCGATGTCCGCGTCCCGGTTAAAGCCGATCTTGTTGGCGTCCTCGTTGATCTGGATGATGGTGGCATTGGCGTTCCAGGCAGGGGGCTGGGCCTTGGCCAGGTTCTGCAGGTTGTTGACGTTCAGCTCCAGAATCACGTCGGCGGCCGCCACGGCGGCCTCGCCCAGGGAGAAGAGCTCGTTTTTCGTCTCGTCGGCGAACAGGCCCCGGATGGTGGGCAGGAAGGTGCTGTGAACCGGCATCTGCAAATAATTGACCAACTGCTCTACATACTCACCGTACAGGGTGGAGTAACGGCACTGCTCACCCAGGACCAGCACGGGCTTTTTGGCCTCTGCCAGGGCCTTGGCTGCCGCCTTGATCCGGCCGGGATCGCCGAAGGCGGCGGAGAGGATGGGGTCGGGATCGTGGAAGACCGCCTGTTCCTCGGGCACCTGGCCCAGAACCACGGTGACGGGGACCTCCAGATAGACGGGGCCGGAGTCCGCGCTGGTGGCCCGGCGGAAGGCGCCCCGGACATACTCCGGCAGACGGGCGGGAACCAGGCAGCGCTTCACGTCCTTGCAGACGGGGCGCATCATGTCCAGGGTGGGGCTGTCCTGGGCCACGCCGCTGTCGTACATGTTGTGGAAGCCGCCGCCGCCGATGTGGATCACGGGCGTGCCGGCCTCAAATGCCTCCACCATGGGGGTGACGCAGTTGGTCACGCCGGGGCCAGCGGTGGTGATGACCACACCGGGCTTTCCGCTGACCCGGGCATAGGCGTCGGCGGCATAACCGGCGGCGCTCTCATGCCGCACGCTGATGACCTCAATGCCCTCTTCCCGCAGCCCATACATAATGGGCATGGTGTGCCCGCCAGACAGGGCAAAGACCGTGGTCACGCCTTCTCTCTTCAATGCCTTGGCCACAAGCTGGCCGCCACTTAACATCTTACTCATAAAGCAATGCCTCCTTAACCTTTTCAGGTTTGTTTCATTAACAATGAATCATGCAACTTTTTGCAGCTTTTTATACAATTTTTTGCGGTAGACGGCAACAATTTTAGCTGATACAATGAAATTGAACAGATGCAGCTATCGTTTTCCATCGAACCTGCACATTCAGTCAAACAGAAAGACCTCTTTGATGCTTTCATGATCTCGGTTGCGCCGCAGCACGGCGTCGATGTCCTCGATCCTGCTGGTATGGGTCACGATTTTTTCCACTTTTTTCATCAGCTCCGGATGCCCCTTCGCCCAGTCAAAGGTGCGGGAATAGGGGGTGGGGCCGCCGAAGCTGCACAACAGATTTTTCTCCCCCCGCACCATGGTGGACAGGTCCAGCTCCACCGGGCCGGAGTAGATTCCGACCGCGCAAACCTTCCCCTTTCCCCGGATCATGTCCAGGGCCAGGTTCACCATTTTGGGAACACCGGAGCACTCAAACACTGCGTCAAGGCCGATTCCATTGGTCAGCTTTTGGATTTTTTCCAGCGCGTCCTCCTCGTCGTTTACGATAAAAAGGTCCGCTCCCAGCTCATCCACAGCAAGCCGCAGCCGCTGGATGTCGGCCCGCAGGCCGATGATCGCGCACTGGGGCGCCCCGGCCGCCTTGGCCATCAGCGCGGTCAGCAAACCGATGGTGCCGGCTCCGATCACCGCAACACAGTCGCCCAAGCCAACCCCTGCCGTTTCTACCGCGTGGGCCGCCACGCCCAAGGGCTCTATCAGGGCCCCGGCGACAAACGACATGTCGTCCGGCATGGGAAGCAGCTGGTCTTGTTTCACCACCGTAAACTCGGCAAAGGCGCCGTCTTTCGTGCCGCCGTTCCAGTAAAACTCAGGGCATTTCTGGGGCTGTCCCTTTCGGCAATATTCGCACACGCCGCAGAAATGAGCATTGTTCAGGGAAACTCTCTGTCCGATTTTCACCTTCTCCTCCGGGATGGCCGCGCCAATTTTTTCCACCACACCGGAGAATTCATGTCCAAAAATCAGGGGAAGATAGTTCTTGTACATGTGCATGCTGGGTTCCCAGTAGAACTTGTGGATATCCGACCCGCAGACAGCAGCAGCTTTGACACGGATCAGGATTTCATCCTCTGCGATCTCTGGCACGGGAACATCCAGAATCTCGTTTTCAGGTCCCGGCTTTGTCTTCACCAATGCTCGCATCGTGATCCATCCTTTCTGTTGATTTGTTTGTGAAAGCGTTCCCTTCTTGTGATTTTGATTATAACATCGCTCTTTTTCCGCGTCCATCACAGCTAATTGCACAAATCATTTCGTTTTTTCGCATGATTCAGCCTATCCATTTCGATTTTTATTTAAGAGGTGGTGTCAGCAATGAACCTACTGCACTTAGAATACTTCCGCGAAGTTGCTGCCAACGAGCATGTGCAAAAGACAGGCGAAAAACTTCACGTCAGCCCCTCTTCCATCAGCGCGGGGATTCGGAGCCTGGAAGAGGAGCTGGGCCTGAATCTGTTCGACCGCGTGGGCCGCAACATGCGTCTGAATCAATACGGCAAGCAATTTTTGCCCTATGTGGAGGAAGCCTTCTCCGCCCTGAACCGCGGGGTGGAGGCCGTCCAGCAGACCCAGGGCCAGCTGCAAAACCAGGTCAGCCTCTCCCTTTTGGACGGCGCCCTGTGGGACGGGATTTTTACCCGCTTTAACCTGCAGTACCCTGAGATCCAGATCCGCCAGATATCCCGCGACCCGGACCGCCAGGGAAAGCTGATCTACCAGGCCGAGCTGGATTTCATCATAACGGACATCGACCTGGAAAACCGTTCCCTGGCATACTGCACCCTGTTCGACGATCCCTTTGTCATCGCCGCGCCAAAGGACCACCCCATGGCCCAGGACCCCGGCACGCCAAAAAGCATTTTCGACTTTCAGGATGACCTCTTCCTGTTTCGGCCCAAGACAGACTACTTCCAGCAGGCAACGGACAAGGTCCTTTCCCAAATCGGCTTCACGCCCACCCGAAAAATGGAGTGCGAATACACCCTCCGTCATCTCGTGTTTGAAAAGGGGGCCAGCGTGATCATCACCACCAAGCGGACCATGCAGGTCAAGCTGTCCGACTATGCCTGCGTCTCCATTCAGGAATTTGAGCCCTTTTCCCTGGTTAAAAAGCTCTACTGGAAAAAGGACATCCCCCTCTCCCCTGGCGCGCGCCAGTTCAAGGAGTTTCTCCTGCAAGCCATTGAAGAACAAGGGATCTAACCCCCGTCTGCGGCAATGGGCCCTGCGCTCCGCAAAGGAGGGCAGGGCCCATTTTTTCGGACGAACCGGGGTTTGTAGCAAAAAACCGCACGGTTCATTTCGCTATTTGAGATGGACTTTTCCCGCCCCTTCATGCTACGATTAGCACAAGACAAGCAGCAAAAGTTCCCTTCTATTTAGCCAATATCCCCATTCCCACGTGCAAAACCACCCATCGACCAATGATAAAGGAGGATCTGTTCATGCGGAACATTAAATTTGATTTTACAGGCTACAACGTCGTTGTAACCGGCGGTGCGTCGGGCATTGGTCAGTCCACCGCCCTGGAGTTTGCCAAGGCCGGGGCCAACGTGGCCGTCATCGACCGGGACGCCGCCGATGAGACCATCGCCAAGGCCGCAGAGTTTGGCAGCGTCATCAAAGGCTATCGGGCAGATGTCAGCAACGGCGCAGAGATCGAGGCCGTGGCCGCCGAGATTTTGAAGGCGTTTGACCGAAAGATCGACGTGCTCTTCTGCAACGCCGGCGTGGGACAGGCGGTGGACACCCGCGGCTCCTGCGGCAAGGCGCCCGACGAGGAGTGGCTGCGGGGCTATAACATCAACACCCTGGGCATCATCCGCACCACCCGGGCCTTCACCCCGGCCATGAAGGAAAAGAAGTTCGGCAAGATCGTGATCACAGCCAGCATCGCCGCCTATCTCCCCGACCCGGTCAAGCCCGTTTACTGCGTGACCAAGCTGGCCACCATCGAGTATGCCCTGTGCCTGGCCAAGGAAATGGGCGAGTTTAACGTCAACGTCAACGTCCTCAACCCCGGCCTGGTCTACACCGCCATCTACTCCAAGGGAACCGCCCTGGCCCTGAAGGATCTCTATCCCGACCAGTTCCAGGACTGCGTCACCGGCGAGGACGTGGTGCAGAAGATGGGCTCGGCCAACTCCGCCCTGAGAAGAGCCCAGCAGCCCGAGGACTGCGCCTACACCGTGCAGTTCCTCTGCGCCGAGGAATCCAAGGAGCTCACCGGCCAGATCTTCAACGTGGACTCCGGCATCGTTATGAACGTCTAAGGACAGGCTCTGTTTTTTCGTCTCATTAAATCCCAAGGCAGCCGCCGCCGTGTTTGTACACGGCGGCGGCTGCCTGCCTTTTTCTCTCTTCCCAGCAAAGAAAGGGAGGGCAGCGGATGCTGCCCTCCCTTTGGTTTTGTTTTGCGGGATTCCCCTTGCGGGAGCTT
The DNA here is from genome assembly GCA_964648555.1 of uncultured Acutalibacter sp. GTDB lineage: Bacteria > Bacillota > Clostridia > Oscillospirales > Acutalibacteraceae > Acutalibacter. The sequence goes on from CAZYLJ010000073.1 coordinate 6,855, forward strand.
CATAGGATCAGTGCTGGCCGTTGGCGGTGCTCCAGGTCCGCTCCAGCAGGGCCCAGCCAGGTGCCTTCAGCACCTGCTGCCAGTCCTCGTAGCAGAAGTCCTGGTCGGGAACCACCTTGTCCAGGCGGGTATACTCATGGGAGTTGGTGGCCTCCTGGACGGCCTCATAGTACCAGGTGCCGGGCTGGTTATCCACCCATGTCATCATCTCGGGCAGCATGTGCTCCTCTTCCACGGCGCGCTCCAGCACGCGGTTGACGAGGGTCATGGACTCGGCGCGGGTGATATACTGCTCAGGCCGGAAGGTGTTGTCCTCATAGCCGTTGATCCACCCCAGGTGCTGGGCCAGGGCGATGTAGCGGGCGGCCCAGTGGGTGTCGGGCACGTCGGTGAAGCCGTTGCTGCCGTCGTAGACCACGTCGCTGAACCGGGCGGCGATGGTGGCGAACTCGGCGCGGGTGATGCTGGCGTCAGGCCGGAAGGTGCCGTCCTCATAGCCGGTGATGATGCCGGCGTTGGACAGGGTGGAGATGGCGTTGTTGTACCAGGCGGTCCCGGCCACGTCGCTGTAGTCGTTGGTGGTGGACCAGATCTCAGCCCGGCTCTCGTCGGACAGCAGGCGGAAGAAGATGGTGGCCACCTCGGCCCGGGTGATGCTGTTTGCGGGCCGCACCGTGCCGTCCTCATAGCCGATGATATAGGCCACATGGTCCTCAGTGTTCAGAACGGGGGGCGTGACAGGCGTCGTGGGCTTCGAAGAGTGGGAACTGCTGGACTTGGAAACTGTGGTGGTCACCTTGTCGCTTGTAGCAGACGGACCGTCCTCCGCTGTAGCGGTGGCGGTGTTGGTAATGGTCTTGCCGGCGTCGGCGGAGAGGACCTTGTAGGTGGCCGTGATCTCCACCGAGGCATCAGGTTTCAGCTCTGTGATGGTCACGGTAGTGCCATCGTCGCTAATGTTGTAAGCATTGTTATTGGAAGCAGTGAATGTAACACTACCATCGGCATTCTCCAGAGTGTCAGTGACTGCAATATTGTTCAGCGCCACGTTGCCGGTGTTCGTGACCGTGATGGTGTAGGTCAGCGTGTTGCCCACCTTGGCGGTAGACTCATCCACGGTCTTGGTGACGGTCAGATCCGGAACGTTCACTGTCGCTGTGCCCGTATCTTTTTCACCGTTCAGACCCTCCGCAGTAGCAGTGTTGGTGATGGTACTGCCTTCGTCACCTTCTCCAACGGTATAAGTTACGGTGATAGTTGCCTTCGCTCCAGCTTCAAGCTTTGTAATGGTAACTGCACCTGTATCCTCGTCATAGGTGAGGTTACTATTAGTAAACTGGTTATCCTCAAACTCAAT
>CAZYLJ010000074.1:0-8115 GCA_964648555.1 uncultured Acutalibacter sp.
TCCGGGAGGAGGGCATACAGTCCCTGGAGAAGGGCCGCACCCGCTACACCCCCAACCGGGGCTTTTTGAAGCTGCGGGAGGAGATTGCCGCCTTTTTGCAGCGCCACTACGGCGTTTCCTATGCGCCGGAAACGGATATTCTGGTCACCGTGGGCGGCAGCGAGGCCATCGACCTGTGCCTGCGGTGCCTGTTAGAGCCGGGGGACGAGGTCATCATCCCGGAGCCCAGCTTCGTGTGCTATGTGCCCATCACCCAAATGGCGGGGGGCGTGGCCGTCACGGTGAAAACCAGGCCGGAAAACGGCTTCCGGCTGCGGGCGGAGGATCTGGAGGCAAAGATCACCCCAAAGACAAAGGTGCTCATCATGCCATACCCCAACAACCCCACCGGGGCCATCATGCGCAAGGAGGATCTTCAGAGCATTTCCCAGGTGGTGGAGCGCCACGGCCTGATGGTGCTCTCCGACGAAATATACGCCTCCCTGACCTACGGCAAGGCACAGCACGTGTCCTTTGCCTCCCTGCCCGGCATGAAGGAGCGCACCATCCTGATCAACGGCTTTTCCAAGTCCCACTCTATGACGGGTTGGCGGATGGGCTATGCCGCCGGGCCGAAGGAGATCATCGCCCTGATGACGAAACTGCACCAGTTTGCCATTATGAGCGCCCCCACCACCAGCCAATACGCGGCCATCGAGGCCATGCGCAATGGCGATGAGGACATGGAGTACATGCGCGCCCAGTACGACCTGCGCCGCCGCTATATCGTGGACGGCTTAAACCGTATGGGCCTCACCTGCTTTGAGCCGGAGGGCGCATTTTACGCTTTCCCCTCCATTCAGTCCACCGGCCTCACGTCCAGCGAGTTCTGCGAAAAGCTCATTTACTCCAAGCATGTGGCGGTCATCCCCGGCGACACCTTTGGCGCCTGCGGCGAGGGCTTTGTGCGCATCTCCTACTCCTATTCCATCAAGCATATCACAGAGGCCTTAAAACGGATGGAAGCGTTTTTGCGGGAATTATAAAGGTGAAAACGAGATGAAGGTAAAAGCATACGCGAAGATAAACCTGACGCTGGACGTGACAGGCAAACGGGAGGACGGCTTTCACACCCTGGACACGGTGATGCAAAGCATCTCCCTTTCCGATGACGTGACGCTGGAACAGACCGCTGAGCCGGGCGTGCGGATGCGGTGCAGTAAAGGCTATCTGCCCGTAAATGAAAAAAACACCGCCTACCGGGCGGCCTGCCTTTTCTTTGAGCGCTGCGGCATCCGGAGCGCGGGCCTTGTTATCGACATTCAAAAGCGCATCCCCACCAGGGCGGGCATGGGCGGCGGCAGTGCCGACGCGGCCGCTGTACTGCGGGGCCTAAACGAGCTTTACGGTGCTGGCCTCAAGCTGCCGCAGCTGATGGAGCTGGGCGAAAAAATTGGGGCCGACGTGCCCTTCTGCGTCCACGGCGGGACCTGCCGCTGCACCGGCACCGGGGAAATCTTGGAACCGATGCCCCCTCTGCCGGCGTGCTTTCTGGCGGTGTGCAAGCCCCCGGTGGGCATCAGCACCCCACGGGCCTACGCCCTTCTTGACAGCCGCCCCATGAGCCGCGTCTTTTCCACCCCCAAAATGGTAACCGCCCTGGAGACAGGCGATCTGCGGCAGATCGGCAAATGCTTGTCCAACCGCTTCGACCAGGTCATGGGCCTGATGCAGGTCAGAGATGTGAAAAAGGTCATGCTTGCCGCCGGGGCACTGGGCGCCATGATGACCGGCAGCGGCTCGGCGGTATTCGGGATTTTTAAAACGGAGGCCGCGGCCAGAAACGCCCTGTGCCTTTTGGAAAGCAAAGGCGAGACCTTTCTGGCCTCGCCCTGTACCGGCATGTGATCTTATTCATCTGCATTTTGCGGCCCCTCTTGTCCTGAGGGCGCCGCCATTTTGTTTTTGCCAAGTCTTTTCTTTTTGGGAAAGAAAAAGGCCCTTTAAGGGGCCTTTACCAGCTTCGCGGCATTTTCTCTTGCGCGCTCGTAGTCCAGGTTGTCGATGAGATAGGGCTTTGTGGGGCGCTCAGCCTCCGGCTCGGCGGGGGTCAGGCGGTATTCCAGCAGCCGGTCGCCGGTCTCGTCTGTTCCCGCGTCCGCAAAGCCCATAGCCCGGAAGAACGCCAGCGCCTCGGTATTTTCCGCTGCTGCTCTGGCGGTGACGAGCCTCCGGCTGCCCAGCTCCATGATATCCTTCATCAACGCCCAAAGAGCCGCGCCCACGCCCCGGCGGCGGCAGTCCGGCTTCACGTAGAGCTGTATCTCCACAGAAAACAGGTCTTCGGGCGCGCGGCGGTCCTCCGTCAGATGGCAGAACCCGGTTGGCCGGGAGTCGATCTCACACAGGAGCCAGCCCAGGCCATAGGTGTATTTGTCAATGCGCCGGATATACTCCTGCAATTCGGGCAGCTCCCGCTCCGGCGCGGCAGAGGTCCCTATGTAGGGGGCGTAAATTTTCAGCATGGAGGGCCCATCCCACTCGTTGACGCGTCTGACAGTTGCTTTCACAGGCTATCCTCCTCCCTCTCGCGTAAAGATAGACGTGACCTTTTCTCCTTCGTCAAAGGAATTGTTATACTGCAATATGGCGTACTCGTTGATGAGGTCGTCATAGGGCGTTGCCTCGCCCTTGGGGTACACGTTACCCTCCGTGTCCATCACGCCCACGGCGTTGATGACCGGCAGCTGCCCGCGCAGGCTGTCCAGATATTTGGTGTAGTCGGTGCCCTCCAGCCCCGCCGCCCGCAGCAGCAGGCTGGACAGATAGTTGATGCTCACCTTGTCGATGTGCTGAGATTCCAGGGGATAATTGGCCCAGATGAAGAACGGCACCTCGTGCTGCATCATGATCTCCTCCGGGGTCATATCGTTCATGTCGGCGCCCAAAAGCTCGGAAACGAAATCTTCCTCCAGTACGGGCCAATGGTCGCCAAAGACCAGGATGACCACCGGATCCTCCTGCTGTTCAAAGTAGCTGATCAGATATTCCAGTGCCTCGTCCGTCTTCTTGATGAGGGACAGGTACTGCTCTGTCTGGGGATATTCCCCCTCGTGGCCCACCACGCTTACCGTGTTACTGTAGTCGGAGTCGCCATAGCCGCCGTGGTTCTGAATGGTCACGTTGAAGATGAACTGGGGATCGCCGTTTTCTTCCTTCTGCCGCTCCTCGTACTGGTAGATGACCTGCTCATAGCAGCTCATGTCGCTGGTCATGTTGTTGTGCTCGTGCACCCGCTGGATGTCGAATTGCAGCATATCCCGGAAGCTGTCAAAGCCCAGGTAGGGATACGCCGTATCACGGCTCCAGGCGGTGCGCACACCGGGGTGTACCGCGTCACAGGTGTAACCGTAGCTCTTTAAGATATCGGGCAGGGCCGTCTGATCCTCCCTCACATACTGCTGATAGGGCTTGCAGTTGCTGGGCAGCAGGTAGAGGCTGTTGCCCGTCAGGAACTCATACTCGCTGTTGCAGGTGTCTCCGCCGTACACGGAGGAATAGGCCGTGCCCCATATGACATTGTCCTCCCCCTGCAGAGAATGGACAAACGGCATGACCTCACTGGAAAATTCCATGGTACCGTAGCTTTCCATGTCCGCCATGGATTCGTTCATCACCGCGATGATGGTGGGCATTTGCTCCCCGGGGTCGCCCAGGGGTTCGGGATCCTCCTCGGCCTCCAGCTCCTCCCCCAGCTGTTCCACCGTCTCCAGAGAGTACCCCTCCGGCTTATCCACCATCAGAAACTGCACATTGGCGAAAAATCCCGGCAGCATGCCGGTATTGCGGGCACTGACCTTCTGGTTCCAGGCCCACACGGAAATGCCCAGATCCGTCAGGCCGTCCATGGGGAAGATGTATACCGCCAGCACCGCGGAAAGGGCCAGCGCCGCCCCACGCTCGATCAGGCGGGAAGCACGGGTGGTTTCCCGCTTGCCGGCCGTGCCGAATTTCCAGGTGAACAGCGTGGCAAACAGCAGGAACACAAAGGAGAGCACCATAGGGCGCTCCAGGGCGAAATTATAGCCCTCTCCCACCTCCATCGCCGTGCCGATGGCCTGGATGTCCCAGGGCAGCAGGGGCTGGTCACGGAACTTTATCACAAAGAAGTTTGCCATGCCGAACACCAGACTGATCATACCGCCGGAAAGCACAGTGATCCAGCCACGGCGGCTGATGGCAAACAGGAATGCGAATATCAGCAAATAGCAGATGTAATTGGCAAAAAGGCGAATCGCCGTAAAGGCCCGGTAATTGGTGCTGTTCATGGCCTCCACGACGATCATGACGCAGAAGGGCATAACAAGCACCGCCGCCCAGGAGACAGCTCTGCGAAAAAGGCTGGGCAGCTGTACCTCTACAAGGCACAGCAGGGCGCTGCACGCCGTGAAGGCCCCATAGGCCAGTAAAAACCACCAGGCGATCTCCTGGCCGCTTTCGCCCTCCTGCCAGCGAAGGCCCCGGTACTGCCACAGCAGCGCCGCCGAAAGCACCAGCACCAGAACGGCCGCAACCACGCGCTTTGGCGAGGGCCGGATCCCCAGGCGCCATCTTTCCAGACTTGTCTGTTCTTCTTCCTTTTGCTCTTTTTCAACCATTGCGATCTGTTCTCACTTTCTGTCTGTTTCTTCTCTCCCCTTCGCCCACGCCAAAATGGCGTCGGCAATGCGGGCGCTGGCCTTGCCGTCCCCGTAGGGGTTGCTGGCATGGCTCATGCGGGCATATTCCCTTTCGTCGGTCAGCAGCTCCTTTACCATGGAATAGACCGTCTCCTCGTCGGTCCCGGCCAGCTTCAGGGTGCCTGCGCCAATGCCCTCCGGACGCTCGGTGGTGTCGCGCAGCACGATGACCGGCTTGCCCAAGGACGGCGCTTCCTCCTGGATGCCGCCGCTGTCCGTCAGGATCAGATATGACTTCCCAAGCAGGTTGTGGAACTCCACCACCTCCTGGGGCGGGATGAGCCGCACCCTGTCGCAATCGCCAAAAGCCTCGTCGGCGGCCTTCTGCACCAAAGGGTTCAGGTGTACGGGGTACACCACCTTCACATCCGGGAACTCATCCACAATACGGCGGATGGCGTGGAACATCCTTCTCATGGGCTCGCCCAGGTTCTCCCTGCGGTGGGCGGTCAGTACGATCATCCGGGAGCCCTTGGCCCAGTCCACGATCTCGTCGGAATAGTCGGTCCTTACCGTCGTGTCCAGGGCGTCAATAGCCGTGTTGCCGGTGACGATAATGGTCTCCGGCTTCTTGCCCTCCCTCAAGAGGTTTTGGCGGGAAAGCTCTGTGGGGGCAAAGTGCAGGTCTGCCATGCAGCCCACGAACTGCCGGTTCATCTCCTCCGGGTAGGGGGAGTATTTGTCGTAGGTCCTCAGGCCAGCCTCCACGTGGCCCACGGCCACCTGGGCGTAATAGGCGGCCAGGGCCCCCGCAAAAGTGGTGGTGGTGTCGCCGTGGACAAGCACCATGTCCGGCTTCACCTCTTCAAGGACGGGGCCCAGGCCCTGCAGGACCCGGGAGGTGATGTCGGCAAGGGTCTGGCCCTGCTTCATGATGTCCAGATCGTAATCGGGCACGATGTGAAAGGCGTTCAGTACCTGATCCAGCATCTGCCGGTGCTGGGCGGTCACGCAAACGATGCTTTCAAATTCCTCCCGGTTTTTGAGCTCCTTGACAAGAGGCGCCATTTTGATGGTCTCCGGCCGGGTGCCGAACACGGACATCACTTTGATCTTTTTCATAAAGTCATCTACCCTTTTCAAAAAATATATTCTGCAGCTTTCAGGAATTTGTCTCCGTTTTTCTTGCTTCCCGCCGGACTTCCCCCAAAAACTTCACGTTGTTCCGATAAAAGCGCTTTAAGCGGGAGGGCTCTCTCACAATGCGGTAAAGCCATTCGGTGTTCGTCTTGACAAAAAAAGAGGGCGCCCGCTGCTTTTTGCCGCTCAATACGTCGAAGGAACCGCCCACCCCGATGAACACGCCCTTTTGGAGCTTCTCAAGGTGGCGGGCAATGAGCCTTTCCTGAGCGGGCACGCCCAGGCCCACTAGCACCAGGTCAGGCGCGAAGGGAACGATCTCCCGTTCAAAGATCTCATCCTTGTCCCCATCGTAGCCGTTGCGCACCTTCAGCTGTATCTGGGGGTACTGCCTCACGAGCTTTTCCCCCAGGGCGGAGATCACTTCCTCCTTTGCCCCAAGAAGGAACACTTTTTTCCCCTGCTCCCCGGCCTTTTGCAGCAGCGCGTCCGCCAAGTCTACCCCGGCGATGCGCTCTTTCGCGTTCATGCCCAGCATGCTCATGGCCTTCACCACGCTGATGCCATCCGGCACAACGGCAGTCTTATCATTCAGCAGAAGGTCCGCGATGTCCTTTTCCCGCTGTGCGTGCATGATGATCTCCGGGTTGGCGGTGACCACAAACAGCTTTTCGCCGCTTTTCATGGCACTTTCCGCCCTTTGCAGAAATTCTTCCGCCGTGCCGGGGAACACCCGCTGCAAATACTCTTTTACCGCCATACGCTCATTCCTCCTGGCCGCTGTCACGGGGCTCGTCCCCATTTTGGGGCGCCTCCTGCTTTGAACCGGCCTGCTCCGGGCTGTTCTGTTGCCGCTCAGCATTTGCCTGTTTGGCCTTTTCTTCCTGGGCCCTCCTGCGGTTTTTCTCCCTGTCCTCGTCAAAGTCGTACAGCACCTCCTGGCCAAAGGCCTCGGTGCTTTCCGACGCCTTGAAGAACACAGTGATCGTCTGGAAGATGAGCTTGAAATCCTGCCAGATGCTGTAGTGCTCGATATACATCAGGTCCATCACGAGCTTGTCCTTTGGCGCGGTGTTGTACTTTCCGGAGATCTGCGCCAGGCCTGTCAGCCCTGCCTTCATCCGCAGGCGGTAGGAGAATTCCGGCAGCTCTTCCGTGTATTTTTCCACGTTTTCCAGCATTTCGGGCCGGGGGCCTACCACCGTCATGTCGCCCTTTAAGATATTGAGCATCTGGGGCAGCTCATCAATGCGGTATTTCCGAAGGAATCTGCCCACCTTTGTGATGCGGTCGTCGTCGTCCGTCACCGATTTGTGGATGGAGTTTTCCTCCTTCATGGTGCGGAACTTGTACACCTCGAACACCCGGCCGTATTTTGTCAGGCGCTTCTGCTTATAGAACACCTTGCCGCCGTCTTCCAGCTTGATGGCCAGCGCGGCCCCCAGCATGATGGGGCTGGTGATGACCAGCGCCAAGATGGAGATAAACAGGTCGGTCAGCCGCTTGACGATGCGCTGTTCCATGGTCAGATCCTTGGCGGTGTGCATCACCAGCGACTTGTCCCCCAGGGTGATATATTTCGCCCCCTGGCTCACCACGTCGGTCATTTCAAAATTGTAGTAGATGTTCTTCTGCTGCTGGTAGCAGTAATCGATCAGGGCGATGCGCTTGTCCAGCGGCACGTCGTACAGGAACACCGTGTCGTTTCTTGAGATCACATCCAGCACCTTGGGGTCGTCATAGCGGACGATCTCATCCACCTCGTACTGCTTTTTGAATTTGTCGATCCTGGGGATGATGTGGCCCAGGCTCTGCCGGGAGGAGGAAATGACGCAGCACTTTTCCGGCGGCACGATGGAGAAATACACAAAATTGCCGAGATAGACGAAAAACACGATGACGAGTATCTGCAAAACGATGACCAGCAGCAAAAGCTCCGGCGTTTCGTAGACGAAGTGGTCGTTGTTCTTTTCGCTGGTATTCATGATGGACAGCTGCAAATGTGTGACAAGGTCCGTCATCACAGTGGCAAGGCCCATGGAGTAAATGATGGGCCGGCTCTTCTGGGTGCCGATGGCGTAGCCGCCGTAGACGGACATCAGCGAGATGCCCAGCACCGCGAAGGTCAGCATGGTGACGCCGGAGGTGCGGTTCAGGCGGAACAGCCAGGGATTATTGATGCCGAAAATACCGAAGAAAATGCCAAACAACGACATAAACAACGCCATTTTTAAGATAAAGACGATCGTCCGTCTCAATTTACGAATGGTTCGCACAAAATCATCCTTTCGGAAACATTCGATGAGCCTTGCGGCTC
>CAZYLJ010000075.1:0-8000 GCA_964648555.1 uncultured Acutalibacter sp.
GCGTGCCCCAGATCACAGCTGTGTTCGATGCCGCCTGCGAGGCCATGAAGCACAACATTCCCATCATTGCCGACGGCGGCATCAAGTACAGCGGCGATATCGTCAAAGCTCTGGCTGCGGGAGCAAATGTGGTCATGCTGGGTTCTATGGTGGCTGGCTGCAAAGAGGCCCCCGGCGAGTACGAGCTCTACCAGGGCCGCCAGTTTAAGGTCTACCGCGGCATGGGCAGCCTGGGCGCCATGAACCACGGCAGCAGTGACCGCTACTTCCAGGGCGAGCAGAAGAAGTTCGTGCCCGAGGGCGTCGAGGGCCGCGTGCCCTACAAGGGCCCCCTGGCCGACACCGTGTTCCAGATGATGGGCGGTCTGCGCTCCGGCATGGGCTACACCGGCTGCAAGAATATCCAGGAGCTCCACAAGAAGGCCCGCTTTGTGCGCATCACCGGCGCCGGTCTGAAGGAGAGCCATCCCCACGACATTCAGATCACAAAAGAAGCCCCCAATTATTCGATTCATGGTTGATTTTGCGTAAAACGGCGTGCCGCCGCGCCCATGCTGCGGGGTCGCTCGTTACCTTGCTCCTTATCAAAAGAATTTCATGAATCCGTATGCAGAGCTTTCGCGTAAAACATGGGTACACTGACCGCTGAACATAGAAAATATTTACTTAATTGTATTGACAAAAACCGGGCTGCACAGTATAATAAATAGCGTCTCGCCAAGGGGAGACGCAATATGGCGGCATAGCTCAGTTGGCTAGAGCATTCGGTTCATACCCGAAGTGTCGATGGTTCGAATCCATTTGCCGCTACCATATGGCCCGGTGGTCAAACGGTTAAGACACCGCCCTTTCACGGCGGTAATACGAGTTCGATTCTCGTCCGGGTCACCACCATGTCGCCGCAAATGCTTTCTGGCTTGCGGCGGCTTTTTGTAGGGGTGGTCGTTTCCGGCCCTTTTTGAAAGGATGAACGCTGCTATGTGGAAAAAGATAGCCGCCTTAGCTTTGGCGGCGGCGCTGATGATGACCCTGGCCGCCTGCGGCAGTACAACGGCTTCTCTGCCGGAGCTCGTATTGGAGACCAGCACAGGTGAGGACGGCACTACCGCCCTTCGGCATAAGGAGCCAACCGGGGTGTATGAGGACAGCTTAGCCGGCCTTTTTGAGTATATGAAAGCCGGACAGGCCATTACGCTGGAAGACGGCGTTGCCGCCAAGGAAGGCGGGATGACAGCTGATGAGGACATTTCAAGCTTTGTCCAGATGTCCTTTAAGGAAATCGGCGCGCTGGACGGTTACCGCTGTCAATTCAAGTTCAACAGCAGCACGGTGCAGGTGGAGCTGTACAGCTTCGACCCGGACGATTTGGACGAAAAGGGCCAGGTCTGTATTTCCAGCGTGAAGGAAAATGGTTCTTTCGAGGTGCTCGGCAACGAGGTGAAGGCCGTCTTACATCCCAGCGGGAAGTACCTGATGATCTACACCGACCAGAACGCGGAGAAAAACGACCTGAACATGGCGCAGCAGAAATGGGCCGAGGAGCTTTTCCTGGGCTTTCAGCAGTAAAACAAAAGGGCTTGCCGGGCAACCGGGCGGGCCTTTTTATCGTCTATTACCAGTGAGGAGGAGAAGCTGTGAAGCTGACATTTCATTTAAAGGCAGGCAGGAGCCGCTATGAGATCGACATGACAAGCGGCCCACTGTTGGGGAAGATCGTGCGGTATGCCATTCCGCTGGCCCTTTCCGGGCTTTTGCAGCTGCTCTTTAACGCTGCCGACATGGTGGTGGTGGGGCGCTTTGCGGGCAGCACCGCCCTGGCGGCGGTGGGCGCTACCGGCTCCATCATCAACCTGATCGTCACCCTGTTCATGGGGCTTTCCATCGGCACCAACGTGCTGGTGGCCCAATATTACGGGGCGGGTAACAACAAAGATCTGGATGAGACGGTACATACCTCCATCCTGGCAAGCGTCACATCCGGCGTGGCATTGATCGCCGTGGGGATCTTGCTGGCGAAACCGGCCCTCAGCGCTATGGGCACCCCGTCGGAGGTGCTGGACCAATCTGTTTTGTACATGCGCATTTACTTTGTGGGCGTGCCGGTCATGCTGCTGTATAACTTTGGCGCTGCCATCCTGCGTGCTGTGGGCGACACCCAGCGGCCCCTGTACTTCCTGCTTCTGGCCGGGGTGGTCAACGTGATACTCAACCTGATCTTTGTTATCGTGTTCCATATGGGTGTTGCCGGTGTGGCAACGGCGACCGTGATCAGCCAGGCCATTTCCGCCGGGCTGGTGCTGTGGTGTTTGATGAAGGTAAACGGCCCCTATCGGGTAGAAATAAAGCGCCTGCGCATCAAAAGGGACAAGCTCATTGCCATGGTGAGGATCGGCCTGCCTGCCGGGATACAGGGGGCGTCCTTCTCCATCTCCAACGTGCTCATCCAATCCACCATCAATTCCTTTGGTTCCATCGCCATGGCGGGAAACACCGCCGCGGCTAATATCGAGGGCTTCGTCTCTGTGGGCCAGGACTCCTTTTCCCAGGCGGCCCTGTCCTTTACCGGCCAGAACCTGGGCGCAAAAAAGACAGAGCGCATCAACCGCATCCTGGTGCTGTGCATGGTGCTGGGCGTGGGAACGGGACTGCTCATGGGCTTTGGAGCCAGGCTTTTCGGTTACCAGCTGTTGGGGATCTACTCCAGCGACCCGGAGGTGGTGGCCTACGGAATCCGCCGGATGACTATCTGCTGCACCACGCAGTGCGTCGGCGCTATGATGGGTGTGCTGGTCAGCGTGCTGCGGGGCATGGGATATTCCTTTATCCCTATGGCCATCATCATGACCTTCGTCTGCGGCTTCCGGGTGGTGTGGCTGTACACGGTCTTCCGGCTGCTGCCCACCCTGGAGATGCTTTACGTCTCTTATCCCATTACCTGGGCGCTGGCGGCGCTGTGCGATGCTGTCTGCTACTTTATCATCAAACGGCGGGTAGATAAAAAAGTAAAGGGGAGTGGGATAGATGAAACTGCCTTGGAACAAGGGTGACCGCAGGGGAGGCTATGAGATCGACATGATCAACGGCCCGCTGCTGGGAAAGATCGTGCGGTTTGCGATTCCGCTGGCGCTTTCCGGCATTTTGCAGCTGCTTTTTAACGCTGCCGACATGGTGGTGGCCGGGCGCTTCGCGGGCAGTCAGGCGCTGGCGGCGGTAGGCTCCACCGGCGCGCTGATCCAGCTCATTATCAATCTGTTCATGGGGCTTTCCATCGGCGTGAACGTGCTGGTGGCCCGTTATTACGGCGGCGGCCAGCGGAAGGATCTGGACGAAACGGTGCACACCGCCATTTTGACCAGCCTGGTCAGCGGCGTGTTTCTGATCTTTGTGGGCATGGCCCTTTCTCGGCCCCTTTTGCGGCTGATGAGCACTCCTCAGGACGTTATCGACCAGTCGGTTTTATATATGCGCATCTACTTTGCGGGCATGCCTGTTATGATGCTGTATAACTTCGGTGCCGCTATCCTGCGGGCCGTGGGAGATACTAAGAGGCCCCTGTACTTCCTACTCATCGCCGGTGTGGTAAATGTGATCCTCAATTTGATTTTCGTCATCGTGTTTCATATGGGCGTGGCCGGCGTGGCCACCGCCACCGTGATCTCCCAGTGCATTTCCGCCGGACTGGTGCTATTATGCCTTGTCCGCAGTGATACAGTGTATAAAGTGGACTTAAAGCGCCTGCGGGTGGTGAAAAATAAGCTTTGGCAGATGACCCGCATCGGCATCCCCGCCGGGATACAGGGCTCCATGTTTTCCATCTCCAATGTGCTTATCCAGTCCACCATCAATTCCTTTGGTTCCATCGCCATGGCGGGCAGCACCGCCGCAGGGAACATCGAGGGCTTTGTCTTTACGGCGGAGGACTCCATGACCCAGGCGGCCCTGTCCTTTACGGGGCAAAACTACGGCGCGAAAAAATACGGACGCATCAACAAGGTGCTGTTCAACTGCCTGTTTTTGGTGTCGGTCATCGGCATTACCCTGGGCTGCACCGCCTACCTTCTGGGCCGCCCCCTGCTGAGCATTTACACCTCCGACCAGGAGGTCATCGATTACGGTCTTAGAAAGATGCTGATTTTGTGTGTGCCCCACTTTACCTGCGGTCTGATGAATGTTTTTGTGGGCTGTCTGCGGGGACTGGGTTCCTCCGTGGCGCCCATGCTCATTTCCGTGTTTGGCGTTTGCGTGCTGCGTGTGGTATGGATCTACACCGTTTTCGTACAGGTTCCCACCTGGGAGGCACTGTTTGCCTCTTATCCCGTTACCTGGGCAGTCACGGCGGTGGTAGAAGCTCTTTGCTTTCTCTTCTTAAAACGCCGGGCGGTGGAAAAGTCGAAACGGGCAGTTTTGGAAAGTGAGACCGTCCAGTCGTAAAAAGGAGGGGCCGCCGTGTATTTCAACTCCTATCCCTTTGTCCTTTTGTTCCTGCCTCTTTCCGTGGTGGGGTACTTTCTGTGCAATAAGCTGGGGCGCACTGCGGGGAAGTGTTTCCTGCTGGCCGCGTCCCTGTTTTTCTATGGCTGCTTTGACATTCTGGCACTGCCCATCCTCTGCGGCGGCATTTTGGCAAATTATCTCCTTGCCGCCGGGATGCGGAGAGCGGCCGGCAGGGGGAAGAAGGCCCTGCTTCTTTTAGGCCTTGCTGTCGATATCGGCCTACTGCTGTTCTTCAAATACACCGGGTTCTTCCTGGATAACTGGAATGCCCTGACAGGCGCCGCGGTTTCCATGCCAAGTCTGATTGTGCCCATTGGCATCAGCTTTTTCACCTTCCAGCAGATCGCCTTTTTGGTTGACAGCTACCGGGACGAAACCATCTCTTACCCCATTTTAGATTACGCCATGTATTCCTGCTTTTTCCCCTATGTGATCTCCGGGCCCATCGCCCTTCACAGCGAGATCATCCCCCAGCTGCAAGAGGAGAGCCGCGCCCGCTTCGACGCAGAAAGCTTTTCCCGGGGGCTGTGCAGCTTTTCCTTCGGCCTGGGGAAGAAGGTGCTTTTGGCCGACCAGTTTGGCCCGGTGGCCGACTGGGCTTTCTCCAATACGGCAGAGCTGACCGCCCCGGCGGCGCTGTTGGGCATCCTGGCCTACACCATGCAGATTTACTTTGATTTCAGCGGCTACAGCGATATGGCAAGGGGCATTGGGCAGATGCTCAACATGGACATCCCCATCAATTTCGATTCCCCATACCGGGCCCTGTCTGTCACGGATTTCTGGCGGCGGTGGCACATCACCCTGACGAAATTCCTCACCCGGTACGTCTACATCCCCTTGGGAGGTAATCGCAAGGGTACGGCGCGTACCTATCTCAATGTGATGCTGGTATTTCTGCTCAGCGGCTTCTGGCACGGGGCCAACTGGACCTTCCTGCTGTGGGGCGTTCTCCACGGCCTGGGCAGCGTGGTCTGCCGGGCCTTCCGCGGGAAAGCTTCTCTGCCAAAAGCGGTGAAATGGCTGCTTACCTTCCTGTTCCTCAACGTGACCTGGGTATTCTTCCGGGCAGATTCCGTGGGGATGGGCATGACGGTGCTGCAAAAGCTGTTTACCGGCGGCTTCAGCCTGCCCCAGGAATTTATCAAGACCATGGAGCTCTTCCCCGGCGTTACCCTGCCGGGCGGAAATCTTACGATCTGCGGGCTGTGGTGCCTGCTGCTGGCCTTTGGGCTGTTTGCCTCCATTTTTATGAAAAACAGCGAAGAGCGGGCAAAGTCCTCCTCCTACGGCTGGAAGATGAGCCTTGCCTGCATCGCGCTGCTGGTGCTGTCGGTACTGTCCTTCTCCGGTGTCACCTCGTTCATCTATGTAAATTTTTAATTTTTCAGCTATGCAGAAAGAAGGGTGGTCGTAAATGGCGAAAAAGTTTATCCTTCGCACGCTGGTGCCGGCGGCGGTTTTGCTGCTGTGCTGGGCGGCAGCGGTGCTGGTGATAGACCCTTTTTTCCACTATCATACGCCCCTGTTCGGCATGGAGCCTGTGGTCTATGATGAGCGCTACCAAAACGCCGGCATCGCCGAACGCTTCCCCTATGACAGCGTGCTGCTGGGCTCCTCCATGGCGGAGAACTTCCAGACGGAGTGGTTCGACGAGGCCTTTGACTGTTCCACCGTGAAGCTGACCTTTTCCGCCGGCCGCACCGGGGCCTATGGCCAAATGCTGGAAAAGGCCTTTGACAGCCGTTTGGTGAAAAATGTGTTTATTGGGCTGGATAACGCCTCCCTCATCGCGGAGCCGGGCACGTATATGTTCCCTCTGCCGGAATACCTTTACGATGACGATGTGCTCAACGACGCCGAATATCTCTGGAATCTGGACGTGCTGACCCCCTGCCTGCGGCAGCTTTGGTACAACCTGCGGGGCACGACACCCAGCCTTTCCGACGCCTACTCCTGGGACGAGCCAGGCATTTACGGCAGGGAAAAGGTGAAGGAGTCTGTATTTTGGGATTTGGATGGCCAGTCGTCGGAGCCCGTGGACACCTCTGATTATCTGCAAAACACCCGGGAAAACCTGGAAAATGATATCCTTCCCTATATTGAGGCCCACCCGGAGACCCACTTCTATATTTTCTACCCGCCCTACAGCGCCCTGCAATGGGACTTGATGCGCTATCAGGGTGAGCTGGATGCCCGCCTGGAGGCGACTCAGCTTTCTCTGGATATGCTATTGGACTACGACAATGTTTCCCTGTATTTTTTCCAGATCGACATAGATACCATCCAAGACCTGGACAACTACAAGGATTACAGCCACTACTCGGCGGAGATCAACCGCCTGATGGTGGAAAGGATGCGGGATGGGGAATTTCTGGTTTCCAGGCAGAGCGGTCTGGACAGTGCTGCGGAGGTCTACGTGGACGAACTGCGGCACCTGCTTTCGACCATTGACTGCAAAGCCCTGCTGGAAGGGTATTGACATCAGCTGAAGCCATATGGCGAAGAAAGAGCGCAAATGGTGGCAATGACCGCCTGCCAGGTCTATTTGCCGTAAATGCCGTCGGCCGCGCCGGGTTCATAACCGAGTGCCTGCAATCTTTGCTGTGTGCCGGTGACCTCCCCGCCCCGGGAACTGTATTTTGACAGCGCCCTGGCCCCGCCGCTGTTCCACAGCATCAAAAGGATCATGATGTTGACCAGCAGCACCACCAGGATCCTCCACAGGTAATGGCCCAGTCGCTTTATCCTGTCCGTCTTCATTTTCTACCTCCACTTGTCCTCTTCTTGTTTCTTCCTATATATAAAAGAAAATGGTTCCGTCTATGCAGATAAATTTCCCCCTATCTATAAAACGATATCCACGGCAAAAATTGCCGCAGACTTCTCCTGAAAGGGAAAATAAATTGTAGGTATAATTAAAAATGAATACAACATATTGGAAAGAGAGAAGAATAAAAAAATTCGCAAAAAAATTTTGAAAAAAAGAGTTGACAATGAGGGAGGAAATATGATAAGATAGTCAAGCGCTCGAAGGGAAGGGAGACGGGAAGCGGAAGGGCAGAGAGCCCGGGAAGCGGCCCGCAGCCTGAGGAGAAGGGGCGCGAGGACCTTGAAAATTAAACAACGAAAAAGACAGAAGGAACCCGTGATTCTGAGAGTGAAAGCTTTTAGAAGAACAGGAAACAGAACCTGAGAAATCTGTGAAGAGACGTCAGAGACGTCGGGCTTTGGAAGAAGCTCCAAGGTAGATTTAAGCCCTGAAAGGGTTTAGATACCATATTTTAGAGAGTTTGATCCTGGCTCAGGACGAACGCTGGCGGCGTGCCTAACACATGCAAGTCGAACGGAGATTAAAGTCAACACCGAGCGCTTCGCTTGGTGGGAGAAGGAAGCGGATCGAGGCGCGGAGCGGCTTGATTCGGCTATTCAGGGGAGGACCCGAGGCGAAAGAGCGTTGGGTGTTGGCTTTAATTTTAGTGGCGGACGGGTGAGTAACGCGTGAG
>CAZYLJ010000076.1:0-7986 GCA_964648555.1 uncultured Acutalibacter sp.
GGCTTTCCGAGGTGTGGCGGCGGCTTTTGGAGGAGGAGATCGACGTGCTGGTGTGCACCACCATCATCGAGACCGGCGTGGACGTGCCCACCGCCAACACTCTTATTATTGAAAACGCGGATCGAATGGGGCTTTCTCAGCTGCACCAGCTGCGGGGCCGGGTGGGCCGCAGCAGCCGCCGGGCTTACGCGTATCTCACCTACGCGCCCAACAAGGCCCTGTCGGAGATTGCCCAGAAGCGGCTCTCCGCCATCCGGGAGTTCACAGAGTTTGGCTCGGGCTTCAAGATCGCCATGCGGGACCTGGAAATTCGCGGCGCGGGGAACATTCTGGGCGGCGAGCAGCACGGCCACATGGAGGCCGTGGGCTATGACATGTACATCAAGCTGCTGGGCGAGGCGGTGAGCCTGATGAAAGGCGAGGAGCCCTCTCAGCCGGTGGACGAGGGGTGCCTGGTGGATATGCAGATCGAGGCCCACATCCCGGAAAGCTACATCGACAGCACCAGCCTGCGGCTGGACGTGTACCGGCGCATCGCGGAGGTGCGGAACAGGGAGGACGCCATGGACGTCATCGACGAGCTGATCGACAGGTTCGGCGAGCCGCCCACTGCGGTGAAGGGGCTTCTGGATGTGGCGCTGCTCAGAAACACCGCCACCAAGCTGGGCGTGTCGGAGGTGCGGCAGCAGGGCGACGCCCTCCTCCTATATAAAAAGAGCTTCGACATGGAAGAGGTGGGCAGCCTGATCCGGGCCATGAACGGCCGGGTGATGCTCAGCGTGGGCGGCAGGCCCTATATCAGCGTGAAGATCGGCGCTTCTCAGCCTTTGGAGACCCTGTCGGAAATTCTGGGCGCCATGGAAGCCGCCGCAAGCACCGAAGAAGCCGGCGGATCTGTGTAGCCCCGGGAAGCGGAAAAATAAAAACAAAAAATCAATTAACCAATTTCTTGTAGACAAATCAGGGAAAATGCGATATAATGTTTCTCGTTCTTTGCAAAACAAAAATGCAGGATCAAACACTTTTGAAAGGCATGATACCAAATGAAAAGCATGTGGAAAAAAGCAGCCGCCCTCATCCTGGCCCTGGCCCTGTGCCTCAGCTTTGCCGGCTGCTACAGCGAAGCAAACACCTGGGCCGCCAAAAAGGGCGACGACACCCTGCCAATCGGCGGCTACATCTTCTATCTTTACAGCGCCTACAGCGACGCCCGCGAGGAGGTCTCTACAGAAACCAATGTGCTGGACGCCACCATTGACGACAAGGACGCCCAGACCTGGCTAAGGGACAAGGCCATGGACTATGTGAACTCCTATTATTTCATCAGCACCAAGTTCGACGACCTTGGGCTGGAGCTGACGCAGGACGAGCTGGACGAAGCCCAGAGCTACACCGACACCTACTGGACCTACAACAAGACCACGCTGGAGGAAATGGGCATCGCCAAGGATTCCTACTATCAGGCCATGTTCCTTTATAATGCCAAGCTTGAAAAGGTGAGAAACGCCGTTTACGGCGAAGGCGGCGAGATGGAGGTCACCGAGGACGAGATGAAGGAGTATTACACGGACAACTACGTGTATTACGAGTATTTCTACGCCCCTCTGACCACGACCGACGAGGAAGGCAGCTCTGTAAGTCTGACTGACGATGAGAAGGACGAGCTGAAAAATACCATGACCAGCTATGCCGACAAGATCAACGACGGCGTCATGACCACCGAGGAGGCCGCCGAGGCCTTTGCCGAGGAAACCGCCGAGGAGACCACTGAGGAGACCACCGAGGAAGAAAGCTCTGACGAGGAAAGCAGCAGCTCGGAGACTGCTTCTGCTTCCACCTACACCGCGCCCAACGCGCTGTTGAAGGAGAACATCTCCACGGAAATCGCCGCCGCCCTGGAAGAGGTGGGAGAGGGTGAGTCCGTCTTCGCGGAGACCGATTCCTACTACTTCGTGCTCCACAAGCTCTCCATCGCCGACGCCTTTGAGGAGGTCTACGCGGACGAGACCCAGAAGGAAGCCGTGCTGATAAACATGAAGGGCGACGAGTTCTCCGACTACGTGGAAGAGCAGGCCAAGAGCGTGGAAGGCGTTGAGCTCAACGAAAAGGCCATCAACAAGGTGAAGATCAAGAAGGTCGTCACCGAGGGCAGCGAGAGCGGCACCTCCAGCGCTTCTTCCGAGGTGGAGGATGAGTCCTCGGAAAGCTCTCAGACTGAGGAATAAACAGAACACCTGCATCTTTTCAGAAGGGCGGCCCAGCCGCCCTTCTTTATTTTGTCAAGTATTTACATGCAATTTAAACATTGTGGAGATTTTGATGAAAAATCACCAGAAAATGGATTTTAACTTTTGACATACGGGCAAGAAAAGGATATAATAAAATAGATTTGTCTGCGCAGTTTTGCGCGGGCGGCTTGGGTCAGGAGGTGAAGTGATCTTGGCAAAAGAGACCATGCAGGCGGTCAGCGAGGCGGAAAAACGCGCCCGGCAGACCCTGCTGCATGCCAAAGAGGAAAGCGAGCGGCTGGTAGCGGAGGCGAAGGAGCAGAGCAAGAAGCTCATCGCGGACGCGGAAAAGGAAGCCGCGAAAAAGTCGGAGGTTCTTTTGGGCGTGGCCCGCGCCGACGGCGAAAAGCTGAAAAAGCAGCAGGGCGAAAAGCTCCTGGAAGAGCAGGAGGGCCTGAAGCAGGCCGCGAAGGCCGCGGAAGCTCAGGCTGTGGAAAAGATCAGGGAGATCGTACTTGGGCAGAAAGAGAGGTGACGGCAGATGGCAAAGCTTGAAATGAAGCGCATCAGCATCTACGCGCTGAAAAGCAGCCGCAAGCGCATTTTGGAGCTCTTGCAGCGCCGGGGCGCGGTGGAGATCGACACGCCAAAGGAAGCGGAAGAGCTGTTCTCCCGGACTGACACCGCCGCCGCCAGGAGCACCTTTGAAAAGAACGCCCAGATGCTTACGGCCTCGGTGGCCGTGCTGGACAAATACGCCCCGCCCGAAAAGAAGGGCATTGCCATGCTCAACGGCCGGGACGCCATTACGGTGGAGCGGTATGAAGAGCTGGCGAAGGGCTCTGCCGCTGTGACGAAGACAGCCTCCCGCATTGCGGCGCTGCAAAAGCAGGTGGTCGATAACGAGGCCGAGGTTCTGCGGCTGAACGCCCAGATGGAGTCCCTGAAGCCCTGGGAAAGCCTGGATGTATCCATGCGCACGATCGGCACGGACTCCACCAGCGTGTTCATCGGCTCCTTCCCCACCGCGCTGACGGAAAGCGATTTGAAAAACCGGCTTGCCCAGGCCCTGCCGGAGGTCTCCGCCATCGAGGCTGAGATCGTCAGCGCGTCGCCCCAGCAGACCTGCGCCTTTATCGTCTGCCACGCCAAATACGGCATGCAGGTGGAAACGGCTCTGCGGGCCATGGGCTTCTCCTACCCGGCCTCCACGCCCAGGCAGGCCCCTGTGCGGCAGATCGAGGCTTTGAAGGAGAAGATCGAAACGCTGCAAAAGGAAAGCGAAGCGGCCAGAGAGGAGATCGCCTCTTACGCAAAAGAGCGGGAATCGCTTCTCTATACCGCCGACTATTTCTCCATGCGGGCGGATAAATACCGGGTGCTGGGGGAGCTTTGGCAGAGCCCCCACGTGTTCCAGGTGACGGGGTACATCCCCGCCGAGGACGCGCCGGCCCTGGAAAGGGAGCTGGAGGAAAAGTTCCGGGCCTTTGTGGAGGTGGAAACCCCCGGGCCCGATGAAAACGTGCCGGTGAAGCTGAAAAACGGATTCTTCGCCGCCCCGGTCGAGGGCGTGGTGGAGGGCTACAGCATGCCCGGCAGGCTGGAGGTAGACCCCTCTGCCGTTATGAGCATTTTCTACTACGTGTTGTTCGGCATGATGCTCTCCGACGCGGCCTACGGCATTTTGATGGTGCTGGTCTGCGGCTTCGTTTTATGGAAGTTCAAAAATATCGAGCAGAGCCTGAGAAAGTCGCTGTGGATGTTCTTCTACTGCGGCATCTCCACCACCTTCTGGGGCGTCATGTTCGGCAGCTATTTCGGCGATGCCATACCGGTCATCGCCAAGACGTTCTTCAACAAGGAGATCACATTGAACCCTGTGTGGTTCGCTCCGCTGAATGAGCCCATG
The DNA here is from genome assembly GCA_964648555.1 of uncultured Acutalibacter sp. Classification (GTDB taxonomy): domain Bacteria; phylum Bacillota; class Clostridia; order Oscillospirales; family Acutalibacteraceae; genus Acutalibacter. The sequence continues at coordinate 4,138 of CAZYLJ010000076.1, forward strand.
CGGCTTTTGACCTTCTCCCTGCTGCTGGGCATCATCCACCTGTTCACCGGGCTGGGGGTCCAGTTCTACCAGCTCGTCAAGCGGAAGAAGATCGCCGACGCCATTTACGATGTGGTGTTCTGGTACTTCCTGGTGGGCGGGCTCATTGTAGTTTTGGTGGCCTCCGACATGTTCCAAAGCATGATGGGGCTCAGCTTCTCCATCCCCTCCCCGGTGGTCATCGGGGCGGCGGTGCTGGCCGGTGTGGGCGCGGTGGGCATCATCTGCACCTCCGGCCGGGAGTCCAGGAGCTTTGGCAAGCGCTTTTTAAAGGGCCTGTACGGCCTCTACGGCGTTTCCAGCTATTTGAGCGACATCCTTTCCTACTCCCGTCTGCTGGCCCTGGGTCTGGCCACCGGCGTAATCGCCACGGTATTTAACCAGCTGGGCAGCATGATGGGCGGCGGCGTCATCGGCGCAATTTTCTTCACGCTGGTGTTCGTCATCGGCCACACCCTGAATCTTGGCATCAACCTGTTGGGCGCTTATGTGCACACCAACCGTTTGCAGTACGTAGAATTTTTCGGCAAGTTTTACGAGGGGAACGGCAGGAAATTCCAGCCGTTTGCCGCGAAAACCAAATATTTTAAATTCACGGAGGAAAAGTAACATGAAATTCGATTGGAACTCTATGGGCATTGTTTTCGCCCTGCTTGGGGCGGCACTGGCAACACTCATGGGCGGCATTGGCTCTGCCATCGGCGTCAGCATGACCGGCCGCGCCGCCGCCGGGGTGGTCACCGAGGACCCCAGCAAATTCGGCAAGGTGCTGGTCTTGCAGCTGCTGCCCGGCACGCAGGGCATTTACGGCCTTTTGATCGGCTTTATCGCCCTGGGCCAGCTTGGCATCATCGACGGCTCCGGCGGGGCCATCAGCCTGACTAAGGGGCTGCTGTTCCTGGCCGCCTGCCTGCCCATGGCCATCGTGGGCTGGGTCTCCGCCCTGCAGCAGGCCAAGGCCGCTGTTTCCAGCATCGCGCTGGTGGCGAAAAAGCCCGACCAGTTCAGCAAGGGCATGATCTTCCCCGCAATGGTGGAGACCTATGCTGTGTTCGCCCTGCTCATTTCCATCCTGGCGGTCGTCGGCGTCGGCGGCATGAACATCTGAGATGGAGCGCGATCCCGCCCGTTTCTTCGGGCGAGTCTATGAGGAAGGAGCGATTGCATGACCGGGCTGGAAACCATAATCAGTCAAATTGAAAGCGACGCCCAGCGGGAAGCCGACGGGCAGCTTGCTGACGCCAGGGCCGAGGCCGAGGGCGTCTTACAGGCGGCCAAGCAGGAAGCCGAAAAGCGTGCCAGGGACATTTTGGCCCAGGGCGAGCGCAAGGCCCAGGACATCCGTGACAGGGCCGCCTCCGCCGCGGGGCTGGAAAGCCGGAACGCTATGCTGGCCTTTAAGCAGGACGTCATCCGGCAGGTGATCGACAGCGCCAGAAAGTCCATGGAAAACGCCCCGGACGAGGAGTATTTTGACACGCTTATCAAGCTTGCCGGGCGCTTTGCCAAAGAGGGCAAGGCGGAGCTTCAGCTGAACCGCCGGGATCTGGACAGGCTGCCTGCCGATTTTGAGGAAAAGGTAAAGAAAGCCGCTCCCCAGGCCGACATCACGCTTTCCAAGACGGCCTGCGGCATTGAAAGCGGCTTTGTGCTGGCATATGGCGGCATTGACATCAACTGCACCTTCGCGGCCATCTTTGAGGACGCGGAGGCCGAGCTGCGCGACGCTGTTGGGAAGATCCTCTTCCCCGGCCCGTGAAAACGCCGGTGGGAAAGGACGGTGACTGACCTGTGAGTGAAGACTATATCTACGCGGTGGCGCGGGTGCGCTCCCGCGAGCTGGAACTGCTGACCCGCCCGGACATGGAGCAGCTGCTTTCCTGCAAGACCTTCGAGGAATGTATGCGCACCCTGCGTGACAAGGGCTGGGGCGCCGGCGGGGAGACGACAGCCGAGGCGCTGCTTTCCGCCGAGGAGGAAAGGACCTGGAGCTTTATCCGGGAGCTGACCGACGACCTTACCCCCTTTGACGTGCTGCTGTTCCCCACCGATTACAACAACCTGAAGGCCGCCGTCAAGTGCGTGGTCACCGACACCCAGCCGGTCAACGTGTTCCTGCCCGGCGGCACGGTGGAGCCGGAGAGCATGATGACCTGCTTAAGGGAAAACGACTTCTCCCTCCTGCCTCCCCACATGGCGCAGGCCGCCGAGGAGGCTTATCACACGCTGTTGCAGACCGGCGATGGGCAGCTTTGTGACGTGATTTTGGACAGGGCCTGCCTGGAGGGCGTGCTGGAGGAGGGCAAAAAGAGCGGTGACGAGACGTTGAATCGATACGCCGAGCTGCTCTGCGCCATTTCCGACATCAAGATTGCGGTGCGCGGCTGCAAGACCGGGAAGACATTGGACTTCTTTACGAAAGCCCTTGTACCCTGCGCCACCCTGGACGCGGAGGCGCTGGCCCAGGCCGCCTGCCGGAACACGGAGGCGATTTACGCCTGCCTGGCCGCCACCCCCTATGAGGAATGTGCCGACAAATTGAAGGAGTCTTACTCCGCCTTTGAAAAATGGTGCGACGATTCCGTCATGGCGCTGATTCAGGAACAGAAGACCAACCCCTTTACGGTGGGGCCGCTGTTCGCCTATGTCATAGCACGGCGCAGCGAAATATCCAGCGTGCGCATCATCCTCTCCGGCAAGCTGAACGGGCTGGACAATGAGATGATACGGGAGAGAGTGAGGGAAACCTATGTATAGGATAGCGGTTTTGGGTGACAGAGACAGCATTTACGGCTTTGCGGCCCTGGGGCTGGACGTCTACCCCGTTTCCGACAGCGAGGAGGGCGCCCGCACCCTGCGGCGCCTGGCGGAAAGCGACTGCGCCGTCATTTACGTCACCGAGTCCCTCTGCGAGAGCCTGGGGGAAGAACTGGAGCATTACCGGGAAAGGCTGCTGCCCGCCATCATCCCCATCCCCGGCGTGAACGGCAACACGGGCATGGGCATCCGAATGGTAAAACATTCTGTGGAGCAGGCAGTGGGCTCCGATATCATATTCAACGAAAAATAATCTGGAACGTTTCCAGGGAAGGAAGATGGTCAGTAACATGAGCAAAGGCACCATCAAGAAAGTGGCCGGGCCTCTCGTCATTGCCAGAGGCATGCGCGACGCCAACATGTTTGATGTGGTGCGCGTCAGCGACAGGCGGCTGATCGGTGAGATCATCGAGATGCACGGCGACGAAGCCTCCATCCAGGTGTACGAGGAGACCTCCGGCCTTGGCCCCGGCGCCCCGGTGGAATCCACCGGCGAGCCCATGAGCGTAGAGCTTGGCCCGGGCCTCATCGGCAGCATTTACGACGGTATCCAGCGGCCGTTGGACGACATTATGAAAATATCCGGCAACAACCTGCAGCGCGGTGTGGAGGTTCCCTCCTTAAAGCGCGATCCCCTGTGGGAGTTCGTCCCCTCTATGGAGGCGGGCCGGCAGGTCTCGGCGGGCGACATCCTCGGCACTGTGCAGGAGACGGAGATCGTCTCCCACAAGATCATGGTGCCCCCCGGCGTGCTGGGTACGCTGAAGGACATTAAGAGCGGCAGCTTCCACGTGACGGACGTGGTGGCCACGGTGGAAACGCCAAACGGCCAGGAGGTTCCGGTCTCCCTGATGCAGAAATGGCCGGTGCGCCGGGGCCGCCCCTATAAGCAAAAGCTCTCTCCGGAGATGCCCCTCATCACAGGCCAGCGGGTCATCGACACATTGTTCCCCATTGCCAAGGGTGGCGTGGCCGCCGTGCCCGGGCCCTTCG
>CAZYLJ010000077.1:0-7776 GCA_964648555.1 uncultured Acutalibacter sp.
AGGAAGGAAGTGGGCGCCCACGGCATTGAGGAGCGGGGCGTATACCGCATCCATCAGTTTGAAAAGCAGGAGATGATCGTGGTCTGCAAGCCGGAGGACAGCATGGACTGGTTCCACAAGCTGTACGGCTACACGGTGGAGCTGTTCCGCAGCATGGACATCCCCGTGCGCACGCTGGAATGCTGCTCCGGCGACCTGGCCGATTTGAAGGTGAAATCCATCGATGTGGAGGCCTGGTCCCCCCGGCAGAAAAAATATTTTGAGGTGGGCAGCTGCTCCAACCTGGGCGACGCCCAGGCCCGCCGCTTGGGCATCCGCATCAAGGGCGCGGAGGGCAACTACTTTGCCCACACCCTGAACAACACCGTGGTGGCTCCGCCCAGAATGCTCATCGCCTTCCTGGAAAACAACCTGCGGGCCGACGGCTCCGTCGCCATCCCGGAGCCCCTGCGGATGTACATGGGCGGCAAGGATCATATCGGCTAGAACAACCGAAAAAATTTGACAGGCACAATGGGGTGCAGATTTCATTGTGCCTTGTCTTTTTCATATCAAAATTGTTAAATTCATAGCAAAATTATTCAATATAGTTTGAAACGAATAGCATACTTTCAGGGAAAATTTCTAAATTATGAATAAAAACAGTTGATTTTATCTAAATTTTGTGTTATAAAGGACAAGAGAAGATACAGCTTTAGTGCACCTTCTGCGCATGTATACATATTTTTATACAGATAGAGGGAAACGTCAGCATTAAGAAAGGATGGAGTTGTCTGATGAATGTAGGCATTGTGATCGGCCACAGCCCGGAGGGCATGGAAGAAAAATTTGAAACGGCGGTCTCCCAGGGCTTTCACCACTGCCAGCTGGTCAGCTGGCCCCGGTTTGAGAGCCTTTGGAGCGACGAAAGCGCGGAGGAGATTAACCGCCTGACCGAGAAATACGACATGGAGATCACCGCTTTCTGGTGCGGCTGGAGCGGCCCCATGCGCTGGAACTTCACCGAAGGGCCGGAAAGCCTGGGCATCGTTCCCACCACCTTCCGGGGCCAGCGCATCCAGGATCTGTTGAACGGCTCAGCCTTTGCCCGGAAGATCGGCGTGACGGACGTCGTCACCCACATGGGCTTTATCCCGGAAAACATGACGGATCCCAGCTATCAGGGCGTCCGGACGGCGGTCACCATGATTGCCCAGGAGCTGAAGCGCAACGGCCAAAACCTTTTGTTTGAGACCGGCCAGGAGACCCCCGTGGTGCTCCTCCGGCTGTTTGAGGACGTGGGCACCGGCAATCTGTTCGTCAATCTGGATCCCGCCAACCTGATCATGTACGGCAAGGGCAACCCGGTAGACTCGCTGGACGTGTTTGGCGATTACATCCGGGGCGTCCACGCCAAGGACGGCTTCTATCCCACCAACGGCAAAGAGCTGGGCCATGAGGTCAAGGTCGGCACCGGCAAGGCAAACTTCCCGGTGCTGCTAAAGGGCCTGAAGGAGCACGGCTTTGACGGCAGCCTGACCATTGAACGCGAGATCTCCGGCCCCCAGCAGGAGGCCGATATCAAAGAGACCCAGAAGTACCTGAACGACCTGATCGCAAGCCTGTAAGACGCAAGCATTACAATTCTTATTGGGATGGGAGTGACTAACGTGAAGAAAAAAGCGCCTGAGACCGCTGCGGCCCCAGAGCTTGCCGTTACGGCAAAAACCAAAGAGGTCGGCAAGGTTCGCAGATTCATTTATCATCACAAGATCAACCGTAATTGGCCCCTGTATGTGATGCTGATTCCGGTAATCGCCTATTTCGCCATTTTCTGCTACGCCCCTATGTACGGCGTTACCCTGGCGTTTAAGGATTACCAAATCCGCAAGGGAATTATGGGCAGCCCCTGGGCCGACCCGTTGTTCAAGTATTTCCAGGAGTTCTTCGGATCCCCTTATTTCTCCAGGGTGGTCCCCAACACCATCATCATCAGCTTGGAATCCCTGGCGTTCGGCTTCCCGCTGCCCATCCTTCTGGCCCTGAGCCTGAATGAGGTGCGCAGCACCAAATATAAGAAGTTCGTGCAGAACGTCACCTATATCCCCCACTTCCTTTCCGTGCTGGTATTGGTCGGTATGTTAAAGTCCTTCACCAACTCCGATTACGGCGTGGTGAACCTGCTCATCAAGCATTTTGGCGGCCAGACCCAGAACTGGATGCAGGTGTCCGGCCTGTTCAGGCCACTGTATGTGGGCTCCGGCGTGTGGCAGAACATGGGCTGGGACGCCATCATCTACATAGCTGCCCTGGCCGGTGTGGATCCGGCGTTGCACGAGGCCGCTATGATCGACGGCGCCAACCGCCTGCAGCGCATCTGGCACATCAATATCCCGGGCATCCTTCCCACCATGATTATCCTGCTCATTTTGAACGCTGGCAACATCATGAACGTCGGTTTCGAAAAGATATTCCTGATGCAGAACGATTTGAACATGGCCGTGTCGGATGTTATCTCCACCTATGCCTACCGCATCGGTATTGAGAGCACCCAGTACAGCCTATCCACCACCATCAGCCTGTTCAACTCCATAGTCAACTGCATCCTGCTGCTCGCTGTGAACACCATTTCCAGCAAGGTCAGCGAGACCAGTCTGTGGTAAGGGGGGAAGACGCATGAAAAGCATGAAAAGAATGTCCAAGGGTGACGTGATCTTTGAGGTCGTGAACTGTATTTTCCTGGGCCTGATCTCCATCATCATCCTTTATCCCCTGATCTACGTGCTCAGCGCCTCCATCACCGATCCCATGTCGGTGGCCTCCGGCAAGATGATTCTCTGGCCGGTGGATTTGACGCTGGAAAACTATCAAGAGGTATTTAAAAATAAGAACATCGTCTATGGCTTCCGCAACTCCATGATCATCATGATCTGCGGCACGGCCGTCAATATGGTGATGACCATTCTGGCCGCGTTCCCGCTTTCCCGCCGGGATCTGTGGGGGCATGGCGTCATCATGAAGCTCATCACCTTCACCATGTTCTTCAACGGCGGCCTGATCCCCACCTACCTGCTGGTGGCCAAGGATCTGGGTCTGATGAACAACTGGCTGGCTCTGATTTTGCCGAGCGCCATTTCCGTGTACAACCTGATCATCATGCGCACCTACTTTATGACCAGCGTGCCCTATGAACTGCAGGAGGCCGCAGAGATTGACGGGTGCTCACCCTTTGGCACCCTGATCCGCATCATTATCCCCCTTTCCGGCCCGGTCATCGCGGTCATCGCGCTGTACTACGCTGTAGGCCACTGGAACAGCTATTTCAGCGCGCTGCTCTACATCAACAAGGATGAATTAGCCCCCCTGCAGCTTTACCTGCGCAAGGTGCTTACCATGAATAACGCCCAGGCCTTGATGGAAATGGGCGCCGACGAAATGGCACGCCAGGCCATGCGCGCCGAGACGATCAAGTACGCGGTCATTGTGGTGTCCAGCATTCCCATGCTCATCATTTATCCCTTCGTCCAGCGCTTCTTCGTCAAGGGCGTTATGATCGGCGCGGTAAAGGGCTGAAAGACATTTTACTTCGTCATTCGGGCGGGGGAGACCCGCTTGAATAGATAAGGGGCGGAAGAGCCCCTACAAAAAATGGAGGTAATCGTATGAAAAAACGCATCGTTGCTCTTCTGCTGGCTGCGCTGCTGGTGTTGACACTGGCTGCCTGTAGCGGAAACAACACGTCCAGCACGACTACGTCTTCCAAGACGGAATCGAGCACGGCGGAAACCTCTCAGACTGAAAGCACTACCGAGACCTCTCAGGCTGAGACCGACGACCTGGGCTTTGGCCCTGACAACCCTGTGGAGCTGACCGCGGCCGTCTCTGTATCCGACATTCAGGGCGACTTCAACGAGATCCAGATTCTGAAGGATTACGCGGAAGAAAGCGGTATCCACATCACCTTCCAGAACATCCCCTCTTCTGACCGTGACACTCAGCTGAACCTGATGCTGGGCTCCGGCGAGCTGCCTGACATCCTCTACAAGATGAGCGTGTCCAGCACCGACCAGGCCAAGTATGTCGCCCAGGACCTGTTCGTGGCCCTGACCGACTATGAAGAGCTGATGCCCAACCTGCGCAGCTGGTTTAACGAGTATCCCACCGCTGAGCAGGCCGTTACCCAGGAGGACGGCAAGATCTACGCTGCCCCCTATATCCTGGCCGGCGACGCCATCCGCTGCGGCACCAAGCTGTGGTACAACACCGACGTGTTCGATAAGCTGGGCATTACCGAGCAGCCCACGACCACCGAGGAGTTCTATGAGTATCTGAAGCTTTGCGCCGATCTGGATTACAACGAAAACGGTGAGAAGGATGAAATCCCGCTGACCGCTTCCGACATCGACGAGATCGAGTATTATCTGTTCGGTTCCTTCAACCTGATGAACCGTGGCAGCTCTCATGTCAACGTGTTTATTGATGAGGATGACACCCTGAAGTTCGCTTTCACCAGCGACAACTACAAGGAAGAGCTGCGCTATATCAACAAGCTGTACACTGAGAAGCTCATTGACCAGGACATCTTCACCATCGACTATGCTCAGGAGATTGCCAAGTGCACCACCGGCCGTGCCCTGAACTACCTGTTCGTGAACAACAGCCCCGTGTCCAACTCCCCCTATGAGGAGTTCTCTCTGGGCGCCACCGAGCCCTTCGAGGGCCCCGATGGCTACAAGATCTTCAGCAACTACAGCCTGCCCGCCTCCACCACCGGCCAGTTCATGATCACCTACAAGTGCGCCGAAAAGGGCGAGACTGCTGTTAAGGCCGCCATGACCTGGATGGATCACTGGTATTCTGAGGAAGGCATCATCGAGTACTTCCTGGGAATCGAAGGCGTTACCTATGAAGAGGATCCCGACGCTCCCGGCGGCTATTCCTACACCGACGCCGTGCTGAACGATCCCGACGGCCGTACCTTCGAGCAGGTTCTGACCGCTTATGTGCCCTGGGCCGGCGGCGCCAACCCCTCTGTGGCCACCAATGAGTTCTTCAAGGGCGGCGAGACCTGGCCCGTGTGCCTGACTGCCGTTGAAGGCCTGCGCAATTACTTCCCCACTGAGGTCTGGGCTCCCTTCAACCGTTTCTGGACTGCTGACGAGGCCGACACTATGGGCAAGATCAACACCGACATGACCACCTACCGCGAAGAGTGGCGCTCTTACTTCATCACCGGCCAGAAGGACATCGACGCTGACTGGGATGAATATGTCAGTGGTTATGACGGCATGAAGCTCTCTGAGTACATGGAGCTGTACCAGAAGGGCTACGAGGCTTACCAGGCCGAGAACAGCTAAGCCTTACCGCAATAATACAGCACCATAACGGAAGGGCCCCTTTTGGGGCCCTTCTTTTGTCTGCGCTTTTTATTCGGTTTTGCCGACCGTCCTTTGCTTCATTCCAAAGGAGAGCACAAATACCAGCACGCTGAGAACGTACATTCCGGCGATGACCAGGTAGAAGAGCTCCGCGCCGATGGCATCGAAAACAAGGCCGCCCACAAGGTTCCCCAAAATACCAGCCACGGAAGAGGCTGCCGCATAAAAGGCCTGGGCGCTGGCCTTCAAATTGCTGGGGGCCAGCTCGTACACATAGTTCAGGGAGGAGCCGATAAACAGCCCGTTGCCCAGGCCAAAAAAGGTGCAGAACAGCAGCATTGTGGGCAGGGAGCGGGCAAACAGGCCGAAGCCCAGACATTCCATGGCCATAAGCAGGGCGGAGCACACCACCAGCACCCGCAGGGGAAACTTCCTGCGCAGCTTCACCATCAACAGCAGGAAGGGCACCTCCAGCAGAGCCCGGTAGGCCAGCAGGAGCCCGTACTGCCCGGAGGGCACGCCCTCGCTTTCCATAAAATAGGGGATAAAATTGCTCTCGCAGCTGGCGGCGATGTAAAAGAGAAAGGTAAAGATCAGGAACATCACGTAGCTCTCGTTGTGAAACAGCTGGGCAGGATCTGGCTTTGCGCCGGGCTCCCGCTCAGTGGGGGAGGACCGGGCGGCGGGCTCCCGCACAAAGATTGTACAGAGGATGACAGGCAGCATCAAAACGCCGGTTATCCAAAAAGTGTTACGCACCCCAACGTCGTACAGGACGGAGGAGATAATAAGGCTGCCGATGGTAAATAATATGGAGCCCGCACTGCGGAGCATGCCGAAGTTCAGGCGAAGCTCGTTGCAGTTGCGCACCAGGATGTTTTCCGCAAAGGTGCTGGAGGAGCCCCGGAAGAAATTCACCAGGGGGAGAAAAGCAGTCAGCGCAGCCGGGGCGGTGGGCATAACGGGCGTCAGGCCGTACAGCACCCCGGCGGAAATCAAGATAGTGATGAGAACCTTCCTCAATGAGCCAATGCGGTCGCTGACCATTCCCCAGAAGGAAACGGAGGCGATGCCCACCCCGGAGGAAATGGCGTTTAATATTCCCAGCTGAGAGGCGGTGAAACCCACCGACTGCAAATAGACGGTCTGATAACAGCCGAAGGCCCAGGCAAACCAGAACAGGCCGTTTACCCCTACCTGCAGCAGCGCCTGGCGGCTGTTGTATTCCATCCTGGCAAAAACGCGTTTCATAGGCGTTCCCCTCTTCGTAAAATAGAGCGGCCCAAAAAGAAAACACCAATAGAGTAGCCGAAAGAATTGTAGCTGTCAACGGTTTTCCCAAAAATAAATCCGAAAAAGGGAAAAATATTTAATGTCTGCCCTTGCTTCTCCCTCTTGAAAAAACCTGCGCCGGATGATATACTCAATAGTTATAGAATAGCGGAAAATCTAATGGAGAAAGCGAGATGTGGTATTATCATGGAGTATGCGGACAAGTTCGGGAAAGAGGGCCTGACCTATGACGACGTGCTGCTGATCCCCGCAGAGTCACACGTCCTGCCGGCGGAGGCGGATCTGACCACCAACCTGACCAGAACCATCCGGCTGAACACGCCGATCATGACGGCCGCTATGGACACGGTGACCGAAGCCGACATGGCCATTGCCGTAGCCCGTGAGGGCGGCATCGGCATCATCCACAAGAATATGAGCATCGAGCGCCAGGCGGACCAAGTGGATCGCGTCAAGCGCTCAGAAAACGGCGTCATCGTGAACCCGTTCTTCCTTGCTCCGGACAATCTGGTCCGGGAGGCGGACGAGATCATGGGGCGCTTTAAAATTTCCGGCGTGCCGATTTGCGAGGACGGCGTGCTGGTTGGCATCATCACAAACCGTGATATGCGCTTTATGGAGGGCCAGGATTTTGAGCAGCCCATCTGCAACGTTATGACGAAGGACAACCTGGTGACAGCCCCGGTGGGCACCACTATGGAGGAGGCCCAGGAGATCCTCAGAAAGCACCGCATTGAAAAGCTGCCCATCGTGGACGACAAAATGCGCCTGAAAGGCCTTATCACTATCAAGGATATCGAGAAAGCGGTGCAGTACCCCAACTCTGCCAGAGACGCGGGTGGCCGCCTGCTGTGCGGCGCGGCCATCGGTGCCACGAGGGACGTGCTGGAGCGTGTCGCCGCTTTGGTGGAGGCCCAGGTGGATGTGGTGGTGCTGGATTCTGCCCACGGCCACAACAGCGGCGTGCTGGAGGCCGTAACCAAGGTGAAAAAGGCGTATCCCCAGCTGCAGCTCATCGCGGGCAACGTAGCCACCGCCGAGGGAACCAAGGCCCTCATCGATGCCGGTGCGGACTGCGTGAAGGTGGGCATCGGCCCCGGCTCCATTTGCACTACCCGTGTGGTGG
>CAZYLJ010000078.1:0-7697 GCA_964648555.1 uncultured Acutalibacter sp.
GGCCCTGCTGAAAAAGTATCGGCCAAGGGGCGTGGTGCACTGCTTTTCCGGCAGCATAGAAATGGCGCAGGAGCTTTTAAAGCTTGGCATGTACCTGGGCTTTGGCGGCGTGGTGACCTTCAAAAACGCAAAACACCCGGTCAAAGTGGCAAAGAGCATCCCCCTTGACCGGCTGCTGCTGGAGACCGACGCCCCCTATATGGCCCCTGTCCCCTGCCGGGGCAAGCGAAACGACTCCTCCCTCATCCCCCATGTGGCAAATAGAATCGCCGAGCTGCGGGGAGAAAAGCCGGAAACCATCCTGAACGCCGGAGTGGAAAACGCCCATCGGCTGTTCGCGATTCCGGAACAGGAAGACTTCCCGGCGCCATACTAGTAAAAAGCTGGAGGATACTGTCATGAAAAGAGCTTGTGTGATTTTGCTGGCCGCTCTGCTGATTCTGTGCTGCGCCGCCTGCGGCGGTGAAAACAGCGGCGATACTGTCAGCGGAGATATCCACGACCTGCTTTCCCAGGTCATTGACGGCGTGACCGACCCGGAGATGTCGCTCATCGACACAGAGGTCAATGACGACAATTTTGCCTGGTACTTCTTCATCGACCCCATTGAGGGCGCGGAGGCCGCCGTGTCGGAGCCGATGATAGGCTCTATCCCCCACTTTGTGGGGCTTCTGCGGGTGCCGGACGGCACGGACGCCGAAACGGTGCGGGCCGAGATCGAGAATAACCTGAATCCCCAAAAGTGGGTCTGCGTCGAGGCGGAAAAGGCCACCGTCGTCCGCCGGGGAGACCTGATTCTGGTCGCCATGTCCGAGGCGTCCGGCGTGGACAGGGCGGTGGAGAATTTTAACGCTCTGAAATGAGATAACGGAATGAAGCGGCGCCCTCTGCAAGGATGACCCTGGAGAGGGCGCCTTTCCATTTATAGCCAACAATTCACAGATAATTTACAGTTCCACCATTCCCGGGCTCCATCTTTTCCTGTATAATAAAAAGAGTGCAACCGGGCAATTCACGCTTCAAGATCGGAGGCTTTTATGGAAAAACAGAAAAAGAACGTCTTATTTGTCGAAAGCCGTCTGCGGCACAACATCCTGGAAATGCCGAAGGAGATACGGCAGGCCAGCGGCATCGTCATCTTTGGCCGGAGGATCAAAAGCCTGGTGTTCACCACGGACCTGGCAATCATCAAAAACTGTGACGCTGACGCGGTTTTTGCGGTTTACCCCTTCACTCCCCAGCAGTCCATCAGCGACGCCATCATCAAGGCCTCCTACATCCCGGTGTTCTGCGGCGTTGGCGGCGGCACCACCAAGGGGCTGAGGACGGTCGCACTGGCAAAGGATGTGGAGAGCCAGGGCGCTATGGGCGTGATTTTGAACGCACCTATCAACAATATGAATCTTCTGGCGGTTTCCCGCTCTGTGGATATTCCTGTGATCATCACGGTGGTGGACGAAAAAACCGACATTGACGCCAGGCTGGAGGCCGGCGCGTCGATCCTGAATGTGGCGGGCGCTGAGAAGACGCCGGCGCTGGTACGCTCGATTCGGAAGCGCTACCCGGAGGTTCCCATTATCGCCACCGGCGGCAATCGCCCGGACACCATCCTCACCACCATCGAGGCGGGGGCAAATGCCATCACCCACACGCCGCCCTCCACCCAGGAGCTGTTCAAAACCATGATGACAAAGTACCGGGAGTAAGGGGCAAGCCCTCCGTTTTCGCGGGCAACAATCGACATGCCGCGAGAGCGGGACAGCAGGAACTTGCGTTTCTGCTCAAAGTTTTCTTTGAAAACTTCTCTTATTGAAATACGGGTTCAAGTCCTACATCACAGGATAAAAATCAGGGGCAAGCTGTAAAAGCTTACCCCTGATTTTGGTGCGCGAGACGGGACTTGAACCCGTACGTCTTAGACACACGCACCTCAAACGTGCCTGTCTGCCAGTTCCAGCACTCGCGCACAACCAACGCTCTAAAGTATACCATTCCTGCCCGTTATTGTCAAGGCGGAATTTTGTGCGGAGAGTAAAAAACAGAAAAGGGCCCCTGACAGAACGCGCTGCCAAGGGGCCTTTTTTTAAACTGCTTATTCCCAGGGCCGGAACACCAGGTTCGCCTTGCGCAGGGCCAGAACGATGAGCGGCAGCAGCACCAGCTGGATGATGATGCCCGGCAGGGCCGTGACAAAGGAGGCGGTGAGCCAGATCTGCATGGTGTACTCCCCCGCCCGGAAAATGAGGGCGTTGACCACGCCGTAGACCACCCGGCCCAACAGCATGGCGCCAACGAGGGAAATGTACACGTTTGCCACCTGAGAGCCGGTGCGCACCAGCAGGATGAGCAGCCCGGCGATAAGGCCGTAAACCGCCAGCTCACAGATCATACTGGGCAGCATGGCCGCCGGGGGCATACTGGTAATGAGGCTGGAGAGCAGGGGCGTCACAACGCCGCAGGCCAGGCCGTAAGCCGGGCCGCACAGCAGTCCGCACAGCAGCACCGGCAGGTGCATGGGCAGCAGGATGCTGCCCGCGTTGGGGATGCTGTGAACGGCCACAGGCAAAACGACGCCGATGGCGATGCACAGGGCGGTAATCACCATCTGCAAGATGTACTTCTTTGTCTTTGTCAATTAAAAAACCTCCTCATTTTGACGCAAAAAGCCGCGAAAGCCGGTCCCTTGAGGATCTGAGCGCCTTCGTGGCCTTTTCTCTTTCGTGTTGAAATATGGATCGAGCGCGTTCCCGCGCCCTGCCCGCCCCCGGCTTGACCGGCTGCAGCCCCCTTCCTGGGGGCCAACGCGGAACAGATGAAGTATACCACGCGGGTACGGATTTGTCAAGCCTTTGCCAGGATGACGGTGACGTCAGGATGCAGCTGCAGCACAGAGGCGGGCACCTGGGGGGTCACGTCGCCGTACATGGAGCGCTCTACAATATCCTTCTTCTCCGGCCCGGCAATGAGCAGGATGCGCCCGGCCTTCATGATGGTGCCGATGCCCATAGTCACCGCGTGGGTTGGCACGTCCTCGATTTTGTCAAACAGGCGGGAATTGGCCTTTACCGTGCTTTCGGTCAGCTTGACCTGATGAACGCTCTGGGGGAAACAGTCGGTGGGCTCGTTAAAGCCGATGTGCCCGTTGTGGCCGATGCCCAAAAGCTGCAGATCGGCATAGCCCAGGCTCTCCACCAGCGCCTCATACCGGGCGCACTCGGCTTCCATATCGGCCGCCGCGCCGTCCGGCAGGAAGGTGTTCTCCTTGTGGATGTTCACCCGGTCGAACAGGTTGTGGTCCATGAAATAGCGGTAGCTTTGGGGGTCGTCGCCTTTCAGCCCGCAGTACTCGTCCAGGTTCACCGTGCGGACGGTGGAAAAGTCCAGCAGGCCCGCCCTGCAGGCGGCGGTGAGCCTTTCATAGGTGCCGATGGGCGAGGAGCCTGTGGCAAGGCCCAGCACGCAATGGGGCTTCAAAAGCACCTGCGCCCCGATGATTTTGGCGGCCAGCTCACTCATTTTTTCATAGTTCTCCACTTCGATAAACCTCATACTCGATTCCTCCCATGAAAATTTTTATACAGCAATCAGGGAAAGCTCTCCCCGGTTTCCTTTTTCTTCTCCGGCAGCTGTGCCAGCACCACCGCCCCAAACACCAGGCAGCAGCCAATCAGTTCTCTTGAAGAAAGGGGCTGCTTTAGCACCACCCAGCCGGCCAGAGCGGCAAACACGGATTCCAGGCTCATCAACAGTGAGGCCGTGGTGGTCCTGACCGTCTTCTGACCCAGAATCTGGAAGGTGTAGGCCACGCCGCTGGACAGCACGCCGGTATAGAGCAGCGGCCCCCAGGAAGAGAGGATGTCCTCCCAACGGGTGCCGGGCTCCCAGATCAGGGCAACGGCCAGGGAGATCGCCCCCGCCACATAGAACTGCACGCAGGAAAGGGCCACGCCGCTGACGTAAGGGGAAAAGTGATCGACGATGATAATGTGGAACGAGAAAAACAGCGCGCAGGCAATGAGCAGCAGGTCGCCAACGGCAAAGGTGAAGCCGGCACCGGCGCTCAAAAGCCAGATGCCGCATAAGGCGATAACAGCCGCCAGCCAGGCCTTCCAGCCGGGCCGTCTGCCGAAAAAGCAGCCCAAAAGGGGCACCAGAACGATATACAGCGCCGTCAGGAAGCCGGCTTTTCCGGCGGAGGTGGTCTTGATGCCGGTCTGCTGGAAAAGGCTGGCAACGCCCAGCATGACGCCGCACAGCGCGCCGCCTGTCAACAGCTTTTTCCAGTCTGTTTTTAAGGCCTCTCCCCTTTTCCTTCCCCGGCGGAGGGAAAACAGCGCCGCGGGCAGTAGCACCGTGCCGCCGATCAAGCTGCGGGCCGCGTTGAAGGCAAAGGGACCAAGGCGGTCCATCCCCATGCTTTGGGCCACGAAAGCCGTGCCCCAGATAAACGCCGCCAGCGTCAGCAGCAGCACGCCAAAAGAGCTTTTACTCCGGAAGCTTTTCACGCTCATCTTCCGATTCCCCGTTATCCCTTGTCAAATTCTTCATCCAGTTGAAGCTGTTGATCTTCACCACAGCCACAAAGCACTTTAAGATCTGATCGCATTTCAGGCAGGCGAACACCACCCAGGGCGGCGCGCCCAGATACTGGGCCAGCAGCGCCGAGGGGATGACAACCAGAAACACGAAGATGGTGTCGTTCTTGAACACGAAAGAGATGTCCCCGCCGGACTTGACCAGGCCAAACAGGCAGGCTGCCTGATAGCAGGTGCCGATGATGGTGACGGAGATGACGTTGATGAACTGCCGGGAATAGGCCTGGGCCTCGGCGCTGGTGTTGTACAGGCCGATGAAGGGGTCCCGGAACAGGAACACCAGCGCCCCGGAAATGAGCCCCACAAAGAGGAAGATCATCTGCACGGTCTTGGCGTATTCCTTCATCTGCTCATACTTGCCCGCGCCAACGGTCTTGCCTGTGATGATGCCCACCGCAGAGGACAGGCCGTTCATCCAGACGTAGATCAAATTGTGGAGCATGCCGGTGATGCTGGTGGCGGCAATGACCCCGGCGGTATAGCTGCCGAGTATTTTCGTGTTTGCCAGAGAGTTTACCGCCCAGACCACCTGCCCGCCGATAATGGGCAGGCCGTAGCGGACAAAATCCTTCAAAAGCTGTTTGTCGGTGTGCAGCAGGTCGCGGAAGGTAACCTTCAGCTTCTTATCCACCGCAAAGACATAAACAATGCTGACCACCATCTCCAAAATGCGGGAAATCAGGGTGGCGATGGCCGCGCCGCGCACGCCCAGGGCCGGAAAGCCCAGCTTGCCAAAAATGAGCACATAGTTCAATGAGATATTGACAACTAACGTCATGATGGAGATGTACAGGCCGATCCTGGCCGTCTCCACGCTGCGCATGGAGGCAATCATCACCTGGGAAATACAGAAGAACAGGTAGGTAAGGCCCACGATCTGCAAATAGCTGGTGCCCTCGGCGATGACGCCGGGCTCTTTGGTGAACAGGCCGATGAGCATGGAGGGGAACAGCGTCGCCAAAAGCGTGGTGACGATGCCCACGCCCAAAGCGAACTTGCTGCCGATAGACACCACCTTGCGGATGCTGGCGGTATCCCTTTTGCCCCAATACTGGGCCGCCAGGATGAGGATGGCCCCCTCGATACCGGCCACGAACATTTGCAGCACCGTCTGCATCTGGTTGCCCACGTACACGCCGGAAATGGCGTCGTCGCCCAGGGAGCCGATCATCAGGTTGTCCGCGAAATTCACGGCAAAGGTGATGAGGTTTTGCAGCGAAATGGGGATCGCCAGCGTTACCAGATCCTTGTAAAAGCTTTTGTCCTTTGTAAAAACTGCCATGTGCCCTCTTACTCTCCCCTGCTTTGAGATGTCTTAATCCCTGGCCTTGGCCCCGCTGGAGAACAACACCCGCTGGGTCTCGCTGTCGGCCACGCCGGTCTCGTCAAGGCCGTTGGCCTTCTGGAACTCCTTTACGCACTCGGCGGTATGGCTGCCGTAATAGCCGTCGTACTCCGTGTCGAGAAAGCCCAGCTCGTCCAGGCGGGTCTGCATCTTCAAGACCGCCTCGTTCTGGTCGCCCTCACGTAAGGTTTCGTAGGTCTCCTCCGACTCCTGGGAGTTTTCCATCATGGAGCTGACCATAGAGTCGATCTCGTCGGTGGGGTCTGTCACTGTCATGGAGTTCTCCTCCAAAAGCTCCGGGAAGGTGGCGGCGCTGATTTCATAGGCGGCGGTGATAACCGTGCGTCCCTGCCATTCCATATAAGAGGGCTCCAGCTCGTAAACACGGTCGTTTTCCACGGCGTTCAGGCTCTGGAACCGGCTGTCGGCGAGGATCTCAGATTTCAGGCCGGGCACGCAGAAGATGACGGTGGGATTCGACACGCGAAGCGTCTCAAACTCGTATGTACCGCCCTCCAGGCTTTGGAAGACGTTGGTCACACCGGCGTAGCTCATGATGGTGCTGGCAAAGCTGTCGCCGGTCACGGCGGAGCCGTTCAGATCGTAAAGGTAACAGGCAGTGGTCACTTTTTCCTTTGGCACGATGCGGTTGATGTCGTCCAGTGTAGTGAAGATGCTCTGGGCGGTGGAAACGCCCTGGTCATAGCCGGGGCCGCCGCCGGAAAGGGCCGAGGACACCTCAGAATAAAGGCGCTCATAATCCTCCCGGTCCGTGGCGGGAGAAATGGACAGAACCGTGACGCCCGACTCGGAAAGGGCCGAGGATACCTCGTCGGAAATGGAATCGCAGAGCACAAGGTCGGGGGTCTGCTCCAAAATGGCCTGAGAAGAGGCCGCGTCAAGCTTCGGGAGGGAGGAAAGGCTCTCCTGGGTGCAGCCGTCACTGACAGCGGCAAGCTGGGTCTCACAGTCCAGAGCCAGGACCACGTCGGCCAGGCTGGGAGACAGAGCCACCACACGCTGGGGCTTCGCGGAGATGGTCACGCCGCAGACCTCCACGGGATACTCCCCCGCGGTGGCGGTGACGCCGGAGACGAGATTGCCGATCTCAGAGCAGGCCGCGCCGCTGAGGAGCAGCAGCACCGCGCACAAAACCGCCGCGCCCCGCCGGCACAGCGCCTGAACCGTATATTTCATAAATGTGACATCCTTTCCAAAAACAGAACTGGTCATGGGAACAGCGCCGGGATCCGCGGGCACTTTCCCTGTCGATTTTTCCGTATACCAGTCATATTTTACCCTTTCTACCCCCAATGTGTCAACCTTTTCCCAAAAATACCTTGTCAGCTGCGCACTTGACTTTTTTCAAAGATGTGATAAAATGGCGGTTGGACACAACTGAAAGAAGGAGAGTTGTCCGAGTGGTCGAAGGTGCAGCACTCGAAATGCTGTGTCCCCAAAAGGGACCTAGGGTTCGAATCCCTAACTCTCCGCCATCGCCGTCACAAGCTACATATCGCTTGTGACGATTTTTTTTGCAAAAATCATCCTTCACTTATTTCGTTGATGACATTTCAAAAATCAGACTCTGCATTTTAGTCTTTTACGATTTAGTCAAGCACGATTCGGCAAATCGAACTTGACTAATTTCGAAATCTCTGAAACATATAGAAAAACAGGTATAAAAGATGGTTACGCCCATGCTGCCGCTCTCGGGCTTCTCCAATGGGCGATTGCCTTTTTTCATGGAGTTTGGC
>CAZYLJ010000079.1:0-7571 GCA_964648555.1 uncultured Acutalibacter sp.
TCCCTTCTGCCTTTGATAAGCGGGTGGCCCCGGCCGTAGCGGAAGCTGTGGCCTCTGCCGCAAAAAAGACAGGTGCAGCCCGCATCGTATAGTCAAGCCACGCGCTCATGCGCGTTTAGAAATGAGAAGAAAGAGGTTTTTACTATGGAAAAGAGAAAAGGCAGCGTGTACTACATCGCACTGGTGGCTGTAATGTCTGCCCTGGTGTTCATCGCCAGCATTATCAGCGTGCCCGTGCCCGCTGCCTTCGGTATGACGCGTATCCATCTGGGCAACATTTTCTGCCTGCTTTCCGGCCTGCTGCTGGGGCCTATCGGCGGCGGTCTGGCAGCCGGTATCGGCTCCGGCCTGTATGACATCATCATCTACGGCGAGATCGCTTCCGCGCCCTTTACCTTTGCCTTTAAGTTTGCCATGGCGGCCATCTGCGGCCTGGTGGCCTACTGCGGCGGCAGGAAGGCCGGCGACCACCGCTGGAACGTGATAGGCGCCGTTTCCGGCAGCATCTCCTATATGATACTGTATCTTGGCAAGAGCTTTATCCAGGGCATCCTGCTCGGCAGCGAGATGGGCACCGTGCTCACCGCCCTGCTCACCAAGTTCCTGACCTCCGGCGTCAACGCCATTATCGCCGTGGTGGTCTCCGTGCCGCTGTATGCGGTCATCCGCGCGGCGTTGAAAAAGAGCGGCTTCATCGAAAAGCTGAGCTGAAAGCTGAGCCTGCAAGCCGTTCATTTGCAATTTAAGAATCCTTCAACGAAGAGTTCACAAGCCGTCACATCCTTTTCACAATGCCAGGGTATGATAAGACCATCGTAAGAAAGCGGAGGCGGGAACAGCCCGCCTGACGTCTGGCAATTTTTGAAAGGAGTGGCGGTTTTTATGTATGATCCCTATGAAAACAAAAATACAGAACAGAACAGGCAGGCCCCTGCTAATCCGGATGGGCAGACGCCTGTAACACCCAGCTACGGCTACACTAACGTCCCCGAGTCAGGCGCACCTGGAACAGGTGTACCTGGAACAGGCACGGCCGGAGCTTCCCAAACAACTGGCGGCGTGACCTATCACACCGGGCCGGTAACGGCGGGCCAGGCTTACCTGCCCAGACAGAACGCCCAACCGCAGCAGCAGCCGGCAGCCTATACCTGGAACCAGCCTTCCCAGCCCGCGGCACCCTATTACAGGCCGGCACAGCCCCAGAAGCCCAAAAAGAAAAAGGGTGGGAAATTTTTCCTAAAGCTGCTGGTGGCGGTGCTTTGCTGTGCGGTGGTGTCCATGGGTTCCGTAGGCGTGTTTGCCCTGATGATACAAAACGGCGTGGTGAATGTGGAAAGCCAGGGGGACAGCAATACGACGGCGGCGTTCACCATTTACAAGCAGGCGGAAAGCGACAAAAACACCACGCCCACCGTGACAGGCGAAACGTTGACTGCCCAGGAGGCCGCCAAGAAGGTGACGCCCTCTGTGGTGTGCGTGCAGAACTATCAGATCTCCCAGCAGGGAAGCTTTTACTGGAACTACGACGAAGATGAAAGCACCGGCGTTTCCCCGGCTGGTGAGGGCTCCGGCATCATCATCACCGATGATGGGTACATCCTGACCAACCAGCACGTGGTGGACGGCGCCACAAGCCTGAAGGTGGTCACCAGCGAGGGCCTGACCTATGAGGCGGAGCTGGTGGGCGAGGATACCCAGACCGACCTGGCTGTCATCAAAGTGACTACAGAAGACGAGCTGACCCCGGCGGAGTTCGGTTCCTCGGACGATCTGGAGGTAGGAGACGAGGTGCTTGCCATCGGCAACCCCGGCGGCCTGCAATTTAATTCCAGCGTGACCTTTGGCCGGGTCTCCGCCCTGAACCGAAAGGTGGAAAACAGTGAGACCGGCTACAGTATGGCCTGCATCCAGACAGACGCGGCCATCAACCCCGGCAACTCCGGCGGCGCGCTGGTAGACCTGGAGGGTCATGTGGTGGGCATCAACTCCTCCAAGATCGTGGCCACCGGCTATGAGGGATTAGGCTTTGCTATCCCCTCTGACACGGCTCAGCCCATCGTTTCCGACCTGATCGAGTACGGCTATGTAAAAGACCGGCCCACCATCGGCTTTGACGGCCAGTATATTGACGGGCTGACTGCCAGCTTCTTTGGGATGAGCGCCGGGTACTACGTGACCCAGGTCACCAGCGAGGAGGCCCAGCAGGCCGGGCTGCAGCGGGGCGATATGGTAGTCGCCATCGATGACACCCAGATCACCTCTGAGGCTACCATCTCCACGTATATCGCGGAGAAAAAGCCCGGCGACACCGTTACCCTGACCTTGGAGCGGAATGGCAAACAGGGCACCCTGGAGCTGGCCCTGGCCGAGAACACCGGCAAGTCCGATAGCGACACCGTCCAGAATACCTGGAAGTGAGTAGCAGGTCGCTGGTAATTGGTGGTTGGATCGGCTTTTCTGAAAAAGAATACAAAATGCCTCCTCTGTAAACACAGAGGAGGCATTTCTGCACTTTCTTTTGGCAAACAGCTAATTGAAAAGGTTTTCCCGGGTGATGTTTTTCAGCCAGCGCTTGCTGCGGTAGCGGCGGATGACCCAGGGCCACTTGACGAACTCGTCGGTGCACAGCAGGAAGTATACCCACAGGGGCGGCAGCTTGAACACCGCCGCGGCCAGAAAGCCCAGGGGAACGGCGTAGACCCACATGTCGATGGTGTCGCAGATGAGGCCGAACCGGCTGTCTCCGCCGGAGCGAAACACACCCGCAATGAGGGTGGTGTTCACCGCCGCGCCCATGACGTAGTAGGAGTTGATGAACAGCATCACGCCCAGATACTCCATGCCCTGGTCGCTGAGATTGGCAAACCGTAGCACGATGGGCCGGGCGATCAAAATGATAACGCCGCCGATAAATCCCGTCAATATCGTGAGGCGCAAGAGCTTTTTGGCGCCGTCTTCGGCCTCCTCCATCCTGCTTTCCCCAATGAGCTGGCCCAGGAAGATACCTCCGGCGCTGGCAAAGCCAAAGCACAGGGTGGTACCCAGGTTTCTCACCACAGTGACAAGGGAATTTGCCGCCACCATGTCGGTGCCCAGGAACTGCCCGATGATGACCGAGTACATGGAAAAGCCAAGGCCCCATACCACATCGTTTAACAGGGCTGGCAGGGACATCTTCAAAAAGTCGGTGAAAAGGGCCTTGTTCCGCAGGAACAGATAGGAGAATTTAATCTTGACATCCTTGCTGCGGGCGGAGACGATAAAGCACAATATCAGCTCCAGCACCCGGGAGAAGGAGGTGGCGATGGCCACGCCCACCACGCCCAGCTTGGGTGCGCCGAACAGCCCAAAGATGAATACGGCGTTTAAAATGATGTTCAAGGTAAAGGCGAAGGTGTTCAATGCCGTGGAGATGCCTACCCGACCAATGCTGCGCAGGATGGAAAGGTAAATCTCGATGACGCCCCAACAAAGGTACGCCACGCTTAAAATGCGGAGGTAGTCAGCGCCAAGGCTGATCAGTGCCTCATCCTGGGTGAAGACCCGCATCAATCCCCGGGGAAACAGGGCGGCGGCCAGGGCGAAGATCATGGCGATGCACAGGGAGAACCGCAGGGCGATGCCCTCCACCGCGTGGATGGCCTTAAAGTCCTTTCTGCCGTAATACTGGGCGCAGAGCATGGTGGCCCCGGTGCCCAGCCCGTAAAACACCATGAACAGCACGCTGGCGTAGTTTGCCGCCAGCGACACCGCCGAAATGGCGTTTTGGTCCACGTAATTCAGCATGACTACATCGGCAGAGTTTACCGCCGCGCTCAACAGGTTTTGCAGGACAATAGGCACCGCCAATTTTGTGATCTGTCCATATGCCCCGGAACGGAGCGATCCACTTTTCCCCATAATTTACCCCTTCCCTTCCAAATGTAGCAGCACCAGTATAGCGAAAAGGGGAGGCGTTTGTCAATCAGCTTTGGGACGATTGTGGGAAAAGTATTTAAGAGTACAATATGAAATACGCACAGATGAGAACGCTGTATTTCCTGTGTGATTTATGTAAGGGCCTTGCGGCCCTTTTTCAGTCGCCGGAAGCGGAGGAATCGTTGCCGGAAGCGATGGAGGAAGAACCCTCGCCCGGCAGGGAGGAGCCTTCGTCGTCGCCTAAAAAGCCGTCGCTGCCGGAGTCCACGGTGCCGCCATCGTCCGGCGTACCGGAGGACGCGTCGTCATCCCCAGGGACGGCGGAGACCACCCGGCTGATGGTTTCATCCAGGTCTTCCCCGGCCTTGGAAACGGCCTCGCCCATCTTAGAAGCGGTATCGGACACGCCGCCCTTTCCGTTGCCGCAGCCCGCCGCCAGAAGGCAGAGGAGAGCGGCCATGACCAATACGAAAAGTCTTTTTTTCATCATGATAAAGGATTCCTTTCATTTGGACTTGCAACCAGTAGCTATCCTTGCCGCGAAACTGGAAAATATACATTCCGGCGCCGGAAATGCAAAGCTGGCTTCAATTTTCAGGCTTAAGAGGATTTTGTACTGCTCCCGCCAACGGCGCGGGCAATACTTTGTCCTTATCAGCGGAATTGCAAAAGTGTTGCCAAAGTGATAGAATCATGTAAGAAAATTTTAAGGGTGTGGAAGTATGATGGTTACGACTGTTACGCTGAATCCCGCTTTGGATTGGGAGGTCCGAGCGGACAGCCTTGAGGTGGGGAAGGTCAACCGCTTTGAAGGGGGCGAGCTCCGTGCCGGCGGTAAGGGCTTAAATGTCTCCCTGCTGCTGACCGCTCTGGGCGTGGAAAACACTGCTGCGGGGCTGGCGGCGGGCTTTACCGGGAAAGAGCTTATCCGCCTGACGGAAGAGGCAGGGTGCAGGACGGACTTTATCCTGTTGGAAAGCGGCGCGACGCGCATCAACATAAAGGTGCGGGCAGAGGAGGGGGAAGAGACCGATTTAAACGGGGCCGGACCCGAAGTGCCTCTCGGCGCGTTAGATGGGCTGATGGAAAAGCTGGCCCAGGCGGAGCCGGGCGGCGGCCTGGTGCTTTCAGGCAGCCTGCCGCCCAACTTTCCCAAGGACAGCTACGGCAGAATTTTGAAATACGTGCGGGAGAAAGAGCTGCTCACCGTGGTGGACGCGGCGGGAGAGGCGCTGACAGGCGCGCTGCCGGAAAGGCCGTTCCTCATCAAGCCCAATTTGGAAGAGCTTTCTGAGGCGTGCGGCTTTGCGGTGGGAGACCTTCCCACAGCCGTGGAATGTGCCCGCATGCTGCAGCGGCAGGGAGCAAGGAATGTGGTGGTCTCTATGGGAGCCAGGGGCGCTCTGCTGGTGACGGAAGAGGGCGACGCCCTGTTCTGCCAATCTCCCAGAGGGAAGGCCATTTCCACCGTTGGTGCGGGGGATTCCCTGGTGGCCGGGTTCTTATACGGCTGGCAGCTCCACGGTACCCTGGCGGGGGCCCTTCGCTGGGGCGTCAGCGCGGGAGCGGCCACAGCCTTTTCCTCCGGCATCGCGGGAAGGGAGAAGGTCATGGAGATGTTCCCCCTGGTGGGGAACGTCCACCGGCTGTAAAAGCGCCAGGTTCCAGTGAATGAGTAGTTAATGCGTATATTTTCCCGCCGCAGGGGAGAAGGAATATACCAAAAACTTCGCCTTGGACATTCCCGCGGCTAAAATCTAATTGACACCAGAGCAGTTTCAACGTAAAATAGAAAGATAGAACGGACGAAGCAAACGGGAGAAGGAAAAGGCATGAGCAACGGCAACACCCCCCTGGAGGACGAGTTCCGCTCCTCCCAAATTTATAAAACGCTGACGGAAGTAGGCGTCCCCGCGGCCAACAAGCTCGTCCAGGGGCTGAACATGGCCGTCGAGGGCATCGGCAGCGCCCTGAATGGTGCGGCTCCCGCCGCCGGCCAGACGGCAAAGCAGCGGGCGCGGTATGACCGCTATGTCCAAAAGCAGGCAAATTACGTCGGGCAGCAGCAGGCACAGCAGGCCCAATACGCCGGGCAGGCGCCTCAGCCCACCGGCACACAGCAGACGAACGCACCACAGAACGGCGAACCCCAGACCAATGTGGGCGTCGGCAAAAAGCCCGCGGGCGTGAACCCCGCCCCGGCTCCCCAGATGAAGCTGGTGCACAAAGGCAGCCCCGCCAAGTTCTACATCACAGCTGCTGCGGCGCTGATCTACGCATTGAATTTCGCGCTGTACGAGCCGGCTCACTTTATCGTGTTCGGCGTTGTGCTGGTGGCGGTGTTTTTCCTGGCCGGCGCACTGTTCAAGGGCAAGAAGGAGTGGGTCCCCATTGAGCAGCCAAAGCCCAAGGAGCAGCCCAAAAAGGAGGAGGAAAAGCCCCAGCCCTCCCGCACCGGCAACCCGGAGGTGGATAAGCTCATCGACGGGGGGAACGAGTACCTGAAAAAGCTGCGCGCCGCCAACGACGCCATCCCGGACGAGACGCTTTCGGAGGACATTGACCGCATGGAACGGGCCTCCTCCGATATTTTCCGCTACATCGCAGATCACCCGGACAAGGCCCCTCAGATCCGCAAGTTCATGAACTACTACCTTCCCACCACCTTGAAGCTGCTGACCAGCTACCAGCGGTTGTCGGCCCAGTCGGTGAAGGGGGAGAATATCACCTCTGCCATGTTCAACATTGCAGGGATGATGCACACCGTGGCGGACGCCTTTGAAAAGCAGCTGGATTCCCTGTTTACCGATGAGGCAATGGACATTTCCGCCGACATTTCTGTGTTTGAAACACTGTTAAAGCAGGAAGGCTTTGTGGACGAAAAGACCGAAAAGAAACAATGAGGAGGAACTAACATGAACGAAAACGAAGGCATCAAGCTGACACTGGAGGCGGAGGAGCCACAGGCCCCTACCCTGACTCTGGATGAAACAGAGGCTCCCGGCCTGACCCTGGACTCCGCCGCGCAGGAGGAGAAACAGGCGGAGCCCGTGGCACTGGATGAGTCCGCCCTGACGCCGGAGGAGCGCAAGGTGGTGGACGAGTTTGCCGAGAAGATCGACTTGAAGAACAGCACTCAGGTCATGCAGTACGGCGCCGCTGCCCAGAAGAAGATTGCTTCCTTCTCCGACACAGCCCTGGATAAGGTGCGGACAAAGGATCTGGGAAAGATTGGCGAGGAAATTTCCGATTTGGTGGTGGAGCTGAAAGGCTTTGACATCGACGAAGAGGAAAAGAAGGGAATTTTCGGCTGGTTTAAGAATACCGGAAACAAGCTCTCCGGGATGAAGGCCCGCTATGACAGCGCCGAGGCCAATGTGGATAAGATCGCCGCGGCGTTGGAGAACCATCAGGTACAGCTGATGAAGGACGTGGTCATGCTTGACAAGCTTTACGAGATGAACCTGAACTACCACAAAGAGCTTTCCATGTACATCATCGCCGGAAAAAAGAAGCTGCAGAAGGAGCGGGAGACCACTCTGGTGGAGATGCAGAACAAGGCAAAGCAGAGCGGCCTGGCCGAGGACGCCCAGGCGGCCAACGACTTTGCCCAGCTGTGCGATAACTTTGAAAAGAAGCTGCACGACCTGGAA
>CAZYLJ010000080.1:0-7561 GCA_964648555.1 uncultured Acutalibacter sp.
CACGTGCTGGTTATCCTGACGGATATCACCAATTATGCGGAGGCTCTGCGTGAGATTTCCGCCGCCAAGAAGGAGGTCCCCGGGCGCCGCGGCTATCCCGGCTATCTCTATACCGACCTTGCTACTATGTATGAACGGGCCGGTCGTCAGTTGGGCAAGCCTGGCTCCATTACCATGATCCCCATCCTGACGATGCCAGAGGATGACAAAACCCATCCCATTCCCGACCTGACGGGCTATATCACCGAGGGGCAGATCATCCTGAGCCGCGAGCTGTATCGCAAGAACATCGCCCCGCCCATCGACGTGCTGCCCTCCCTTTCCCGTCTGAAGGACAAGGGCATCGGCGAGGGCAAGACTCGAGCCGACCACGCCAGCACCCTAAACCAGCTGTTCGCCGCCTATGCCAGAGGCAAGGAGGCCAAGGAGCTGATGGTGGTTCTGGGCGAGGCCGCTCTGACCGACATCGACAAGCTGTACGCCAAATTCGCGGACGCCTTTGAGGCGGAGTATGTCTCCCAGGGCTACAACACCAACCGGGACATCGAGGAAACGCTGGACATCGGCTGGAAGCTGCTGTCCATCCTGCCCAGAAGCGAATTGAAGCGCATCAACGACAAGTTCCTGGACGAGTATTACGGAAAGGTGTGATGTCCCTTGGCCGGTACGCAAGTAAATCCTACCCGGATGGAGCTGAGCCGCTTAAAGAAAAAGCTGGTCACCGCCACCAGGGGCCACAAGCTCCTGAAAGATAAGCGGGATGAGCTGATGCGCCAGTTCCTGGACAAGGTGCGGGAAAACAAGGCGCTGCGGGAAAAGGTGGAGGCCGGGATCAAAGCCGCCAACAAGAATTTCCTGCTGGCCAGGGCCGGGATGCAGGACGAGGTCTTAAACACCGCCCTGCTGGCCCCCAAGCAGCGCGTCTCTCTGGAAAGCGGTGTGGAAAACGTGATGAGCGTGGAAATACCGCAGTTTACCTTTCAGACCCGCACCCCGGATGAAAACGATATGTTTTCCTATGGCTATGCCTTTACCTCCAGCGACCTGGACGATGCAGTGAAGTCCCTGGCCGAGGTGTTCCCTGACATGCTGAAACTGGCCGAATGTGAAAAGGCCTGCCAGCTGATGGCAGCGGAGATCGAAAAGACCCGGCGGCGCGTCAACGCCCTGGAACATGTCATGATCCCCGACCTGCAGAAGAACATCAAATACATCACCATGAAGCTGGATGAAAACGAACGCTCCACCCAGATAAGGCTGATGAAGGTAAAGGACATGATGCTGCAGGAAGCCCACGGGTACGATACCGGATTGTAGGTGCAATAAAAACAGGCAACATGAAAGAGGAGGCTCCGGGGAGCCTCCTCTTTTTGCGGCATTTTCTGTTTTATTCCTTGGAGAACTGGTCTTTGCCTACACCGCAGATGGGGCACACCCAGCCGTCGGGCAGGTCCTCAAACTTGGTGCCGGGAGCAATGCCGTTATCGGGATCGCCCACCTCGGGATCGTAGCGGTAACCGCAGACGTCGCAAACATAAACTTCCATTGTAATGACCTCCTTCCTATTGATATTGATAGGATAGCTCAATTACAGTGATTTATCATTCCAGTGTGGAAAAATAGCCCAAATATTTTCACGACCGCTTGCGTGGCCCATGACTTTGTTGTATAATCCAGGTAGGCGATTTACAATCTTTATCTATACAGGAGGAATCTTTTATGAAGCTCGGCATGATCGACCAGCCCGTACCGGAAAGCTTTGACCACGCTAAAAGCCTTGGTCTTGACTTTTTGGAGTTTGACTGCAACCCCAGCAATTTCTTTGGCAAGCCCATGGCTGAGGTGGCAAAGAACAGGGAAGCGTTGAAGGCGGCTTCCGAGCGCACCGGCGTCGAAACGGGCGCTGTGGGCCGCTGGGCCAGCCACATTCTGGACAAGGACGGCAACGTCATTCCCGAGGAGTGGGAGGAGGTCAAGGCCGTCATCGACTTTGGCGCGTACCTTGGCGCGAAGTACTATCTGTGCAGCTGCGCCTATGTGGAAGAGCTCTCCTACTACAAGAATATTACCGCCGCCATCAAGGTGTTGAACCAGATCGTCTCCTATGCCAAGGAAAAGGGCATGGAAAGCGCCATCGTCAACTGCTGCATGGGCGACAACTACATCCGCACGCCGGAGCAGTGGAAGCTGGTCCTGGATGAGGTGCCGGGCCTGGGCATCAAGTACGACCCCTCTCACAGCTTTGTGCACGGCGGCCCCCAGGGCAAGTACATGGACGAAGCCATCGAGTGGGGCGACCATTTCACCTACTGCCACATCAAGGGCGTCATCCAGCGGGGCGAGTCCCGTGAGGAAGCCCAGTGGGATACGAAAAAGCTGATGGAGGAGCATCCCGAGCTGAAGGAGGCCCTTCTGCCCACGATGTTCAAGAAGAACGACTGGTACGACAACCCTCCTGCCGGCCTGGATGTCATCAACTGGCGGGGGTTCTTTGGGGCGCTGTATAAGCACGGTTACGACGGCTACCTGGCCATCGAGCCCCACTCCGCCACATGGCGCAACGAGAAGGGCGAGAAGGGCCTAAAGTACACCATCAAGTACATCCGCGACCTGATGGTCCTCGACTAATTAAGAGGTGCCCCTCCGGCTATTCGTTCCCAAGCCGGGCGATTACCGAAGGTAAGCCGCTCGATATTGCACAATTTCTTTATCAATACTGCGCGGAGAAAGCCCCCTTACGCAAGGGGGCTTTTGCTGTACCTGAAACCGGGCTTACGCTTCCTTCGCAAGCCCTTGCAGCACCCTTTCCCGGAGGGCCCGCTTTTTCTCCGGCGGCAGGAAGGCGGCATCTACGCTGTTTTTCAGCAGCGCCGCTTCCTCCTCCGGGGTCGGGGAAAGCTTTTTCCATTCCTGCCTCAGGGTGGTGCCGGAAACCGTCATGTTATCTGTGTTAATCGTGGCGCGCACCCCCGCTTGCAGCAGCTTTCGCAGAGGGAACGCCGCCGGGCCGCTGACGGCCTTTGTCTGCAGGTTGCTGGTGTAGCAGAGCTCAAGGGGGATTTGGCGGGCGGCAAGCTCCCGTATCAAGCCGCTGTCCTGTGTGCACCGCACCCCATGGCCGATTCGAGCAGCGCCAAAGGAAAGGGCCGCCCAAACGCTTTGGGGGCCATCGGCCTCCCCTGAGTGGAGAGTAAAGGGCACATGAAGCTCTGTGGCCCTTTGGAACAGCCCTTGATACAGGGACGTGGGATAAAGCGCCTCGGCCCCGGCAAGGTCGGCGGCGCAGACGCCGTCACCCAAAAAGCGGGCGCAGACGCGCAGCGTTTCCAGGTTGGCCTCTTCTTCTTTCCCCCGCATACAGCATAGTATGAGCTGTGAGGGGAGCTCCACCGTGCGAAGGCCGGCAAGAACGGCTTCCACCGCCTGGGCCTGGGAAAGCCCCCGCTGGGTATGCAGCTGGGGCGCGAAGCGTACCTCAACGTAAAGCAGGCCCTGCTCTTTCAGCCTTGCCGCCAGATCGGCGGCGGCACGCGTGAGAGCGTCGGCACTTTGCAGAACCTTCATCGGCCAATCGAAGCGGGAAAGGTACTCGTTGAGGCTTTGACAGCTCTCCGGGGCGGAAAGCAGCGCCCTGGCCTGCTCTTCTGTTTTGGCGGGGAAAGCAAGAGCCTGCTCCTTTGCCAGCTCCATCACGAGCCTTGGGGAAAGGGAACCATCCAGGTGGAGATGCAGGTCAATCATAAACGCACCTCATATGCCCAGATAGGGGTCGGGGTCGACGCGGACGCCGTTATAGTACACCTCAAAGTGCAGGTGGTTTCCAAAGGCATAGCCGGTGGAGCCCACGTAACCGATCACATCGCCTTTTTCCACATACTGCCCGGCGGATACGGCCATAGAGCTCATATGGGCATAACGGGTGGAGAAGGTGCCGTTGTGCCAGATAAGCACGTTGTTGCCCCAGGACCAGTGGTACTCGGCGGAGAGCACCTGGCCGGACTCGGCGGCCACAATGGGCGAACCATAATTGGCGCCGATATCAAGGCCGTTGTGAGGGCCGTTGTCGTAGATATCGCCAAAATGGCCGGTGATGCTGCCCACACCGTAGCCGGGCAGGGGCCAGCAGGGCGAGAAGCCGTCGATGCCGGGAGCGGTGGGCACAGAGATGCTGCCGTTGTTTTGGGCCTGCTGGCGGAGCAGCTCCTCTTCCTCATTCTTTTTGCGGATGAGCTCCTGTACCTGCTCCTCCAGGGCGGCGTCCTCCTCCTCATTGGCGGCGATCTGCGCCTGGGCGTTATACTCGTCTGCCTCCAGCTGAGAAAGCAGGGCGGCATTTTCCTCATAGAGGCCCTCCAGCTCGTCAAAGGCGGCTTCTTGCTCCTTCTTGGTCTCCGCCTCCTGGGCCCGAAGGTCGGAGAGCTCTTCCCTGTCGGCCTGGGTCTTATTGAGGTATTCCTCGATCTTCTCCATCAGCTGCTGGTCGTGGCGGGCCACGGCGGAAAGCATCTCCTGCCGCATGATGAAATCGGAAAGGCTGCTGGAATCCAGCAGTATCTCCAAAGTGCTGATATTGCCGGACTTGTAGAGGGCTGTGATGCGCTCGGCAAACAGGTCGATGGTGTCCTGGTATTCCTGCCGGGAGGCTTCCAGCTTGGCTTCCAGGGCGGAGATGCCCTTGTCCATTGCGGCGATAGCGTCTCTGGCGGCGTCGATCTTCTGCTCCGTCACGCTGATCTTATCAGCAAGGGCGGTCTGGTATTCCCGGGCCTTGGCCTCGTCCTCCCGCAGGGCGTCCAGGGTGGCCTCCAGCTCCTCGTTTTCTTTGCGGAGGGCCTCCTGCCTTGCCTGGGCATCGGAAATATCATCGGCCACCGCGGTGACCGGGACGGTCATGGCCATCCACAACGCCAGCGCACAGCAGATCGTGGAGATCAGCCTTTTTTTCACATTCCTTTTCATATTGATCCCTCCAAATGAAGCAGGGTGAAGAGTTTGTAATTTTTTGTCATTTTACCATACCGGAAGGATAATGTCAAATTGGCCGGGAATTGCAAGAAATCTAAAGAAAGGCCTTGACATTTATATAGGGCTGCGATACCTTTATGGAAGTACGAGGAAGGGGAAAATAGTATGACATTGCAGCAAGGGAACGCGGGCATGTGCTACCGTGTCCGCGCGCTGGAGCTGCCGGTCAACTTGGAGCGGCGGCTGGAAGCGCTGGGGCTCATCGAGGGCTCTCAGGTGGCAGTGCTGCGGAAAAAGCGCCGTGGCGCCATGATCGTCACCGTGCGGGGCACACGCTTTGCCCTGGGGTACGGCATTGCCACCCACATCGATGTGGAGGAAGGGGGCGTTCCCCTTGGCACATGAGCTTTCCATCGGGTTTGTAGGAAACCCCAACTGCGGCAAGACGACGCTGTTCAACGCCTATACCGGCGCAAATTTGAAGGTGGCTAACTGGCCCGGCGTCACTGTGGAAAAGAAGGAGGGCAGCTTCCGCTTTCACAACCACGAATACCGGCTGGTGGATCTGCCCGGCACCTACAGCCTGACCTCTTACACTATGGAGGAGCAGGTGACAAGGCAGTTCATTTTAAGCGACGACATCGATGTCATCATCGATGTGGCGGACGCTTCCTCCCTGGAGCGGAACCTGTATCTCACCCTGCAGCTGATCGAGCTGGGCAAGCCGGTCATTCTGGCGCTGAACATGATGGACATCGTGGAAAAGCGGGGCATGGAGATCGACCTGCACCGGCTGCCGGAAATGCTGGGCATTCCGGTCATCCCGGTCTCGGCCCGGCGCAAGACAGGCCTGGATATTTTGATGCACGCCGCCGCCCACCACCAGGATAAGCAGGCGGAGGTGCCGTTGGAGCACCATCACACCCAGCAGACAAATCACCGGCACCATCATCACGCGGAATACGCAATGGTGTACAGCGACGAGATCGAGGACAAGATCGACATGCTCATCCCCCTGCTGCAGGAAAAATATCCGGAGCTGACAAACTACCGCTGGCACGCTATCAAGCTTTTGGAGGGCGACAAGGAGATCACGGATCGATTCCCTGTAGATTGCCCGGAGGCCCTGTCGGAAAGCTGCGAAAAAAGTATCATCAATCAGAAATACGACTTCATCGACGAGATCATCGACGAGGTATTGGTGAACAAAGAGAAAAAGGCCGCCATCACCGACAAGGCGGACGACCTTCTCACCAACAGATGGCTGGGCCTGCCCATCTTCCTGCTCATCATGGCGCTGGTATTCTTCCTGACCTTTACGGTGGGCGACTGGCTGAAGGGCTATTTTGAAGCCGGGCTGGACGTCTTCTCCGGGGCGGTGCTTTCGGGCCTGAACGCCTTGCACGTGTCTCCGACCGTGACCTCGCTTTTGGTGGACGGCATCATCGCCGGCGTGGGCGGTATTCTGACCTTCCTGCCCAACATCTTCATCCTGTTCCTGGCTCTGGCCTTTTTAGAGGACAGCGGCTACATGGCAAGGGTGGCCTACGTGATGGACAGCATCATGGGAAAACTGGGGCTCTCCGGCCGCTCCTTCATCCCCATGATCCTGGGCTTTGGCTGTACAGTGCCCGCCATTATGGCCTCCCGCTCTCTGGAAAACAAGCGGGACCGCTACAAGACGATGCTTATCACACCGTTTATGTCGTGCAGCGCCCGGCTGCCCATCTACGTGCTGTTTTCCAGCCTGTTCTTCCCGGAACACAAAATGTCGGCGGCTTACTCCATGTACCTGTTGGGGCTGGTAGTGGCGGTGCTGTGCGCCTTTATCCTGCACCTTTTTGACAGGAAGAAAGCGCAGGAGAATTCCCTGCTCATCGAGCTTCCGGAGTACAAGGCGCCCAGTGCCAGGACCATTGGCGTCTACGTCTGGGAAAAGGTCAAGGATTACCTGACGAAAGCGGGGACCATCATCTTTATCGCGTCCATCATCATGTGGTTCCTCTTAAACTTCGGCCCCTCCGGCCTGACGGAGGATATGAGCGAGACCTTCGGCTCCATAATCGGCCGGTGGATCGTCCCCTTCTTCTCCCCCATCGGCCTGGGCTTCTGGCAGATCGTGGTGGCACTGATCGCCGGAATTTCCGCCAAGGAAGTGGTGGTGTCCAGCTGCGCGGTGCTTTTTGGTGTTTCCAATATCAACTCGGCGGCGGGCATGACCTCCATGCTCAACGTTCTGGGCGGCATTGGCTTTGGACCCTTAAACGCCTACTGCCTGATGACCTTCTCCCTGCTGTACGTGCCCTGCGCGGCCACACTGGCCACGATAAAAAAGGAATCCGACAGCTGGGCCTGGACGGGGCTTGTAGCGGTGTTCCAGATCGGTGTGGCGTGGCTCGTCACGTTTGCTGTGTACCACATCGGGCTACTGTTCGTTTGAGAAAAGGAGGGCGCTATGCCTGAACTGATTTCCACTGTTGTGATATGCTTCTTGGTCGCCGCCGGGCTGTTCTTCGCCGTCCGCAAGCTGTGGAGGGACAAAAAGAGCGGCAAGACCTGCTGCGGCGGTGGCTGTAACTGCTGCTGCGGGTGCGAA
>CAZYLJ010000081.1:0-7516 GCA_964648555.1 uncultured Acutalibacter sp.
TTCAGGACTGCACCACCTCTTACATAAAATACTTCCTTTAGACCAAGCAGGGAAGTAGGGAAGGCTCCTGCTTTTCACTTAATGATTTTTCTTTACGATCTCATCCATCTCGGCCCGGCAGGCCTCCATGTCGGTCACCAGCTTGAACTGGTTTCTGGCCCGGATAAGGTTGTGCTCCGGGTAGTCGGTGCGGAAGTACACATCGCCGTTCAGGTAGTCCGCCAGAAAGCGGATGCCCACCTCAAAGGTCATCCAAATGGCGCCGTCCGGCAGGGTTGCAAGCTCGGTTTCCGTCAGGGCCTTGCCCGCCGCGGAAAGAAAGCCCTGGGTATAGGATTCAAACCGGCCCGGATCGAAATACACCCTGGACAGGTCGGCCTCGTCCTCTGCGGCGGTGGAGGCCCCCGCCCGGATAGAATCGCCGAAGTCAAAGGAGGTCAGGCCCGGCATCACCGTGTCAAGGTCGATGGCACACAGGGCTTTATTTGTCTTGTCGTCGATGAGCACGTTGCTCATCTTCGTGTCGTTGTGGGTCACCCGCAGGGGCAGCTTCTGCTCCCGCCAAAGGCCCATCAGGAGGCCGCAGGCCTGCTGGCGCTTCATGGCAAAGTCGAGCTCCGCCTTCACACCCCGTTTGCGGTCCTTCGGATCCTTGTCGGCCGCGGCCAAAAGTTGGTCAAAGCGCACGGGGGTGTTGTGGAAATCCGGGATGATCTCATACAGCGTGGACGCCGGATAATCGGAAAGCAGGCTTTGAAACTCGCCGAAGGCCCGGCCGGCCTCCCGCAGCATTTCAGGTCCGGTGGCAACCTCGTGGGCCGTGGCGCCGGCAATGAACACCGTGCACCGCCAGCACTGGCCGTCCCCGGTGCGATACAGGCCCGCGCCGTTTACGGTCCTGCGCACGGTCATGGTCTCCCGCATGGGGTCCCTGCCCAGGGCGGTGAGCTTTTTCCGCAGGAATTCCGTCACGCCGATGATGTTGTCCATCACGTGCTCCGGTGAGGGGAAAACAAAGGTGTTGATGCGCTGCAAAACAAAGCGGCCCTCCGGGGCGTCAACGGCGTAGGTGTCGTTGATGTGCCCCCCGGCCAGAAGCTCTGTGGGAGCGTCCTCGGGGAAACCGAAGGCTGTTAAAATTTCAGGGGTGACAGGCAGATGTTGAGCCATAGGAACATTCCTTTCTCATGAGGTTTGGCCACGGCGCTGTTCAAAACCGCAGGGCGGCCTGTAAAATAGCTTCTCCCCGGCCGGTGGAGGAATACGTCAGCTTGCCGCTTGCCCGGTGGATGATATCCACGGTGTTGGCAAGCCCGTGCAGGTCGTCCTCCTCCTTGGGGGATTCGTCAAAAATCCACTCCAAAAGCTCTTTCGTCCTTTTCCCCTTCAGGGTGAAGCGCTCCCTGGCGGGCTGGGCAAAAGAGTACACCGCCTCCAGCTGGAGGGAGGTCTCCGTGGGGAAGGAAGTAAAGCGCACCTTCCGTTTTCCCTCATAGGCGGCGGCGTCCCGGCAGGCCCGGGTCAGCAGCTCCCCAACAATTACGCAGAGGTCATCCATGCCGATGGGCGCGCCCTCGGTGACCGCGTTGCAGGAAAAGCTGATGTCGTTCTGGTGGGCGAAAGCCGCCTTGGCGGCGATGACTGCGTTTAAGTGGGGATCCGGGTGGTACTGGATGAGGACGGGGCTTTTAGAGGTGTTTTCCTTGGCGATGTTCACATATTGTGGGATCTTATCCGTCCAGCCGTCCGCCAGCATGACGCTGACCGTGTCCAGGGCATATTCCCCGGCCTTTTCCGTGGCGCGCACCTCCCGCACGGCGGCGGAAAGGTCATCGTAGTCCTGGGCCCGCATGGCCAGCAGCCGGCTCTGGGCGGCGGAGTCAGCGGCCTTTTCCCGGAAGCGCCCGGCCTGGTACAGGGAGCGGAACATAAAGATCATGGCGCAGTAGAACAGCACAGCCAGCAGCAGCCTTGCGGCGGGGATGTTGGTGCGGAAGAGAAAATCCAGCTTGCCAAGGCACAGGATCTGCAGGAACACGAGCCCCACGCCCATGCCGGTCAAAAAGCCGGAGGGGCCCCGATCGCTGAAATGATGGAAGGGCCGGTACAGGCACAGGCCCATCAGCAGGGAGAAGAGCAGATACAGCAGCACCGACAGTACCCCGGCTCCGCCCCCGGCGGCCTTCACGGGCAGCACCCCCAGGAACAGCGGGATGAAAAAGCTCAGGAAGGTGAAATTGCACAGGGAGAGCAGGGCAAGGAAAAGCTTTTGCAGCCAGTTGTTCACATAGAGGAACAGGGAGGAGAGAAAGAAGAGGAGGGCGCCCGCCGCGCAGGGCAGCTGCTGACACAGCACGGGGTCGTCCGTCATCCTGCGCAGGGCAAACGCCCCCAGCAGCGAGAGGACATACACCCCGGCGGTAACGCCGACGGTGGTCCACAGGCGGAACCGGCTTTCCAGCAGGAAAAGAAACAGCCCCGCCATACAAAAAAATACGATGGTAAAATACAGCATAGCCCTGACACCTCAATTTTCGGTAGTGAAATCCGATTTCATTTCATTATACTATAAATTCCTCTTTCTGGCAATCCGCAATTTGGATGTGGTTTTAGCGGTATAACTTTCCGCGCCCGCCCTGCTGCCGTGTTGTAATTGAAATATACATTGACAGATGAGGTATCTATAACTATAATAGTATTATCAAAGGCGAGGGAGGGATACCATGTCCATCGCATCAGATATGATACGGGGCCACACGGACGCCATCATTCTTGCGCAGCTGATGCAGGGAGACAGCTACGGCTATCAGATCAACCGGGCCATCGAGCTGAAGACCGGCGGCGAATATGAACTGAAGGAGCCCACCCTGTACACGGCCTTCCATCGGTTAGAGCAGATGGGCTGCATCACCTCCTACTGGGGCGATGAGAACATCGGGGCCCGGCGCAGGTACTATTCCATCACGCCCCTGGGCGAAAAGACCTATTACAATATGCTGGCGGAGTGGGAAAATTCCCTGGCGCTCATCGAGACGCTCATCCGGCCGGAACAAAATAAGGGGAAAAGAGAAAGGCAGTGTCACGATGGAGCATAATATCAAAGCCTATGTGGAGAAACTGTTCGAGCAGGCCCCCAGGACCCGGCGGGCCCATGAATTGAAAATAAAGCTGACCCGAAGCCTTTTGGACAAATACCACGCCCTGCTGAAAGAGGGCAAGAGCCCGGAGGACGCCTACCAGCTGACAGTGTACAGCATCGGCGATGTACAGGAGCTCTTCAAGGGATTGGAGGACGGGCCCGCCCTCTCCCAGCCGGTGTACTACTCCCAGATGGGCGGCACGAAAAAGCGCGCGCTACCAGTGAAAAAGAAAGCGGCATTTACCCTGGCCGCCTGTTTCATCGCCGCGCTGTTTCTCATCATTACCCTGGTCATCGGAATGAAAAACGACGGCTTCGGCATTTTCGCCCTGAAGAGAGTGGAAGGGGAAACCGTTCCTGCCGGCGAAGGGGAAGAGTACGTCTCCACCTGGGACCCCAATGAGATCGGCGTCAGCGGGCTGGATGTGGAATGGGTCAACGGCCTGGTGGACGTAAAGGTGGGGAGCGGGAGAGTCATCCGGGTGACAGAGCACTCTTCTCAGCCCCTGTCCGAAGACGAGCGCCTCTCCATGAGCATTTCCGGTGACACGCTGAAAATTAAGTGGCGGGATCAGATCATCAATTTCAGCCTGTTTGAGAACACCTACCGGGATGTGACCGTGGAGGTGCCCAGAGAGGTGGCCGCCGCCCTCAGCGAGCTGAGCTGCTCCACAGCCTCCGGCGACATCCGCGTTTCCGGCTTTACGGCGGAGGAAACGGATCTTTCCACCGCCTCCGGCTCCATTGAGCTTTCCGGCCTTACCGGGGAGGAGGTAGAGGTCTCCACGGCCTCGGGCGCCATCGAGCTTTCGGATGTGACCGTCTCCGGCACGCTGGAGGCGCACACCACCTCCGGCATAATGCGCTTTGACCGCGTGAACGCGGAAAATACCGAGCTTTCCACCGTTTCCGGCTCGGTCGCCTACCAGGGCGGGGCAAAGGAGATAACGGCAAGCTCGGTGTCGGCCCTCATCCGGGCAGAGCTGGATCGGTGCCCGGATCTGGCGGAGCTTTCCGCGGTTTCCGGCAGCCTTGTGCTGGCCATCCCGGAGTGCGACGGCTTTGATGTGGACTACAACAGCGTTTCCGGCAGCTTTTTCTCCGATTTCCCCGTGACGGGGGCGGTGGGCAAGTCCGGCCGGGGCCTGTACGGTACGGGGAAGGCCAGCTTCCGCTTTTCCACCACCTCGGGAGACATGAGCGTGGAAAAGCTGGGGTAAGAAAAAAGAAAAGCCGGGCGGGAGGTGACCTCCCGTTCACATTTTTGTGGCTTTTTCCTCTGGAATATGCTAAAATAAAATTGTAAGAGCTTTCGTTTTATCGGCGAGAGAGATGATAGAGCAAAAGAGGGCAGAGCTTCCAGGGGGTGAGAGCGATGTACGGCGCGATATTGGGCGATATTGCCGGGTCACGGTTCGAGTTTTCCCGGCCCCAGGGCTTTGACTGGCGGACAGTGGAGCTGTTCGGCGGCACGTGCCGCTATACGGACGACACGGTGCTGACCGTCGCCACA
Organism: uncultured Acutalibacter sp.; assembly: GCA_964648555.1. Taxonomy (GTDB): domain Bacteria; phylum Bacillota; class Clostridia; order Oscillospirales; family Acutalibacteraceae; genus Acutalibacter. The sequence continues at coordinate 4,653 of CAZYLJ010000081.1, forward strand.
AAATACGCCGTGCTGAACGATATTTCCTACGCCAAGGCCTACGGCTTTTTCGGCAGGAGGTACGTCCACGTGGGCTACGGGAACATGTTCCTGCAATGGCTTTCCTCCTACTCGGAAAAGGGCTATAACAGCTATGGCAACGGTTCCGCCATGCGTGTCAGCTTCATTGGGGAGCACTTCGATACGCTGGAAAAAGTGGTGGAGGAAGCGGAAAAGAGCTCCATCTGCACCCACGACCACCCGGAGGGAGTTCGGGCCGCCAAGGCTACCGCCGCCGCGGTGTTCCTGGCGAGAAACGGGGAATCCAAGCAGAAGATCGCGTCACATCTTCATTGGCGCTACGGCTACACCGTCCACAGGCCGGTGGCCACCTACCGCCCTCTGGGCAAGTTCGACGTCACCGCCAAGGGCACAATGCCCCTGGCCATCCGCTGCTTTCTGGAATCCGACGACTGGGAGAGCTGCATCCGCAACGTGTTCAGCGTCCGCTGCGACACGGACACGGTGGCCTGCATCGCCGGGGCTATGGCGGACGCCTTTTACGGCGGCACCGGCTTTGACGAGAACGAGCTGCTAAAGCGGTTCCTCATCAAGCCCAACGACCAGGGCGTGTTCGATACCTTTTTATACGACTGGGCCGTCAAGGCCCCCGACGGGGGAGAGGAGGAAATCCTTTGATCATACAGACCTATCAATCCAAGCTGGTGGTGCGCATCCTGAAAAACGGGGAGGTGTACCGGGCCAAGCCAAACCTGACGCTGAGGGGGGAATACTCGGCCCTCATCGATATGCTGGGGCTGCGGTGCGAATGTCCCATTTTCGGCGTGATAAAGGGAAAGAAGCAGAATACCGGCGGCAAGGTCTCCGGGTCGTTCCTATTGACGCTGGATGTGCCTGATGATTGCGTGCACCTGACGGAATACGAGCAGTGGGCGGATTTCCTGTACGCCTTCAAATTTACAAAGCCCGGCGATTACAGGACGCTGCGGCCCGACTGCGAGGAGATCAGCATCCGGGGCTACAACGAGCTGATGGAGAGCCTGAAGACCCAGCGGCCCGCGGCGGAGTACCTCTGCCCCCAGGTGGTGCTGGAAAAGATAGAGCCCAGCTGGCTCAAGTCTATCAAGGTCGCGGGCAAAGAGGGAATTTTAGACAGCCTGCGGGGCATTTTCAAAAATCGCTGAAAGGAGTAAATGCATATGCTGATCGGAAAATACATCCTGTCCATCGACCAGGGCACCACAAGCTCCCGGGCCGTGCTGTTTGACAGCTTCGGCGGCGTGGCGGGCATGGGCCAGAAGGAATTTAAGCAGATCTATCCCCAGCCGGGGTATGTGGAGCACAACGCGGTGGAGATCCTGCAGACCACCCTGTACGCCATGCGGCAGGCCGTGGCCCAGGCGGGCGTGACCGCCGGGGACATCGCGGCCATCAGCATCACCAACCAGCGGGAGACCACCGTGGCCTGGGACGCCGTGACGGGCATCCCGGTGTGCAACGCCATCGTTTGGCAGTGCCGCCGCACCGCCCCCGAGTGCGAGCGGTTAAAAGCCGCCGGCATGGAGGGGTACATCAGGGAGACCACGGGGCTCATCGTCGACCCCTATTTTTCCGGCACGAAGATGAAGTGGATACTGGAAAACGTGCCCGCCGCCCGTGACCTGGCCCGGAAGGGCAGGCTGCGCTTCGGCACCATCGACACCTGGCTGGTCTACTCTTTAACGGACGGCGCGTCCTTCGTCACCGACGTGACCAACGCCTCCCGCACCATGCTGTTCGACATCCACAAGCTCTGCTGGGACGAGACCATGCTCAAGGAGCTGGGAATTCCCCGCAGCGCCCTGCCCAGGGTGGCGGAGTCCGGGGAGATTGTGGGCGTGTGCAGCCCGGAGATTTTCGGGGTGGAGATCCCAATTGCCGGTATGGCCGGAGACCAGCACGCGGCGCTGTTCGGCCAATGCTGCTTTGAGAAGGGCATGATCAAAAATACATACGGCACAGGCTGCTTTGTGCTGATGAACACCGGCAGCGCCCCGGTGAACTCGGAAAACGGCCTGCTCACCACCATTGCCTGGAAGCTGGGCGGCAAAACCACCTACGCTCTGGAGGGCAGCGCCTTCAACGCCGGGTCGGCCATCCAGTGGCTGCGGGACGAGCTGGAGATCATCAAGACACCCCAGGAGGCCGACATGCTGGCCGAAACCGTGGAGGACGCCGGAGGAGTGGCTTTTGTGCCCGCCTTTACCGGCCTTGGCGCACCCTATTGGGACATGTACGCCCGGGGCGCTCTGCTGGGCGTGACCAGGGGCACCAGGCGGGCTCACCTGTGCCGGGCCGTGCTGGAAAGCATCGCCCTGGAAAGCCTGGATCTGGTCAGGACTATGGAGAAAGAGTCCGGCGTGTGCCTGTCTGAGCTCCGGGTGGACGGCGGTGCGTCCCGCAGCCGGTTCCTCATGCAGTACCAGGCCGATATTTTGAACGCCGACGTCTGCCGCCCCCAGTGCCTGGAGACCACCGCCCTTGGCTCCGCCATGATGGCCGGTCTGACCGTTGGCGTGTGGGACAGCCTGGAGGAGCTTGCTTCCATCTGGAAGGAGGACGCCCGTTTTGTCCCCGATTACAGCGAGGAGCGCCGAAAGGCGGATATCCGCCGATGGCACCGGGCTGTGGAAAAGAGCAGGGGCTGGGCGGAGTAAGAGCGGTTTGCCGAGCTGGCAGCAGCGCGGCCTCAGCAAAGAAAAAAGGAGAATTTTTCATTTTTTCCTTGACATTGGCCGCGATTTGGGTATAATAAATATTGCTGTTCAGCGATAGCGGTATTGTGTAATGGTAGCACAGCAGACTCTGACTCTGTTCGTCTGGGT
>CAZYLJ010000082.1:0-6024 GCA_964648555.1 uncultured Acutalibacter sp.
ATGAGAACCGAGATCGCCAAGCTCCATAAGAGACTGGGCACCACCTTTATCTATGTTACCCACGACCAGACTGAGGCTATGACCATGGGCGACCGCATCGTGGTCATGAAGGACGGCTTCATTCAGCAGGTCGATACCCCCCAGAACCTGTACGATTATCCCATCAACGAGTTCGTGGCCGGCTTCATGGGTTCTCCCCAAATGAACTTCATCGACGCCAAGCTGGACAAGGACGGCAACGACTACACCCTCACCTTCGGCGAATGCACCATCAAGCTGCCTGAGAAGAAGACCGCCGGCACCGCTATTGCCGATTATGTTGGCAAAGAAGTGGTCTTCGGCATCCGTCCCGAGGACGTTCATGACGAGCCCGAGTTCATCGAGAAGGTCGGCGGCGCTCACGTCACCTGCGACGTGGAAGTTACCGAGCTGATGGGCGCTGAGACCTATCTGTACCTGAACTGCGAAGGCAACGCCGTTACCGCCCGTGTGGAGCCCACCTCCGCCGCCCGCTCCGGCGATAAGTCCAAGATCGCCTTCGATCTGAACAAGATGCATCTGTTTGACAAAGAGACCGAGAAGACATTCCTCAACTAAAGCATCCAGCCATTCAAAGGGCGCCGTTCTGCGGCGCCCTTTTTGCATGCGCCGGGGGATAAGAGCCCCTTTGCCGCCTTCTTTCGCATCCGGGATTTCCACCCCATCCATGCAAAATTTCAAAAAAAGGTTGAAATTTCGCCGCCGATTCTGTAAAATAGTAATATCCAAGGGCATTGCCCGTGCAAATGGCGCGTTTGCGCGCCCGCTTTTTAAGGAGAGCGCTTTCCTTCAGAAAGCGAACGGAAAGGGGAAGAGTCATGTCAAATCGATTGTTTCAAGGGATCATCCATCAGATGAAGGACGCCATCGACCGCACCATCGGCGTCATCGACGAATCTTCCGTCATTATCGCGTGCAGCGAGCTGGGGAAGATCGGCGAGGTCTGCGACAGCGTCACCCCCGAGGCCATGGCCTCCTCAGAGCCCTTCCAGGCGGCGGGCTGCACTTTCCTTTCACTGGACGGCACGCCCCGCCCGGAATATGCTGTATTCGTTTCCGGCCTTGACCCGGAGTCTCTGAAGTTTGTCCGCATTTTGGCAGTGTCCCTGGGCAGCATCAAACAGTATTACGATGAAAAGTACGACCGGGGCAACTTCATCAAAAACGTCATCCTGGATAACATCCTGCCTGGCGATATTTACTTGAAGAGCCACGAGCTCCACTTCGATTCCGAGGTCAGCCGTGTGTGCATGCTTATCAAGATCACGGATAAGAACGATATCTCCGCCTACGACGTGCTGCAAAACCTGTTCCCGGACAAGAATAAGGATTTCATCATCAACATCAACGAGACGGACATCGCCCTCGTCAAGGAGATCAAGCCCAACATCGACGAAAAGGACATCAATAAGCTGGCAAGCTCCATCGTGGATACCCTGTCCAGTGAGTTTTACACCCACTGCACCGTGGGCATCGGCACCGTGGTCAGCAGCATCAAGGACCTGGCCCGCTCCTTTAAGGAGGCCCAGGTGGCCCTGGAGGTCGGCAAGGTCTTCGACACGGAAAAGCCCATCGTCAGCTACAACCACCTTGGCATCGCCCGGCTGATTTACCAGCTGCCCACCACCCTGTGCGAGATGTTCCTGAAGGAGGTCTTCCGCAAAGGTTCCATCGACTCCCTGGATCACGAGACGCTGTTCACCATCCAGCGCTTCTTTGAAAATAACCTGAACGTCTCCGAGACCTCCCGTAAGCTGTTCGTCCACCGCAACACTCTGGTGTACCGGCTGGAAAAGATCAAGAAGATCACCGGCCTTGACCTGCGTGAATTTGAAGACGCCATCGTCTTTAAGGTCGCTTTGATGGTAAAGAAATATCTGTCGAGCAGCTCCAATAAAATTTAAATCTTGTGGATATTTCTTGTATTTGCCTGCATTTTGCGTTCGATAGTTACAAAATGATTACAATTTATTTCCATATTGGAATTAAATGACTTGCACCCATTGGTATAATAGCGTATGCCGATGGGTGCTGTTTGCGTAAAAGTTGGCCGAGCGGCGGCTGGCACAGCCCATCTGTTTGGAGGGATAGACTTGATTGAATTTCGCAATGTGACAAAGGTGTATAACAATGGCACAGAAGCGCTGCACAATGTGAACCTGCGGGTGGAGAAGGGCGAGTTCGTCTTCATCGTGGGCTCCTCCGGCGCGGGCAAAAGCACCTTTTTGAAGCTCATCACCTGCGAGGAGCGGCCAAACTCCGGCCAGATCATCCTGGACGGCATGGACATCTCCCATCTGCGCAAGGGGAAGATCCCCTATGTGCGCAGGAAGATGGGCATGGTGTTCCAGGATTTCCGCCTGATCGACCACATGACCGTCTATGACAACGTGGCCTTTGCCATGCGCGTCGTGGGCTCCCGGCCCAGCATCATCAAAAAGCGGGTGCCGTACATTCTCAGTCTGGTGGGCCTGCAGCATAAGGCAAAGCACTACCCCACAGAGCTTTCCGGCGGCGAGCGCCAGCGCGTCGGCCTGGCCCGCGCTCTGGTGAACAACCCGTCCATGATCATCGCCGACGAGCCCACCGGCAACATCGACCCGGCCCTGTCCTTTGAGATCGTCGATCTGTTAAGCGAGATCAACCGCCGGGGCACCACGGTGCTGATGGTCACTCACGAGCATTCCCTTGTCAAACACTTCCACAAGAGGATCATCCAGATTCACAGCGGCGAGATCGTGGCTGACACCGCCGCCATGCAGGACACTTATGCTCCGCCGGAATATGAGAACGCTGCGCAGCCAACAGAAGCCGAGGAAGCCGTGGCGGAGGATGACGATTACGCCCCCTATGATGATGGTGACGAGACCGGGGAGCAGGAGCAATACGATGAAGGCGAGCATGAGGAGGTGGGGAAATGAGCCTGTCCAGCTTGGGATATCTGTTCCGGGAAGGCATCAAGAGCCTGTGGAAAAACAGGACCATGAGCATCGCGTCCATCGCGGTGCTGATCTCCTGCCTGCTTTTGACCGGGGTGGCCGGCCTTTTGTCTCTGAACCTTTCCGCCAACATGGAAAAGATAGAAAGCAACAATTCCGTCACGGTGTTCTTAAAATCCGATCTGCCCTCTCTGCTGGCCGTCAAGGTCGGCGAGGACCTGCGGCAGATCGACAATATCAGCGAGTGCACCTTTGTGCCCAAGGACGAGGGCCTTTCCACCATGATCGAGGAGATGGAGGGCAGCAGCGCCCTGTTTGACAGCCTGAAGGGCGACGACAACCCTCTGCCGGACAAATACGATATCTCCATGGTAGATCTGTCCAAATACGAGGAGACCGTAGCCGCCATCCAGGAGATAGACGGCGTGGACGAGGTCAAAGGTTTCCGAGAGCTGGCCGCAAAGCTCACCGACCTTGACAGGCTGGTGCGCTATTGCAGCGTGGCCATCGTCATCGTGCTGGGCGTGGTCTCCCTGTTCATCATCTCCAACACGGTCAAGGTCACCATGTTTACTCGCCGGATGGAGATCGCCATCATGAAATCCGTGGGCGCCACCAACGGCTTTGTGCGCCTGCCCTTTATCGTAGAGGGCTGGGTCATCGGCGCTTTGTCCGGGGCCATTTCGGCAACGGTGCTTTACTTTGGGTACGATAAGGCGGTGCAGGTGGTGTACGGCATCGTGCAGTTCCTCACCGTGGTGGATATCCACCCCTATGTTGGCTTTATCTATGTGGCCTATATTCTCATCGGCATGCTGTTCGGCATGCTGGGCGGCGTGATCTCCATCAGCAAGTACCTGAAAAAGGAAGGAGAGGACGCGGTTGTTTAAGCCGAAACGGCGCCGGAGGGCCCTGCTGTGCGGGGCGCTTTCCGCTGTACTGTTCTGTTGGGGGGCCCTGGGGGCCTCCGCACAAACGCTGACAGAGCTTCGGCAGAAGCAGGAAGAGCTTGCGACTCAAAAAGAAAAAAATGACGAATTGTTAGAGGAGCTCCGCGAAGACGCGGAGCAGAAAAAGGCCTATCGCGACACGCTGTATGAGCAGATCAGCACCGTTCAGGCGGAGCTTGATATCCTCCGGCAGAAGCTCGACCGGCTGGATAGGGATATCGCCGACGGGGAGGATCGCATCGCGGAAAAGCAGAGCGAGATCGACAGCAGCATGGAGCTGCTGAAAGCCCGTATCCGGGCGCTGTATATCACTGGAAACGCCTCCGCGCTGGAGATCGTTTTTGACAGCACCGACCTGTTTGACCTGTCGGAAAAGATCATGGTGCTCAGGGCGGTCACTTCTCACGACCAGGAGCTGATCGGCAGCCTGAATACCCAGCTTGCGGATGTGAAAGCAGAAACAGAGCAGGTCAGCCGCCGGCGGGAAGAACTGGCAGAGGAAAAGAAAACGCTGGACGAAAAGAGCGCGGAGCTTACCGGCCTGTATGAGGAGGCCAGCCGCCTTTCCGATGAGGCCGAAGACGCCCAGTGGGGCGCCCAGGCCGGTTCTGAGATATTGGACGGACAGATTGCGGAAAACGAAGAGGCCATCGCGGCCCTGGAGGAAGAGATCAAAAAGCGGCAGGCGGAAAGCGTTGGGGCAAGCACCTCCAATCTTGGCGGAGCAGGCTACGTGGGCACCGGCCGTTTCCTGTGGCCCCTGCCGGGCTACATGACCCTGACCTGCTGTTTTGGCGAGGGCGGCCACCGCGGGGTGGACATTTCCGGCAGCGCCGTTTACGGCAAGGCCATCATCGCCTCCGACGGCGGCACGGTCACCTACGCCGGGTGGAACGACAGCTACGGCAACTGCGTCTTTATCGATCACGGCAACGGCTACGAGACCCGCTACGCCCATATGAGCCTTCTCAATACCCAGACGGGCGCCGCTGTGGAGCAGGGCCAGGTCATCGGCTATGTGGGCAATACCGGGTATTCCTTCGGCGCCCACCTGCACTTTGAGGTCATTTACTGCGGCTCCCTGATGGACCCTATGGGGTATTTTTAAGAATACTTTTGCCCATCCGTTTCGGTTTCTCTTCCCAGCCTGCGCCGGAGGAGAGAGCTCAGGCAAAATTCTGTGAAACAGCTGCTTTTGATCGGTCCCATAGAGTATTTTTGAGATATGTCATATTGACAAGTAAGCCGTCTCTTACTATAATATAGGGCAACGCGGCAAGATATGGAAAGGAAGGAATGAATCATGGCAGAGAAAAAGTATTTTGTGACAAAAGAGGGCCTGGATGCCCTTGAAAAGGAGCTTTCCGAGCTGAAAAGCGTGCGCAGGAAGGAAGTGGCCGAGAAGATCAAGACGGCCCTATCCTTCGGCGACCTTTCGGAAAACAGCGAATATGACGAGGCCAAAAACGACCAGGCCATTATCGAGGCCCGCATCGCCGATCTGGAGGTCATGCTGCAAAACGCCGAGGTCATCGACGAGAGCGAATTGAACAGCGAGACCGTCCAAATCGGCTCCAAGGTTGAAGTGAACATCACGCTGCCCGGCGGGAAAAAATCCTCCCGGGATTTTAAGATCGTGGGCTCCAACGAGGCCGACCCCAGGAACGGCAAAATATCCGACGAATCCGCCGTGGGCAAGGCGCTCATCGGCGCGAAGGCAGGGAAGACCGTCCATGTGGAGACCCCGGCCGGCATTGCCAAGTATAAAATCGTGAGCATTTCCCGATAAGCGCGCCAAGGGAAGGAAAGGAATGAGGAAAATGGCGGATGAAAAGAACACAGGTCCTGTGGAAGAGCAGGATCAAAGGGAGATACTCCGCGTCCGGCGGGAGAAGCTGGCCGCTTTGCAGGAGGCGGGGGAGGACCCTTTCCTGCAGGTAAGGTTTGATTGGGATTCCACCTCTCAGCAGATCAAGGACAATTTTGACGCTATGGAGGGCAAGCCGGTAAAGGTGGCGGGCCGCCTCATGTCCAAGCGGGGCATGGGCAAGGTCTCCTTCTGCGACCTGCAGGATCGTGATGGCCGCATCCAGCTC
>CAZYLJ010000082.1:6034-7249 GCA_964648555.1 uncultured Acutalibacter sp.
AGGCGGTCTACAAGAAGTTTAAAAAGTACGATATCGGCGATATTGTCGGCGTCTGCGGCCAGGTGTTCCGCACCCAGCGTGGCGAGATGAGCGTCCGCTGCAAGGACATTGTGCTGCTGTCAAAGTCCTTGCTGCCCCTGCCGGAGAAGTACCACGGCTTAAAGGACACAGACGCCCGGTACCGTCAGCGGTATCTGGACCTGATCGTGAACCCGGAAGTGAAAGACGTGTTCGTCAAGCGTTCCAAGATCATCACCGCCATCCGGGAGTATCTGGATGCCAAGGCCTTTCTGGAGGTGGAGACCCCTGTGCTCCACACCCAGGCGGGCGGCGCTTCCGCCCGGCCCTTCATCACCCATCACAATACGCTGGACATGGATATGTACCTGCGCATCGCCCTGGAGCTCTATTTGAAGCGGCTCATCGTGGGCGGCTTTGACAGGGTGTACGAGATCGGCCGAAATTTCCGCAACGAGGGCATGGACCGCACCCACAATCCGGAGTTCACCATGCTGGAGCTGTACCAGGCTTACACCGACATCCACGGTATGATGGACATCACCGAGGACATGATCCGCACCGTGGCCCATAAGGTGCTGGGTACCGGCACTCTGGAGCGCGAGGGCGTGGAAATTGACCTGGATAAGCCCTTTGAGCGCATCTCCATGCTGGAAGCCGTAAAGAAGTACGCCGGGGTGGATTTCAGCCAGGTGGAGACTTTGGAGCAGGCCCGGGCCCTTGCTAATGCGCATCACATCGAATACGAGGAGCGCCACAAGAAGGGCGACATCCTGAACCTGTTTTTTGAAGCCAGCTGCGAGGAAAAGCTCATCCAGCCCACCTTCCTCACCGGCCACCCGGTGGACATCTCGCCCCTGGCCAAGAAGGATCCTGCGAACCCGGAGTACACCCAGCGGTTCGAGCTTTTCATCTGCGGCAGCGAGTACGCCAATGCCTTCTCCGAGCTCAACGATCCCATTGATCAGCGGGAGCGCTTTGAGGCTCAGGCTGCCCTGAAGGCTGCCGGCGACGACGAGGCCTGCGGCGTGGACGAGGACTTCCTCACAGCCCTGGAATACGGCATGCCCCCCACCGGCGGCATGGGTATGGGCATCGACCGTCTTGTCATGCTCCTGACCGGCGCCCCCTCCATCCGCGACGTGCTGCTGTTCCCGACAATGAAGTCCATCGACAGGTAAAGAGCCGAAAAATCCA
>CAZYLJ010000083.1:0-7240 GCA_964648555.1 uncultured Acutalibacter sp.
GGGCCTCCACCAGGCCATCGAGGCCAAGGAGGGCGTGGAGGTCGCCAGGGAAAGCAGGACGCTTGCCACCATCACCTTCCAGAATTATTTCCGTCTGTACCGGAAGCTTTCCGGCATGACGGGCACTGCCATGACCGAGGAGCAGGAGTTTTCCGAAATTTACAAGCTGGACGTGGTGGAGATCCCCACCAACCGGCCCGTCATCCGGGAGGACTGCCCCGATGTGGTCTACAAGACAGAGCAGGCCAAGGTGGATGCCGTCATTGCCGATATCGTAGAGCACCACCGGCGGGGCCAGCCCGTGCTGGTCGGCACGGTGACTGTGGAAAAGTCGGAACGGTTGAGCAGGCTGTTAAAGCAGCAGGGCGTCAAGCACGAGGTATTGAACGCGAAATATCACGAAAAAGAGGCCCAGATCGTGGCCCAGGCCGGCCGAAAGGGTGCGGTCACCATTGCCACCAACATGGCGGGCCGCGGCACCGACATCTCCCTGGGCGGCAACGCGGAGTTCATGGCCAAGGCGGAGATGCGGAAAATGGGCTTTACCGAGGAGCAGCTGGTGGAGGCCACCGCCTACAGCCACACTGAGGACGAGGATCTCTTAAACGCCAGGAGAACCTTCGCGGAGCTGAACCAAAAGTACAAGGCTGAGATCGCACCGGAGGCCGAGGAGGTCAAGCGCCTGGGCGGCCTGTACATCATCGGCACAGAGCGCCACGAGTCCCGCCGGATTGACAACCAGCTGCGGGGCCGTTCCGGCAGACAGGGCGACCCCGGCAAGAGCCGATTCTACATCTCTTTGCAGGACGACCTGATGCGGCTGTTCGGCGGGGAGCGGCTGGAAATGATGATGAACCGGCTGAACATCGAAGACGACGTGCCCATCGAGGCCGGCATGGTGTCAAGCTCCATTGAAAGCGCCCAGCGCAAGGTGGAAAGCCGGAACTTCGGCATCCGCAAAAACGTGCTGCAATACGATGAGGTCATGAACAGTCAGCGGCAGATCATCTACGGCCAGCGGGACCAGGTATTAAACGGCGAGAACATGAAGGACGCCGTCTGGAAGATGGTGGAGGAATCCATCGGCGAGAACGTAAAATCCTACCTGCCCGCCGACACCCCTCACGACGATTGGGATGTAAACGGCCTCAGAGAGCACTACATGGGCTGGCTCATCGGCCCGGAGGACCTGAAATACACCAGGGCGGAGCTGGAGGAAATGGAGCCGGAGTTCGCCGCCAAGGAGCTGACAGACAAGGCCCGCGCCCTTTACGAGAAGCGTGAGCAGGAGTTCACCCCCACCGTCATGCGGGAGGTGGAACGCGTGGTGCTGCTGCGTAACGTGGATCAGGAGTGGATGGATCACATCGACGCAATGGAGCAGCTGCAGGACGGCATCCGCCTGCGGGCCTACGCCCAGCAGGATCCGGTGGTGGAGTACCGCCTGGAGGGCTTCGACATGTTCGACGCCATGATAGCGGCCATCCGGGAGAACACGGCGAAGATGATCCTCACCGTGCGGCTGCGCACACCGGAGGCCCCAAAGCGGGAGCAGGTGGCGAAAGAGACCAGCGCCGGCACCGCCGGGGATCAGACAGTGAAGCGCCAGCCGGTGAAAAAACAGAAGAAGCCGGGAAGGAACGATCCCTGTCCATGCGGCAGCGGGTTGAAGTATAAAAAGTGCTGCGGGAGGAACGAGTAACAGAAAGGGGAAGCCGTTTGCCGAGGGGGGAGCACATGAAAAGCTTGAAAAAGTGGATAGCTCTTTTGCTGATACTGACGCTGCTGCTCAGCCTGTCGGCCTGCACCATCCCCACGCCGGGCTTTGTGGACTACGATGTGTCCCGGTATATCAGGGCGCTGCTGGACAGCAGCTATCACGATGAGCATGAGGATTTTATCAAGATAACCGGCGCAAGCCTGGAGAATGCCCAGCAGAACTGCACCTCTACTGTGCAGAACGCGGCGGTGCGTTTCTGCAACACCTATGGCCTTTCCCCCACAGACGACCAGCTGCAGGAGATCGAAGTGGTGATGAAGCACGCCTTCGCGCTGACAAAGTACACCGTCAAGGACGAGCGAAAGGTGGACGGCGGCTACTACCTTGAGGTGGAGGTGGCCTCCATCACAAATTTTGAGGATCGGGAAACAGACCTGGACGCCATGAAGGATTCCGCCCAGGAGACCGCCAACGAGACCGGGGAGAGCGCATCTGAGCTTTACGTGGAGCAGGTGCTGGATTTCTGCAAGCGGGAGCTCTCCAACATTTCCTACGATGTGGAGGCCCGCACGGTGCCCCTGGATATCCGTCAGACGGATCAGGGGGAGCTGCAGTTGGACCTGAACCAGCTGGAGACCATTGACGAAACAGTGATACGCTTTTAGAAGGAGGCTTTTATGGCTTTTGAAGACCTGCGCACCCAGGCCCTTTACGACCTTGGCTACACCGCGGCGGGACCGCTGCTTTTCAATACGGAATACCCCTGGCAGGCATTGCCGAAGCTCAGGGACTTTATTTTAGAGCTTGGCAAAGGCCTGCCCCTGTCGGAATATGAAAAGCGTGGGGAGGATGTGTGGGTGCACAAGACCGCCGTTCTCTATCCCAACAACTATATTGCCGGGCCGTGCATCATCGGCCCGGAGACCGAGGTGCGCCCCGGGGCCTTTATCCGGGGGAGTGCCCTGGTAGGGCAACGCTGCGTGGTGGGCAACTCCACAGAGCTGAAAAACGTCATTCTGTTCGACAATGTCCAGGTGCCCCACTATAACTATGTGGGAGATTCCATCCTGGGCCGGGGCTCCCACATGGGGGCCGGGGCTGTCACCTCCAATGTAAAGCAGGACAAAACCCTGGTGGACGTGCGGGTCGGGAAGGAAGAGCGTCTGCCTACCGGCTTGAAAAAATTCGGCGCCATGTTGGGCGACTTTGTAGAGGTCGGCTGCGGCGCTGTCCTGAATCCCGGCACGGTGGCGGGAAAATATTCCCGCGTCTACCCTCTGACTATGGTCAGGGGCTTCCTGCCGGGAAAACATCTTTTGAAAAACACAGGGGAGACCGTGCCCCTGAGAGACTGACAAGGGGGTGGAAACGTGGAAGCGATTTCAAACTTCCTCCAGTCCGGGGTGCTGCCGGTGGTGCTGCTGGTGGTAAGAATGGTGACCGTGTTTCTGGCGGCGTACACCGTGTGGAGAAGCTACACCTCCTTTCGGAAGGGCCAGCGCAAGCGAGACCCGGTCATCATGCTGTGGGACGAGGCCTCCGGCACCAGGTTCCCCGTGCTGTATTGGGAAAACTCCATCGGCCGCAGCAAAAGCTGCGACATCTACCTGCCGGACGCCACCGCCTCCCGGGACCACGCGGTGCTCATGCGCCGGGAGGAGGGCTGGTTCATTTGCGATACCGGCTCCAAGTCCGGCGTTTTTGTCAATGGCAGGAAGGTGGACGGCAAAAAGCTGGTCAATGTGGGCGACATCATCACCCTGGGCTCCACCACCCTTTCCCTGTGGAACTCTGACGCCGAGCCCCGGAAAAAGCGCAGGAGCTTTACCGGCTTTTCCAAAGAGGCGGCGTCCCCTTTCCGGCTGATGATGACCGCCAGCCTCGCCGTTTTGCTGATGGGCCTGCAATGTGCCCTTTCCGGTGGCGGGTTTTCCTTCCCGGCGATGATCCCCTGTTTGCTGGTCCTTTGCATGGGCTGGGGGCTGTACGGGCTCTTTATGGGGGTCTGCCATCACGTCAGCTTTGAGGTGGAGACGGTGGCCTTCCTGCTTTCCGGCATCGGCATCAACCTTTTGGCGGCCTATGACCTGTCCAGCGTCATGACCCAGATGCTCTCCCTGCTTTTGGGCATGTTCCTGTTCGTGTTCCTCATCTGGTTCATGGGAGACATGGACAGGGTGGCAAAGTGGCGGCTGTGGATCGGCATTGGCGCGGTGGGTCTCCTGGTTCTGACCCTCCTGATTGGCACGGAGGTTGGCGGCGCGAAGAACTGGATCCGTTTAGGGCCCCTGAGCGTTCAGCCCTCAGAGCTTGTGAAGGTGGCCTTTATCTTTGTGGGCACCTCCACCCTGGATAGACTGCAAACGAAAAAGAACATCACGGAATTTTTGATTTTTACCGGGGCCTGCGGCGGGTGTCTTGCCCTGATGAACGATTTCGGCTCGGCCCTCATCTTCTTTATGGGCTTTCTCATCATCGCCTTTATGCGTTCCGGCAGCGTGCGCACCATCGCGCTGGTTTTGGCGGGAGCCTGCCTTGGCGTCATGCTCATCCTGACGGTAAAGCCACACGTGCTGAACCGCTTCTCTCTCTGGCGGCACATCTGGGATGATGTCTATGGCGCGGGCTATCAGCAGACCCACAACCTGACCTACATCGCCAGCGGCGGACTGTTCGGCGTGGGGCTGGGAAAGGGCTGTATGCCCAGCATCAGCTTTGCGGACAGCGACCTGGTGTTCGGCCTTTTGTGCGAGGAGCAGGGCCTTCTGATGGGCCTTACCGTATTGTTTGCTTTGGCGCTGTTCGTGCTTTACGCCCGCAGCGACGTGACCCGCAGCCGCTCCACCTTCTTTTCCATCGCCTCCTGCGCGGCGGCGGGGATGCTGCTGTTCCAGGCCTGTCTCAATTCCCTGGGGGCCACGGACATTTTGCCCTTTACCGGCGTGACGCTGCCCTTTATCAGCTCCGGCGGCACCAGTATGATCTCCGTATGGGGGATGATGGCGTTTTTGAAGGCCTCCGACGAGCGGACCTATGGCGCCCGCAGGGCCTCCCGCAGAAGTGAAAAGGCGCCGCCCCGTGAGAAAACGTCCGGCGGCGGACGTCGGAAAAGGGAGGATATCTACTCATGAAAACTGTGGGAATGCGCTCCATCGTACTCTATATCCTGCTGTTCGCCTTTCTGGGCGGCGTGGGTTTCTTTCTCGTAGAGTTTTTCCTAAACGGCAACCAGTGGGCCATGCAGCCCTATAACGGCCATCTGTACGCCGAGACCTCCGCCATCGAGCTTGGCAGCATCAAGGACAGGGACGGAAATTTGTTGGCCTATACCCAGGACGGTCAGCGCTTTTACAGCGAGAGCGAGACGGAGCGCCGTGCGCTTTTGCACACGGTGGGCGACCCCAACTCCATGATTGGCACCAGCGTGGAGTACACCATGCGGGGGAAGCTGACGGGCTTTAATCTGTTGACCGGATTCACGGACACCTTTCTGAACCGCCTGGGCAAGGATGTGACCCTGACGGTGGACAAGGATGTGTGCACCGCCGCCTATAACGCCTTGAATGGCCACAACGGCGGGGTGATCGTCTACAATTATAAGACCGGCGACGTGGTCTGCAAGGTGAGCGCTCCGGGCTTCGACCCTATGAACGTGCCGGAGGGCATGGCCGAAAATGAGGAGTACGAGGGTGTTTACGTGGATAACACCCTGTCCGGGCTGTATACGCCGGGCAGCATTTTTAAACTGGTCACGGCGGCGGCAGCTATGGAAAAGTGGCCGGATTCCTGGAGCACCCGCACCTACGACTGCCAGGGCAGCTGGTACGTGGGCGACAGCGCCGTTTCCTGCCTGCACGGCGACGCCCACGGCACCCAGGATATGTATGAGGCAATGGGCAATTCCTGCAACGTGTATTTCGCCCAGCTGGCAAAGGACATCGGTGCGGCAGCGTTACAGGAAAAAGCGGAGGAAATGGGCTTTGGCAAAGAGCTTTCCTTTGAGAATATCACCGTCGCCGAAAGTGAGATTGACCTGTCGGGCTGCACAGAGCTGGAGCTGGCCTGGGCCGGTGTGGGGCAGTATACGGTTTTGGTGAACCCTTACCACATGATGGCGCTGATGGGGGCGATTGCCAACGGCGGCGAATACACCCAGCCAAAGCTTGTGGAGGGGAATGACCTCTTTGGGGGGATCTCCGGGGAGGACAGAAAGCTTGTCACCTCGGTGGAGGCCGCTCAGCTGAAGGATTTGATGCGCAATAATGTAGAGGACTACTACGGCGACTGGATGTTCCCGGCGGGGATGGACGTGTGCGCCAAGACCGGCACCGGTGAGGTGAGCGGGGGGCAGGGCCCCAACTGCTGGATGGTGGGCTTCTGCGATTCCGACGATTATCCCTACGCCTTTGCCGCCGTGGTGGAGGATGGCGTTGGGGGTATCGAAAGCGCCGGCAATTTGATCGCGGCGGTGCTCAATGCGCTTACGCAGTATTAGATAGATCAAAATTTTGCCTCTCTACTTTGTAAGGGAGGCGGCACGATGAAGTCGTGACGGAGGGTGGTTATTTATGAAGATCGAAAAGCTGAGCCCTGCCTTTCAGGATTACCTTTGGGGCGGCACGAAGCTGCGGGACGTGTACGGAAAAAAATGCGATTTTGACAAGGTGGCCGAAAGCTGGGAGCTTTCCACCCACCCCGCCGGGGAAAGCGTCATCAACGGCGGGGAATATCACGGCCTGACCCTGAGCCGGTATTTTGAAAAGGCAGGAAAGTCGGTGCTGGGCAAAAACTGTGAGAAATTTGAGAATTTCCCGTTGCTCATCAAATTCATCGACGCCAGGGATCCCCTGTCCATCCAGGTGCACCCCAGCGACGAGTACGCCCTGAAAAACGAGGGCGAGTACGGCAAGACAGAAATGTGGTACGTCATGGATTGCGAGCCCGGCGCCTTCCTCTACTTTGGCGTGAACCGGGAAGTGACAAAAGAGGAGTTTCGGTGGAGGATTGAAAACAACACGGTGCTGGAGGTCCTGAACCGGGTGGACGTGCACCCGGGCGACGTGTTCTTCATCGAAAGCGGCACCATCCACGCCATCGGCGCGGGAATTCTCATCTGTGAGATCCAGCAGAACTCCAACTGCACCTACCGGGTGTACGATTACGACCGCCGGGACAAGGACGGCAAGCCAAGGGAGCTCCACGTGGAAAAGGCGCTGGCGGTCTCCCGCTTCACCCCGTCGGACACGGAGGATAAACAGGGCCCGGCGGAGAAAGTGCCCGGCGGCAGCCTGAAAAAGCTGGCCTCCTGCAAGTATTTTACCACCGAGCTGGTCGAGGTCAATAGCGCGGTAGAGCTTTATGTGAACGAGGATTCCTTTGCCTCTCTCATTGTCACCCAGGGGAGCGGGACCATAACCGGCCCGGAAAATGCGGTGGAATTTAAGGCCGGAGACAGCATTTTCCTTCCGGCGGGCAGCGGGAAAGTCACCGTGACCGGGAACTGCAAGCTTATCAAAACTA
>CAZYLJ010000084.1:0-6974 GCA_964648555.1 uncultured Acutalibacter sp.
ACAACCATCCCACGGAGATCGAGCCCTTCGGCGGGGCGGCCACCTGCCTGGGCGGCGCCATCCGCGACCCACTTTCCGGCCGGGCCTATGTGTACCAGGCCATGCGGGTCACCGGCAGCGGCGACCCCACCGTCCCCTATGAAAAGACTCTCCACGGCAAGCTGCCCAGCCGGAAGATCACCACCGGGGCGGCGGCAGGCTATTCCTCCTATGGCAATCAGATCGGCCTGGCCACCGGCCAGGTGACCGAGCTTTACGACCCCGGCTATGTTGCCAAGCGCATGGAGATCGGCGCGGTCATTGGCGCGTCTCCCAAGGCAAACGTCCGGCGGGAAGAGCCCGTGCCCGGCGACGTGGTAGTGCTTCTGGGCGGAGCCACCGGCCGTGACGGCATCGGCGGGGCCACGGGCTCCAGCAAGGCCCACACGGAAAAATCCGTGGAGGTCTGCGGGGCCGAGGTGCAGAAGGGCAACCCGCCCACTGAAAGGAAGCTCCAGCGTCTGTTCCGCAAAGCGGAGGTGGCAAGGCTCATCAAGCGTTGCAACGATTTCGGCGCGGGAGGCGTCTGCGTTGCCATTGGCGAGCTGGCCCCCGGCCTTGCCATTGATTTGAACCAGGTGCCCAAGAAGTACGAGGGTCTGGACGGCACGGAGCTTGCCATTTCGGAATCCCAGGAGCGCATGGCCGTGGTGCTGGCCCCGGAGGATGTGGAAACATTCAAGGCCGCCGCCCACGAGGAAAATCTGGACGCCCAGGCTGTGGCCCTGGTGACGGAAAGTCCCAGGCTCACCATGGAATGGGAGGGCGACCAGGTGGTGAACCTTTCCCGGGCGTTTTTGGACACCAATGGCGTGACCCAAATTGCAAAGGCGGAGATTGCGGCCCCCGCAGGCCGGAACTACCGGGAGGAGGTGCCGGAGGCTCTAAAAGGAAAGAAGGGCGCGGAAGCCTTAAAGGCAAATATGGCCCGGCTGGAAGTCTGCGGGCAGAAGAGCCTTTCCGAGCGGTTTGATTCCAGCATTGGCGCGGCCACGGTGCTGATGCCCTTTGCCGGCGCATATCAATTAACACCTGAGGAAGCTATGGTGGCGAAAATACCCCTGCTGGAGGGAGAAACAGACGATGCCACCGCTATGGCCTACGGCTATATTCCGGGCATTGCCCGGTACTCCCCCTTCCTGGGGGCGGAGTATGCCGTGGTGGAGAGCCTTTCCAAGCTGGCCGCCGTGGGGGCCGACCCCCTGACGGCCCGGCTCACCTTTCAGGAGTATTTCGAGCGGCTGCACGAGGATCCCGCCCGCTGGGGAAAGCCCGCCGCCGCCTTATTGGGTGCGCTTTCCGCACAGCTGAATCTGGGCCTGCCGGCCATCGGCGGAAAAGACAGCATGTCCGGCTCCTTTGAACAGCTGGATGTGCCCCCCACCCTGGTCAGCTTTGCCGTGGCCATGACAAAGGCCGGCGCCACCGTCTCCGCCTGCGTGAAGCGCGCCGGCTCCCAGGTGGCGGTGCTGCCTATTCCCACCCGGCGTGACGGCACGCCGGATTGGGACGGCTTGAAGCTCTACTACAAGACCATCCGCAGGTACATGGAGGCGGGGGATATCCTCTCCGCCGGTGTGGTGCGGGAGGGCGGCGCGGCTGCCTGCGTGCTGAAAATGTGCTTTGGAAACAAAATGGGCTTTCGCTTTGCGGAGGGCCTTTCGGAGGAAGCACTGTTCGCCCCCAGAGCCGGTGCTCTTGTGGTGGAGCTGAACGAGGGTGCTGTCCTTTCCCTGGGCCATGCCGCCATTTTGGGCGTCACTCAGGAGGGCGGCACGGTGGAGTTCCAGGGGAAAAGCGTTTCCATCGACGAGCTCATCGACGCCTGGAACGGCACATTGGAAAGTATTTTCCCCAGCAAGGCAAAAACGGTGGAGGTCACAAAAGACGTGCCCCTGTGGGAAAAGCGCTTTGAGCGCCGCGGCCCGGCCATCAAGGTCGCGAAACCGAAGGTCTTCATCCCCGCCTTCCCCGGCACCAACTGTGAGATCGACAGCGCCAGGGCCTTTCAGAAAGCCGGGGCCGAGGCCCGAATACTGGTAGTAAAGAATCTGTCTCAAAAAGACATTGAGGATACCATCTCCGCTATGGAAAAGGCCATTGCGGAAAGCCAGATCATCATGCTGCCCGGGGGCTTCTCCGGCGGCGATGAGCCGGAGGGCAGCGGCAAGTTTATCGCCACCACCTTCCGCAACGCCAGGATCGCCCAGGCGGTGACAGACCTGCTGGAAAAACGGGACGGCCTGATACTGGGCATCTGTAACGGCTTCCAGGCGCTCATTAAACTGGGCCTGGTGCCCTATGGCAAAATCACCGAGCCCAGGGAGGATGACCCCACCCTGACCTTCAATTCCCTGGGCCGCCACGTCTCCCGCATGGTGTACACCCGAGTCACAAGCGTAAAGTCCCCCTGGCTGGCCGGGGTAAACGCCGGTGACGTCCACGCCATCCCCGTTTCCCACGGCGAGGGCCGGTTCGTGGCCGACGACGCCCATCTGGCCGCCCTCATCGAAAACGGCCAGATCGCCACCCAGTATGTGGATATAGACGGCGGTGTCAGCGGCGACATTCTCTGGAACCCCAACGGCTCTGTCTGCGCCATTGAGGGCATCACCAGCCCGGACGGAAGAGTGCTTGGCAAGATGGGCCACTCTGAACGCAAAGGCGAAAGCCTCTACAAAAACGTGCCCGGCGCGAAAGATCAGCTCCTGTTCGAGTCCGGCGTAAAATACTTTAAGTAAGAGGATCTGTTTATGAAAGAAATTCTCAGGCGCACTTGGGCGGAGATCGACCTTGACAGCGCCGCAGAAAATTTTGCAGCGGTACAGGCCGCCACCCGAGCGGGGGCAATGGTCTGCTGCGTCATCAAGGCGGACGCCTACGGCCACGGCGCGGTGCGCATGGCTAGGGAGTACGAGCTTTTGGGTGCCGATTGGTTCGCCGTATCGAATATCGAAGAGGCCTTGCAGCTGCGGCACGCGGGCATCAAGCGGCCCATTCTGGTGCTGGGCTTTACCCCCGCTGAGGAAGCCGCTGCCCTGGCAAGGAATCAAATCTCCCAGTGCGTCTACTCCACCGAATACGCCCGGGCCCTTTCTGAAAACGCAGAAAGCGCCGGTGTCGCCGTAAAGATACACGTGAAGATCGACACGGGCATGAGCCGGCTGGGCTTCTATTTCCAGGATATCGACCGGGACGCGGACGCCGTGGAGGAAGTAAAGGCGGTGTGCGCTCTGCCTGGCCTTGTGCCGGAGGGCATTTTCACTCACTTTGCCCTGTCGGACGGCGGCGCGCAGGGAGACGCCTTCACCATGCGGCAGTTCGGCTGCTTCAAGGAGATGATCGAATCTCTGGAACGGGAGGGCGTGCATTTTGAAGTGCGCCACTGTGCCAACTCCGCCGCCGTGTTCGACTACCCCCTTTCCCACCTGGACATGGTGCGGGCGGGCGTGGTGCTGTATGGCCTGCCCCCCTCGGCGGAGATCCGCGCAAAACCGAAACTGACACCGGTGCTCTCTCTGAGGTCCGTGGTCTCCCACGTGAAGACCATCCAGCCAGGGGCCACCGTCAGCTATGGCCGGTGCTTCACCGCGCCGAATGAAATGAAGATCGCCACCGTGCCTGTGGGCTATGCCGACGGCTACCCACGCTCCCTCTCCCCAAAAGAGGGCCCAAGCGCCCAGGTGCTTTTGCACGGCACCAGGTGCCCCATTCTGGGCCGCATCTGCATGGACCAGCTGATGGTGGACGTTTCCCACCTGGAAAATGTCCAAATCGGCGACACGGTAACCCTCATTGGCCGAGACGGGAAAGAGGAGATCACCGCCGACGAGCTTGCCGAAAAGGAGGGCACCATCAACTACGAGGTCATCTGCGCCATCTCCAAGCGGGTGCCCCGTGTTTACCTGAAGGGTGGCAGGATCGACAGCATTTACAATCAGCTCCTGCGGGAGGAATGATGCTTTGATATGGAAAACCGGTCTGGCTTTTTCTGCCAGGCCGGTCTTTTTTTATGGCTCCTACAATAAGTGCAAGCAAAGCTCCTTGAGCCTTCCCACCGAGGGGACAGTCCAATCCGCGCCGGCGGTCTCCAGCTCGTTTGGCTCAGCGTAACCATAGCCCACGCCGATACATTGGATGCCCGCCGTCTTTGCGCCGAGAACGTCATGCCGCCTGTCGCCGATCATGACGGCTTCCGCCTTATCGGGCTTTCCCAGCCGGGAAAGGACTTCCCCAATGACCTGAGCTTTGTCCGTCATAGAGCCGTCCATGTTGGCCCCCACGATGACGGAAAAGTAGTTTGCCACATTCCGCATTTCCAAAATCTGCCGGGCAAACAAAATGGGCTTGGAGGTGGCAACGCACAGCGCGCCGCCCATTTTCCCCACCTGATGGGAAAGCGTTTGCAGCAAGCTTTCCACGCCGGGGTACAGAGGGCTTTCAAACACGCCCTTTTCCCGGTAGCGTTCCCGGTATTTTTCCACAGCTTTCCAGGTGTCCTCCCTGGAGAGACCGTAAAATTCCATGAAGGCTTGGTCCAGAGGTGGGCCCACAAATCGGCGCAGATTCCCCTCCGGCTCATGCAAGAGCCCAAAATCATCCAGCGCGTACTGGGCGCTTTTCATAATACCCTCACCGGTGTCGGCCAGGGTACCGTCCAAATCGAAAAGAAAGTATTTTTTCATTGTGTCTCTCCACAAAAGATCTTGCCATCTCCACACAGCTGCAAAACGGCCTTTAGCAGCTCTTGGGGGAGAAGCTGCCTATCTTCTCCCTGCGCCCCCTCCGCGGGAACCGCCGCCGCTGTGGAAGCCGCCGCCATGAGAAGCACCGCCTCCGCTGTGGAAGCCGCCGGATTGGCCGCTCGAGTGGCCGCCAAAGCCACTGTTTCCTCTGGGCGGGCGGGGGGTCCCGCCTCCCGGAGGAGGAGGGGGAGGCGCGCCGTACCAGCGGCTGCGCCGACTGCTGCCCAGCATATTGCCAAGGAACATGCCGCGCCAGAAGCCGCCTCCGCCACCGCCGGTGGTGCCTCTGCCTCCACCGCCGCTGATGGCACGGATCACGGCGATAATCACTACCACAACAACGATGACAATGACAATCCTTACCACAAACCAAATGAGAGTCTGGACAAAGCTAAAAGAGGAAAAGCCGCTGTCGTAATCGTCGTCATAGTCGTAATCGTAATTTTCGTAGGCGCCGCCCTGATTATACTCGCCGTCCCCGTAACCGTCGTCATATTTGTAATCCTTCAATTCTTCATAGGCCGCAGCAAAGAACTTTTTCGCAGCCGCATCATAATCGCCTTTTGCAAAATCCGGCTCCACATATTCGTCCAGCATATCCTGCAAATGACTGCCGGTGAAATAGTCCTCAATGCCGTAGCCGGGGATGCAGTAATAGTCCTCCTCCGCAATAGCCATGACCAGCAGGAGGCCGTTATTCCGCTCTTTAGAGCCGATGCCCCACAGGTTGAACATATCATAAGCATAGTCGTCGATGTCCTCGCCGTCCAGAAAATCCACAGCGGCAATGACAATCTCCCCGCCGGAATCCCGGAACAGGGTCTTATTTTTGCTTTCTATCTCCTTTTCCGTCTCACTGGATAAGACCCCGGCGCTGTCCAGCACATACTGGCCATCACCCCGGCTGGAAGGATATGCCAGCGCAGGCAGGGAAAGGAAAGTGACCGCCAGAAGGGCGGTCATGCAAAGGGCAAGAAACTTGTGAAAACGGTTTTTCATAAGCGGTTCCTTTCAGAAAACGTAAATTGCCTGAGAAAACGTCTTCCCACGGCGTTATCCCTCATCGGGAGAGGCCTCGGCCCCCAGGCCCGAGCCCGCCCCAAAGGGAACAATCTCCTTCACGCCGGCAAGGGGTGCGAGAACGCTGGCGGGGAATTTGTTCCGCTTTTCGTTATAAGCGATCACCTTGTCGTTGAAGCTGCTGCGCTCCAGCTTATCCTGCTCGGCGTTCATATCGGCCATCAGCTGGCCAGGGTACTTTTTGTCCTTTTCCGCAAGCTCCATAGTCTCCAGATAATCGGCCAGCTTTTGGGCCTCCTCGCCCATGCGGGAATTGTATTTCACGGTCTCGCCGATATCCTCGATGTCGTCAAACCATAAGTTTTCGCACTGCTTTACCATGTACTCCAAATTATCCATATAGACATCCAGCTCGGCGTCCTGCTCCTCATACTTTTCCGCCAGTGTCAGCAGGTTTTTCGCCGCGCTGATCCGGGCGTCAATACCCGCATACAAAGCGTAACCGGTGGAGTCGTAATAATACTCGTTCTCCACATCCTCCCGCAGGCGGGCAAAAGAACGGTTCACCCCCAGGGGGATGGACAGCACAATGACGCCGGTCATGACCAGCGCACCGATCACAGTTCCCTTTTTCTTCGACTTTTTCTTCATAAAGAGCTCCTTTGTTCCATGCTAAAACCGTCTTTGCCTCCCCATTTACTTGGGAAGGGAACTATGCGCAGCGCGGTGGGAGGACTGAATCATTTCAAGGCCGCCCCCACTCACGCTTAGCGTGCCAGCCCCCTGCAAGTATGGGCCAGAAAGCAGGAGCACCGTCCATTTTTACTGGTGAATATCAAGCAGCTTTTGCTTGAGTTCGCCTTCCAGCTTGCCGATTTCCAGCTCGGCGGCGCGGCGCTTGGTCCTGCCCTCGTCCTGAATCTTGACCACCTCGTCCAGGGTCTGAATGAGGGACTGGTTGGTGGTGCGCAGCGTTTCCATATCCACCACGCCCCGCTCGGATTCCCGCGCAGTCTCGATGGTGCTCATCTTCAGCTTTTCCGCATTCTTCTTTAACAGCTCGTTGGTCATGTCGGAGACCTCGCGCTGGGCCTTGACGGCCTGGGCGGAATGGGCCAGCCCCAGGGCCAGCACCATCTGGCTCTTCCACAGGGGGATGGTGTTCACCAG
>CAZYLJ010000085.1:0-6972 GCA_964648555.1 uncultured Acutalibacter sp.
CGGCCACGCAGGAGTTTGTTGTGCCCAAGTCAATACCAATTGTCTTTGCCATAAATAATTACCTTCCTTTATAAAAGTTTGAAATGTGTATCTCTAACAATGAATAACGGACTTCTAACTAATTCGCCACCTGCACCATTGCGTGCCTGACCACCCGGTCTCCCAGCAGGTAGCCCTTCTGGTAAACGACGGCGATGACGTTCTCGCCAAGGCTGTCGTCATCGATGTGGGCCACCGCGTTATGCAGATTGGGATCGAAGGCCTCCCCCACCTCGCCGATAGGCTTGACGCCAAGCTTTTCCAAAGCCGCCTCGATTTGAGACTCGATCATCTCCACACCCTTGCGCATGTCCTCAGCGGAGGCATTTTCCTGGCTGAGGGCCAGCTGGATGTTGTCCGCGATGGGCAGGATGGCCTGGATGGTGTCCGAAACGGCGTTGTTGTAAATGAGGCTCTTTTCGTTCTGAGTGCGCTTGCGGAAGTTATCATATTCCGCCAGCACCCGCAGATGCTGCTGCTTATGAGCTTCAAACTCTTCCTGAAGCTTTTGCAGCTTTTCCTTGTCCGGGGAAAGCTTTTTCTTCTTTTTCTCACCTTTGCTTTCCTCTACAGCCTCCGAAGCTTCCGGTTCAGCATCTTCCGTTTCAGCAGCCTCAGGTTTGGTGTCTTCCGGTTCGATAGCCTCTGGTTCAGTAGCCTTCGGTTCGGCCTGGACGTCCTCTTTCGGACGCTCCTTCTCATTCTCCATTTTTCCGCTTCCTTTCAGTAGATATCCGCTCACTCTTCCTGCAAAAGGACGGTAAGGATGCGCCCCACCTCTTCCGACAGGTACCGCAGGATCGCGGTGAGCTTGGCGTAATCGATCCTGGTGGGCCCCAGAAGGGCCAGCGCGCCGGCGTCCTGACCGCCAACGCCATATCTGGAAACGAACAGCGAGGCATTTTGCAGCTCCGCCCGCTGACTTTCTCCCCCGATCAGTATGGTAACTTTCCCGTACTTTCCCCTTAAAAGCTCCGTCATCTCCTCCGGGCGCTCCAAAAGGTCTATCACCCGCCGATGGTCAAGCTCCGGGTACATCAGCAGATTCATTTGCCCGCCCAGGAGCACCTGAGTCTCCATAGTCTCGTGGGCAGCGTCGAGAAGCGCCCGCAGCGCCGGGGCCGCCAACACGTACATATCGCCAAGAGAAGCGGCCAGCGTCTGCAAAAAACCAGGAGTGATATCCGCCACATCCCGTCCGGCGACGTGCTCGTTGAACACCCGGAACAGTACCCGCATCAGTTCCACTGTCAAGTCGAAATCGCAGTGGAACACCCGGGTCTTCATGGTCCCGGCGGAGCTCATCAAAAGGAGCATGGCGGTGCGGCGGCTGGTCTGAACGAACTGCACGGCCCGCACCTGGGCCGCTGTTCCGCTGGGGGTGGTGGCCACTGCCGCGCATCGGACGGTGCCGGCCATAAGGCGGCAGGCACGGGCAAGCAGATTTTCCGGCTCATAAGCGGTGGCCAGCAAGGAATCGAAATAGCGCTTCTGTTCCTCACGCAGGGGCGGCACCACCATCAGGCGGTCCACATATTCCCGGTAACCCCGCTGAGAAGGCACGCGGCCGGCGGAGGTGTGGGGCTGCTCCAAAAGGCCAAGGTCGATCAGGTCTGCCATCTCATTGCGCACCGTGGCGGAGGACACGCCGATCTCATCGGCAATGGCCTTTGAGCCCACGGGTTCGCCGCTTTTGATAAAGTCACGGACCACGGAGGAAAGTATCTTTTCTTTCCGTGGCGTCATTTCCATAGGAGACAGCCTTCCTTTCTCTATTTTCTTTGCTTCGTTTAGCACTCATTTTAGTCGAGTGCTAAACTGTGATTATACTGTACCACCCTGGTCGGCAAAAGTCAAGGATAAAAATGTAAATAGTTTGTGAATGGGAAAGGATGGCCCGCTTTTCAGTGCAAAACGAAAGTTTTTCCTATGGAAATGTTGACATCTTCGCCCTATTCGATTATCCTATCAAAAGAACCTATCAAAGGGGCTATAGCATGAGCGAAACGGCTGAAATGAAAGAAAGGTCCAGCGTTCTGGAGCTGTCCTTTCAAATGGGAAAAGTCTTATTGGAAAACGGAGCGGAGATCTCCCGCGTACAGGAGACCATGGAACGGGTGGCAAAGGCCTATCACGCGGAGGAGTTCAACGTCTATGTGCTGACGAACGCCATCTTTGCCAATGGACGGGAAAACGGCGTGGAAAAGCGAACCGAACTGAAGCATGTGCCCAGCACCAGCATCCACTTTGGGCGCATCTGCGCGGTAAACCAGCTTTCCCGGGAGATCGTCGAGGGAAAGCACACGGTAGAGGAGGCCTTCGACCTGTTGGATCATGCGCGGGAAATCCCCTACTCTCCTCTGCCGCTGGCCATTTTTGCCTGCGCCCTGGGCAGCGCGGCCTTCAGCTTTCTGTTTGGCGGCAGCGGCTGGGATTCTCTTGCCGCCTTCCTCTGCGGCCTGGCCCTGGAGCCCTTCCTCTATTGGACGGGCAAGCGCAAGCTGTCCAAATTCCTGACAAATCTTTCCGCCAGCGCTCTGGTCACGCTGCTGGGCGTAGTCTTCATGCTGCTGGGCGTGGGGCAGAATCTGGACAAGATCATCATCGGCTCTATCATTCGGCTGGTGCCCGGCGTGGCGCTGACCACCTCTATTCGGGATTTCTTCAACGGGGATTATTTGAGCGGTGCCATCCGCATGATCGACGCCTTTTTGGTGGGCGGCTGCATTGCCGTCGGTGTTGGCGTGGTAGTGCGTCTGGCCGCCCCGCTGCTGGGAGGTGTCCTGCCGTGATCGATCTTTCCCTGCTGCTCAACTGGCTGTTCCAGACTGCGGTGGCCTTTGCCGCTACCGTTGCCTTTGCCGTCATCTTTCACACCCCGCCCAGAGAGTATGTGCTTACCGGCATTACCGGCGGCGTCGGCTGGCTGGTCTATATCGTTTCGATGCATTTCGGCTGCGGCGTGGTGGCAGCTTCTTTCCTTTCCACTGTGGCGCTGGCCTGGCTTGCCCGTATCTTCTCCTTTGCCCACAAGGCCCCGGTGACGGTCTATCTCATCTGCGGCATTTTCCCTCTGGTGCCCGGCGCGGGCATCTACTATACCGGCTATTACTTCTTTATGAGCGACAACGCAATGGCCCTGTCAAAAGGCCTGGAAACCATTAAGATCGCCATTGCCATCGCTTTGGGCATTGGCATCGTGCTGTCCCTGCCCAAGTTCCTTTTCCGGCTGCCAAGGCGGAAAGGGCCGCAAAAGGAGGCTTGAACATGCCACGCAGGACTGTCACCATCGGAGCGAATGACGCCGGCCAGCGGGTGGACAAGTTCCTCACCAAGGCGTACCCAAATCTGCCCCAGGCCGTGCTGTATAAATGCATCCGGCAGAAGGATGTAAAACGCAACGGCAAGCGCTGCCAAATTTCCGACAGGCTGGAAGAGGGCGACGTGCTGAGCCTTTATTGGCAGGAGGATTTTTTCCAGACAGAGGAAAAGCAATACGATTTTCTCAAAGCACCGAAGGTGCTGCACATCTTATATGAGGATGAAAACATCCTGCTTCTTGATAAGCAGCCGGGGCTCATCGTTCACCCGGATGAAAGCTATCACTTTGATTCTTTGATTGCCAGAGTGCATCATTACCTTTTTGACAAGGGCGAATACCGGCCAGAGGAGGAAAACGCCTTTGCCCCGGCCCTCATCAACCGCATCGACAGGAACACCGGCGGCATTGTCATGGCAGCAAAAAACGCCGAGGCCCTGCGCGTTATGAATCAAAAGGTGAAGGACCGTGAACTGCATAAATTCTACCTTTGCGTGGTGTGCGGAGCCCTGCAGAAGAAAGAGGGCACCCTGAAAGGCTTTCTGGAAAAGAACGAGGCCCAAAACCGGGTGTACATCTCCCAAACGCCAAAAGAGGGCAGCAAGACTATCCTGACAAAGTACCGGGTGCTGGAAGAGCGGCGCGATTTTTCCCTTTTGGAGGTGGAGCTTCTCACAGGACGCACCCATCAGATCAGGGCACACTTTGCGTCTATCGGCCACCCGCTGGCGGGCGACGGAAAGTACGGCAAAAACAGCCTGAACAAGCAGACCGGCTTCCCCTATCAGGCGCTGTATTCCTATAAGCTGCGATTTGACTTTTCCACCGACGCCGGGATTCTGGAAGGGCTGAACGGCCGGGAGTTTCAGGTAAGAGACGTGTGGTTTTTGAAGCGGTTCCGGGAGTTCCCTCTTCCTTGACCCGACGGGAGAAAGCATTTATAATGGGAAGCGTTATTACTGAGAAATTTGGAGATTCGCTATGAAAGTCATCCATTTGATCGGCGGCGGGGATACCGGCGGGGCCAAGACCCACGTACTGAACCTGCTGCGGGAATTGAACGAGCACATCGACGCCAGGCTGGTGTGCTTCCGGCAGGGAGAGTTCTCTGAGGAAGCGCGAGGCATGGGCATCCCCATCGACGTGATCGAATCCGGCAACCCGGCGGTGGGCCTGCGAGAGCTGAAAAAGCTGATCGGCAAAGAAAAGATAGACATTATCCACTGCCACGGCGCCAGGGGCAATTTGATGGGGAATCTCATCAAAAAGTATCTGCGCGCGCCGGTGGTCACCACCGTTCACAGCGACTACCGCCTGGATTATCTTGGCAGACCGGTAGCCCGGCTTTCTTACGGCACCACAAACATGGTGGCCCTTCGGCGGGTAAACTATTACATTGGCGTGTCCGACCCCATGACGGATATTCTCATCGACAGGAATTTTCCGGCAGATCGCATCTATACCATCTACAATGGCATCGATTTCAAAACGCCCATCACCTTTGTGCCCAAGGAGGAGTTTTTCCGCTCCATCGGCTTCGATTATCGGGAAGGCGACGTGGTGGCGGGCATTGCCGCAAGGCTCAACCCCGTCAAGGACTACCCCACTCTGCTTCGGGCTATGGCGATCGCCGCAAAGGAAGCCCCCAATTTAAAGCTTATCGCGGCGGGCGACGGCGAGGACCTGGAAAAGCTTCAGCAGCTTGCCAAGGACCTGGGCATTGATAACCGGGTCTGCTTTGCCGGGTGGGTGAAGGATATGAACTCCTTTTATAACGCCATCGACATCAACCTGCTGACCTCCCTTTCGGAGACCTTCCCCTACGCCTTGACCGAAGGCGCAAGGCTCAAGCGAGCGACGATCGCCTCCCGGGTTGGCGGTGTACCGGTGCTCATTGACGATGGTAAAAACGGTTACATCTTTACTCCCGGCGATGAAAAGGAGCTGGCAAAATACCTCGCCATCCTGGCAAAGGACAGAGGGCTGCGGGACGCTATGGGCCAAAAGCTCTACGAAAAGACCTCACGGGAGTTTTCCATCGATCGGATGGTGGAGCACCAGCTGGAAATTTACGAGAGCATCTTAAAGCGGGAGGAGCGGAAAAAGCGCTTTCCCAAGCGGGACGGTGTGCTGGTCTGCGGGGCCTACGGCTATGGCAATGCCGGCGACGACGCCATTTTAAAGTCCATCCTGCAATCGGTGCGGGGGTTGGACGAGACCGTGCCCATCACCGTACTGGCAAAAAACACGGAGAGCATCAAAAAACGCTACCGGGTGGACTCCGTATACACGCTGAATATCTGGAAAATGCTGTTTGCCATGCGGCGCTCCCGACTGTATATCAATGGCGGCGGCACGCTGATCCAAAATGCCACCAGCCACCGCAGCCTGTGGTACTACCTGTTCACCCTGTGGGCGGCAAGGCTTTTAGGCAACAAGGTAGACATGTACGGCTGCGGCATCGGCCCCGTTACCGGCAGGCGAAATGTAAAGCTGGTGGCCAAGGTATTGAACCGCTCGGTGGACACCATCACCCTGCGGGAGCCGGATTCGGTGCAGGAGCTGGAAAGCTACGGTGTGGTAAGGCCGCAAATCATTTTGAGCTCCGACCCGGCGCTGGCGTTGACAAGGGCCCCGGCAGAGGACACAGAATTCTACTTAAAAAAGCACGGCCTGACCCCTGGCGGCCATTATCTGTGCTTTATGCTGCGCACCTGGTATGGCTTTGACAAAAAAGCCGAGGCCATCGCCAAATGCGCCGAACACGCCTACAGCACCTACGGCCTGACGCCGGTGTTCCTCTCCTTGAACATCTTTCACGACATCCGGGCCGCCCAGCAGGTGACGTCCCACCTTTCCTGCCCCTATCACATCATCGATGACGGTGCGGAGCCGGAGCTTCTCATTTCCGCGTTATCTTATATGGACGCGGTGGTGTCCATGCGCCTGCATGGGCTTATCCTCTCCTCCCTTTCCGGCGTGCCGCTGGTGGGCGTTTCCTATGATCCGAAGATCGGCTCCTTCTTAAAATATCTGGGAACGGGCAGCTGTATCGATCTGGACGACGTGACAGCGGAAAACCTCATTGCTGCCGTTGACGAAGCGGTAAAGCTCATCCCGGAGCGGGAAAAGCTGCAAGAGCAGGCCGCCCGCCTGAAAAATATGGAGCGGGAAAACATCGAGGCGGTCAGTAAGCTTTTGGAGATCAAGTGAAAAGGCGAGGATTGATGCTATCTCCCACACCCAAAGGACGTGGGATGAATGATAAGCCCTAAAAGGGCATAATACCAGCAGCGCCTAAAGGCGCGTAATGAGAAACGCCAACCGCGTGCTGGACGGTCTAAAGGCAGTTACCACAAAAGGCCAAAATAACAGCATTGCGAGGGCAAGAAAAGCCGAGAAGTACAGAAATGTGCTTCTCGGCGTTCTCATTTTTAAAAGAACCACCGGCTTAAGGGCGGTGCTCATAAAACAGTAACCCGCATTTCTCTGGGACAGGCGTGATTTCGGTCACGCCTGTCCCGCTTTCATCAACTCATCCACGGGAATGAAACCAACCAGGTCATACTCCACATGAATACCCTGTTTCCGCTTACCGCTGGACTTGTCCGGCG
>CAZYLJ010000086.1:0-6873 GCA_964648555.1 uncultured Acutalibacter sp.
CTGCTCTCCGGCAGCATGATGAAGGCCGGGGAGGATATCTTCCTGGACGACATGACAAGGGAGCAGCTGGAAGCTGAGTTGGGCGTGCCGGTCATCCGCACAGGAGGCACTGGCGAGGCGCTTTTGAAGGCTATCCTTGGCCTGCCCGCCCCGGAGGCCCCGGGCTACAATCCCTATGAGGGCGCCTGGGAGCATGGATGAGCCTGTACTGAGAAACGGAAAGCAAAAGAGGAGATAGCATGTCAAAACCCATCGTAGCCATTGTGGGCAGGCCCAATGTGGGCAAATCCACCTTGTTCAATAAGATCGTGGGCCGGCGCATTTCTATCGTGGACGACACCCCTGGCGTTACCCGGGACAGGGTGTTCGGAGAGGCCGAGTGGTGCGGGAAAAAATTTTCCCTGGTGGATACCGGCGGCATTGAGCCCGCGTCGAAAGACGTGATCCCCGCACAGATGCGGGAGCAGGCCCAGATCGCCATCGACTCCGCCGAGGCCGTCATCCTTGTGACCGATGTGCGCTCCGGCGTGACGGCCACCGACGCCGATGTGGCCGACCTCCTCCTGAAGAGCGGTGTGCCGGTGGTGCTTTGCGTCAATAAATGCGACAGCGTCGGCGACCCGCCCCCGGAATTTTACGAGTTCTACAATCTGGGTCTGGGAGACCCCGTCATGGTATCGTCCGTCCACGGCCACGGCACCGGCGACCTTTTGGATCGGGTCTGCGAGCTGCTGCCCCCGGAGGACGAGGAGGAAGAGGCAGGCGACGCCATCAAGGTGGCGGTCATCGGCAAGCCAAACGTGGGCAAGTCCTCCCTTGTGAACAGGGTGGCGGGGGAGAACCGCTGCATCGTTTCCGACATCGCGGGCACCACCCGGGATGCCATCGACACCACCATTGAAAACGAGCATGGCCGGTTTGTCTTTATCGACACTGCCGGTCTGCGCCGCAAGAGCAAAGTGGAGGACGCCATCGAGTACTACAGCAACCTGCGGGCGGAAATGGCCGTGGAGCGGGCCGACGTGTGCGTCATTCTCATCGATGCCCAGGTGGGCTTTACCGATCAGGACTCCAAGGTGGCGGGCATCGCCCACGAGGCGGGCAAGGGCTGCGTCATCTGCGTCAACAAATGGGATGCGGTGGAGAAGGACGACAAGACCATGCAGGAGATGCGGGAAAAGCTGGAAAGCGATTTCTCCTTCATGTCCTACGCACCCATTTTGTTTATCTCCGCCAAGACGGGCCAGCGGCTGGATAAGATGTTTGAGGCGATCAAGCTGGCCGCCCAAAGCAACGCCATGCGGGTGACCACCGGCGTTTTAAACGACATCCTGGCCCAGGCCACGGCACGGGTGCAGCCCCCAACCGACAAGGGCCGCCGCCTGAAAATTTACTACATGACCCAGGCTTCCACAAGGCCGCCCACATTCATCTGTTTCGTCAACGACAACGAGCTGTTCCACTACTCCTACCAGCGGTATCTGGTAAACCGCATCCGCGACACCTTCGGCCTGGAGGGTACGCCGGTGCGCATCATCGGCCGGGAGCGGAAGGAGAAGGAGCAGTGACGCAAAGATCGGCAACCAAAAGGAGGTATTTGTATGGGAGAAAGTGTATTGGAGCTCGGCGCGGCCATGGAAACAGGGGTGAGCCATGCTTTTCTGCCGCCGGATCTGATCTTGCCCTTGCTCCTTTGCGCTGTGGTGGGATATCTTCTCGGCAGCATCAACTGGGCAATCATCCTGACGCGCCTGTTCAAAAATAAGGAGGACATCCGCACCCAGGGCAGCGGCAACGCCGGCATGACCAACGTTCTGCGCAGCGTGGGAAAGGCTCCTGCCGCCCTTACCTTTGTGGGGGATTTTCTCAAATGCGTCTTTGCCTGCCTCATTGCCTGGGGCGTGATGGCCCTGTTCGGCTTTTCGGGCTTTTACATCAACCTGGGCAGGCTGGCCGCCGGAGTGGCCTGCGTGCTGGGCCACGCGTTTCCCCTGTATTACGGCTTCAGGGGGGGCAAGTGCATCGTCACCTCCTCCGCCATGATCCTGATGACGGACTGGCGGGTGTTCCTGCTTATCATCGCCACCTTCCTCATCGTGTTCCTCGCAAAGAAGATCATCTCCCTGGGGTCCGTTGTCTGCGCGGCGCTGTACCCCATTTACACCTTCCTTTTCGAGATCGTCATAGATTTTCGCGGCCACGGCCTTTATTCCTTAAAATACCATTTGATCGTCATTCTGGCGACGCTTTTTGTGGGGATCTTGGTGCTGTTCTGCCATCGGGCCAACATCGGCCGCCTGCTGCGGGGCGAGGAAAAACCAATTACCGCCAAAAAGAAAAGTTAAGCGGAATTTCACAGAAAATTGCTCTTTTTACAGTGAGAAACAACCGGGAACTTGACATTTCTCTTACGATGTATTATGATAAACAACAGTCATATACTAAGCTTTAGAAGATGCCTTTCAAACCGGCGTGCTATTGTGTGAAGGCATGCGGCCATGAGGAAGTGTAAATTTTGGATAAATATATCATCAAGGGCGGCAACCGCCTGACAGGGGAAGTGGAGATCAGCGGGGCAAAAAACGCCGCCGGAGCGATCATTGCTGCCACCGTTTTGGCGGACTCCCCCTGCGTCATTGAAAATCTGCCGGACATTTCCGATGTTCGGGTACAGACCTATATTTTGGAGGAGATGGGCGGCAAGGTCACCTATCTTGACCGCCATACCATCGAGGTGGATCCCCGGCCCATCAACACGGATACCGTCACGGCGGACTGCGCTAGGAATATCCGTTTTTCCTATTATTACATCGGCGCGCTGCTGGGCCGCTGCCGCAGCGCGGTGGCGCCACTGCCCGGCGGGTGCAATCTGGGCGTCCGGCCCATCGACCAGCACCTGAAGGGCTTTGCGGCCCTGGGCTGCGATTACAGCCTGGATAACGGCATGATCACGGTAAAGGCCGTTGACGACCTGCGGGGGGCCAACATCTATATGGATCTTGTCAGCGTGGGCGCTACCATGAACAGCATCCTCACCGCCGTCAAGGCCAGGGGCCTGACCATCATTGAAAATGCCGCCAGAGAGCCCCACGTGGTGGACCTGGCAAACTTCCTCAACACCATGGGCGCCGACATTCGCGGCGCCGGCACGGACACCATTAAAATACACGGCGTGCAGAAGCTGCGGGGCGCCAATTATTCCATCATCCCGGATCAGATCGAGGCGGGTACCTATATGGTGGCCGCGGCCGCTACCAGCGGCGATGTGACCGTGAAGAACGTGACCCCAAAGCATTTGGAGTCCATCTCTGCCAAGCTGGTGGAAATGGGCGTTACCGTGGAAGAGGGCGACGACACTGTCCATGTGGTGTGCAATCGTCCCCTGAAGAAATGTACCATCAAGACCATGCCCCATCCCGGTTTTCCCACCGACATGCAGCCCCAGATCACCACATTGTTGTCTATCGCCAGGGGAACCAGCATGGTAAGCGAAAGCGTTTTTGACAGCAACCGTTTCAAATATGTGGATGAGCTTCGGCGCATGGGCGCCCAGATCACGGTGGACGGCAAGATCGCCATCGTGGAGGGCGTGGATCACCTGAAGGGTGCGCCGGTGCGTGCCCTCGACCTGAGGGCCGGCGCAGCCATGGTCATTGCGGGCCTGGCCGCCCAGGGCACCACCCAGGTGGAGGATATCCAGTATATCGAGCGGGGCTATGAAAGCATCGTGGAGAAGCTGGTGGGCCTGGGGGCGGACATCTATCGCAGTAAAAAGCCGACAGGCACCATGGAGAAGATTGGGTGAGCTTTCTGCACAAAGGGTTTTCAGGGGAATGAAGCTCCCTTGAAGGAACCGGAGATCGCGCACGGCAGCGTTTTGGCAAAGCCCCTCACCGTCATGCCAAAAGGCAGAAGCCGGAGCTTATGGACAGACCGAGAGAGATTCCTGACGGGTCTCTCCCTTATTTTATGGAAAGAGGGAAAGAAATGGCAAGACTGTGTCCGCTGTTTTCCGGCAGCTCCGGCAACAGCTATTACATAGGCTCCCGCAGCGCCGGGCTGCTCATCGATGTTGGGCGCAGCGCCCGCCAGATGGACAATATGCTGAGGCTCTGCGGGATTGACCCGCTGGCCGTCCAGGGTATCCTCATCACTCACGAGCACACCGACCACGTGGCCGGTCTGCGGGTCTTTGCCAAGAAGTATGGTCTGCCGGTGTTTGCCTCCCCCGGCACTCTGTCCGCCCTGGGCAGCGTGTTGGATGGCCTGGAAGCTCACCCCATCGAGACGGGCATGGAGCTTGCCGGAATGAAGGTGTGGCCCTTTGCCACCTCCCACGACTGCGCCCAGCCCAGGGGATACCGGGTGGAAACAGAGGACGGCCGGACGTTTGCCCTGGCCACCGACCTGGGCTATCTTTCCGACGAGGTGAAAGCAAGCCTTTTGGGCGCTGACACGGTGGTCATCGAGTCCAATCACGACAAGGAGATGCTCCGTGCCGGGCGGTACCCTCTTTACCTGAAGCAACGCATCCTGTCCGACAGGGGCCACCTTTCCAACGATGTTTGCGCCTCCTTCCTGCCGGAGCTGTATCAAAGCGGCACCCGGCGTTTCCTGCTGGCCCACCTGAGCCAGGAGAACAACACGCCCGCCCTGGCCCGGGAGACCTCCCTGGCCGCGCTGACAAGGGCCGGTCTTACCCCGGACGTGGATTTTCTGCTGGACACAGCCAGCCCGGAAAACACCCAGGGGCGGGTCATTATCTTTTAGCGGCCGAGGAGGAGGACCTGTGCTGGAAGTAAACCTCATCTGTGTGGGAAAGCTGAAGGAAGCCTATTGGCGCGCCGCCGTGGCGGAATACGAAAAGCGCCTGCGGCCCTTCTGCAAATTCCAGATCGTCGAGCTGCCGGAGGCCTACCTGCCGTCGTCGCCCTCTCAGGGGGAGATCGCCCGGGCCCTGGAGCAGGAGGGGAAAGCGATCCTGGAAAAGACGGTGGGGAAAGCGTTCCCCCTGTGCATCGAGGGAAAGGAAACGGACTCTCCCGGTCTTGCGAAAAAGATTTTTGACTGCATGCGGTACCCCGGGGCGGCCAGCTTTATCATCGGCAGCTCTCATGGCCTTTCAGAGGAGGTCAAGCAGGCGGGAGAAAGGCTCTCCATGTCGCCCATGACGTTTCCTCACCAGCTGGCCCGCGTCATGCTTTGCGAGCAGATCTACCGGGCTTTCCAGATTTTGAACGGTACAAGGTACCACAAATAAAACGGTAAAGAACACGGCCTGCGGCAGCATACCGCCGGAAAGGCCGGGACGACCGAAAAAGCCGGAAGACCTCCGGCGGCGTTCCCGCCCCGAAAAGCGGATGGGCCCCGCGGGCAACATAGCCAAGATACAGTCCGCATATTATACCCTTGACCTGAGCTTTGCTTTAGAAAGGAAATTATCTTGGAAAATGCAAAAGTGAAAAAGACCCTGTGGGAGGCGGTGAAGTCCTATGCCCGCCTGTACTTCGTGGACGCCATGAGCGCTATGGCCCAGGGCCTGTTTGCCTCCCTGCTCATCGGCACCATCATCTCCACCATCGGTTCCCAGTGCAACGTGCAGCTCCTGGTGGACATCGGCGATTTTGCCAAGTCCATGGCCGGGCCCGCCATGGCAGTGGCCATCGGCTACGCCTTGAAGGCTCCGCCCCTGGTGCTGTTTTCCCTGGTGGCGGTAGGTGCGGCAGCCAATCAGTTGGGCGGCGAGGGCGGCCCCCTGGCGGTGCTCATCATCGCCATTGTGGCGGCCGAGCTTGGCAAGCTGGTCAGCAAGAAGACGAAGGTCGATATTCTGGTAACGCCCTCCGTCACCATCCTGTCCGGGGCGCTGCTTTCCTACCTGTGCGCGCCTGCCATCGGCTCGGCGGCCCACGCGGTGGGCAGCCTCATCATGTGGGCAACGGATCTGCAGCCCTTCTTCATGGGCATCGTCGTTTCCGTGCTGGTGGGCATGGCCCTGACGCTTCCCATCAGCAGCGCGGCTATCTGCGCGGCCTTTGGCCTGACAGGTCTTGCCGGCGGCGCGGCTGTGGCGGGCTGCTGTGCCCAGATGGTGGGCTTCGCGGTCATCAGCTTTAGGGAGAACAAATGGGGCGGTCTGGTGGCCCAGGGCATCGGCACCTCCATGCTGCAAGTGCCCAACATCATCAAGAACCCCCGCATCTGGATCGCCCCCACGCTGACCTCGGCCATCACCGGGCCCATCGCCACCTGCGTGTTCAAGCTGCAAATGAACGGCGCGCCCATTTCCAGTGGCATGGGAACCTGCGGCCTGGTGGGCCAGATCGGTGTCTATTCCGGCTGGGTGAGCGACCTCGCCGCCGGGACGAAGGCGGCCATCACCCCCATGGACTGGGTGGGGCTCATCCTCATCTCCTTTGTGCTGCCCGCCGTGCTCGCCTTGGCTATCGACCTGGGGGTGCGGAAGCTCCATTGGGTGAAGGATGGAGACATGAAGTTGGACGTGTAATCGAGCGCAAGCTTCACTGGGGGAATTCCCTTCAGGGAAGCTTCCTGTTTAAAAAGCTATTTAGATTTTTTTCTAAATTACTGTTGCATTTTTCGCTGGAACCTGCTACAATCTATTTAGAAAGCTTTCTAAATTATAAACAAGGCGGTGATAGCATGAGCTTCGGGGAAACCTTTAAGGCCCTTTCAGACCCGGCCCGGCGGGAGATTTTGCTTCTTTTAAAGGGCGGCAGGCTGTCGGCTGGGGAGATTGGCTCTCACTTCAATA
Organism: uncultured Acutalibacter sp.; assembly: GCA_964648555.1. GTDB lineage: Bacteria > Bacillota > Clostridia > Oscillospirales > Acutalibacteraceae > Acutalibacter. The sequence continues at coordinate 6,776 of CAZYLJ010000086.1, forward strand.
TGACCGGGGCCACAATTTCCTACCACCTGTCCCAATTGAAAACGGCAGGGCTGGTGTATGAAACAAAGGAAAAAAATTATGTCTACTATCAGCTGAAC
>CAZYLJ010000087.1:0-6833 GCA_964648555.1 uncultured Acutalibacter sp.
CGGCAAAGGTCTTGGTAAACACCGACTTGCCGGAGCCGGACTCGCCCACAATGGCGATGGATTCGTTTTCGTAGATGTCCAGGGAGATGCCCCGGATGGCCGTCAGCTGGCGGCCACGGACACGGAACTTCACATCCAGGTCCTTAACGGACAGCAATACTTTTTTCTCTTCCATGCTGCCGCCCCCTTACATATGCGTCCGCGGATCGGACGCGTCGCCCAGGTTTTGGCCAACCAGGTACAGCACCACCGTGACGAAGGCGGAAACCGCCACAGGGCTCCAGAACTCAAAGCCCCAGCCGGGCGTAGTCATGGCGGCCTCGTTTTCATAGATCAACCGGCCAAGGGACATGTCGGAAAGGCCCATGCCGATGTAGGCCAGGAACACCTCGTAGGAAATGTAGGAGGGGATCTCCGCGGCGATCTGCATGACGATGACGGAGACCATGAAGGGCAGGATGTTCTTCATGGCGATTTTCAGGGTGGAAGTGCCCAGGCACTTGGAAGCCAGGTTGTACTCCCGGTCACGGATGATGACCACCTGGGTTCGGATGAAGTAGGCGATGCCCACCCACCCGGTAACGGTCATGGCGAAGACCATCGTCCAGAAGCTGGCGGTGAACAGCATGACCAGAACAGAAATGAGCAGCACATAGGGCACGTTGCCCACAACGTTGTAGACCTCCGTCATAATCACGTCAAAGCGCTTGGAGAAGCCCCAAATCGCGCCCAGGATCACGCCGATGACCATGTTGATGACGCCGCAGATCAAAGCCAGGGAAATGGAGATCCGCGCGCCGTTCCACACGGCGTCAAAGGTGGATTGGCCGGAAGCGCCCGTGCCCAGGATCCAGTGAATGTTAAAGCCGAAGCGCTGCATGGCCTCAACAGGGCCCAGGTGCTGCGCGGTGTTGTCCATCAGGTTCTGGAACTCGTTATAATCCGTCACCATCGGATAGACATAGGCAAACAGCAGAATGACCGCGAACAGGATCAAAATGACGATGTTGAACCGCTTTTGGAAGAAGACCCGGAACACGGAATGCCAGTAGGAATATTTGGGCGCCGCGATCTTCTCCGATTCCAAATCGCTGTGGTCTACACGGGAGAAGAGCTCCTCGTTGGAAAGGCCCAGCTTTTCGATTTCCTTGCTGTAATCTTTCATACTCTCTCCTCCTCCTTACCTGTCTTTTGTCGAGAACGAAATGCGGGGGTCTACTGTGGCCATGAGCACGTCGCCCAAAATGATGGAGACGATGGACAGCAGCGCGTAGAACAGCGTCACGCCGACGATAACACTGTTGTCAAAGGCGTTGATAGCCTTTGTCAGCAGGTTGCCGGCGCCGGGCACCACATACACACGCTCTGTGATAATGGAGCCGACCATAGCGCCCAGCACGCTGCCGGGAATGCCGTGGATAATGGGGATCGCGGCGTTCTTCATGATGTGCTTGGAGAAGATCTCTCTCTCCGTCAGGCCGCCGGATCGGGCGAACTTGACATAGTCCGAGTTCATCTGATCCACCATGTACCGGCGCATCCACTTCATCAGGTTCGCGACGGAAGGCAGAGCCAGAGATATGACAGGCAGCACATACATCAGCGGCGTGAACTGATCCATGATAAAGGTGGTTGGCAGGCCGAAGCTGCCGCCGATGGCCTTAAAGAGGAAGATGTAGGCAAGGCTTGGCACCGCGATGATGAACACGATGTAGACCGTGCCGATCTTGTCGATGAGGCCGTCCTTCTTGCGGGCCATCAAAACGCCCAAGGGCAGGCCAAGGCAGTAAGCCAGCACCGTGGCGATAATGCCGATGGAGAAGGAGTACCCGATCTGGGACATACCGTTCTTAATGGTGAGGACGTTGGTGTAGTCATCCACAAAGCGGGCGTTGAGCATCTCGTTATCCACCCGGGAGTTTGCCAGGTAGGTAGCGGTATGCAGGTCGTCGGCGCTTTCCTCCGTCAGGCCGCTGGGGAAGGTCACCGTGCTCTTCACGTAAGAGCCCTGGGAGGAGGTCATGGTGATGAACACGTCGATGCCGGTGTTCACCGAATAGGACTCGCCCAGATTGATGGTCAGCAGGTTCTGATGGATATAGGGGAAATTGCCGTCCACATACAGCAGGTATTTATGCTTTGTGCCGTTGCCCATTATGGCCGGGGAGAACTTTCCTCCCGCCACAGGGTCGTACAGGGTGAAGGTCAGGCCCCTGTCCTCGATATCTTCCTCCACGTAGTTGATGTTGTCCACCTGGAAGATGCCGGCAAAATACTTCACCAGCCGGACGGGCAAGGGTACATCCTTGGTGGCGAACAGCGCCGCCTGCCCGCCCGCGGTTATTTTATTCTTTTTGCCGATCTTGGCGTCAAGGCGGATAACGGTGTACCCCTGAGACTCGTAATATTCCTGGAATTTTTTCACGTATTCGGCGGTCAGCTCAGAATCGCTGTCGGCGGTTCTGCCCAGGGTGATCGCGCCGGCGCGGGTCTCTTCATCAATTTCGCCGTTGCGGGCCAGCTGGTTGACATAGTCCTGGAAGGGCACATAGTCTATGTAACCATACTCCTCCCACCGCTCATATTTGTATACAGTTTTCGCGTTGCTCGACTTCTTATTATATATGGAGTCCTCCGCGAAAATCTTGTCTCTGTCCAGCAGAGAGTAAATCAGGAGCATGACCACCGCCACAACAACGACGACGGAAAGCAGGCCCCGTATCAGGCGTTTTACGACATATTTACCCATAATTTACCTCTCATCTTCCTTTCCTTCAGGCCGCCCACGAAAGCCTCTTCCCCTAAAAGAGCCGTAAGGGGCTTTCGCAGGCGGCCTTCCGTGTAAAGCTAGCACGGCCAGGCCGTCTTATTATGACACGAGGGGAATGGAGCTGCCATTCCCCTGTGCCGTTCATGTTATCTCAGGAAGGTCTCCCTTCCTGTTTTTCAGTTGGGAAAGGTCCTCTTAATAGATACCGCAGTTCCTGGCCATAGAGCCTTCGGGATACAGAGTATCCAGATAGGTGGAGGGGTCGTCATAGTCGGGGCCCCAGCCGGACAGGTCGCAGATGTCGTAGTTGGCCTCATAGCCATTCTGGGTGGCGTAGCCGGTGTTCTGCCATTCAGTGGAGTCGGCGCACACGGTGATGCAGATCTGGATCAGGCCGCCGGTGACTTCCTCAACGGACTGGCGCAGAGCCTCGGCACGATTCTTGTAGGCGGAGTTGCTGGTAACCACGGGGTAATCGATCATGATCGGGTTCTCAGCGGAGACCTCGACGCCCTCGGCGGCCAGCTCTTCAACGGCAATGGCCAGCTCGGAAGCGCTGTATTCGGGATTGTACCAGCCGTCGTAGCCGGCGCCGGCGCCGTTGCCGTTGTCAGCATCGGGATCGTAAGCCTTGATGGGGACCCCGTCGGCGTCCAGCTGAGCCTGGATGATCTCGCCATACCAGGTGCCCTCGGGGAAGGTGGTCTCGGTGCCGTTGATGGAAACGGTCACCTCATTGGGCAGCGAGACAAAGTTCCAGGGCACATAGCTGTTCATCAGAGACAAAGAGGCGGTCTCGGCGGTGCCGGTCTGCTGCGTCTTATAGGCGACACGGTCCACAGAGGTGGCCAGAGCGCGGCGGAAGTGCACGTTCTGCATGGCCGAGTGGGTACGGGCAGCGTCCTCAGGAGTCTGAGAGGACACGACCTTGGTGTCGTCGTTCGCGTTGGCGAAGGCGTAGCGGTTCAGGTTGAAGAAGGTGGGATAGCTGCCGGTATCCGTATCGGTGATGATGGCGTAATCGTCAAACAGTCCCTCGGTCTTGGCAGTCTCCAGGGTGGCGCTGGAAAGCGTCACATAATCCACAGTGCCGGCCTTGTAGTCGTTATAGCCCTTGGTGGGATCGGAGCCGTCGTTATACAGCCAGGTCAGGGTCTTGATCTCCTGTTTGTCAGCGTTGTAGTAGGTGGGGTTGGCCTCGAACACCATCGTGTTCTTATCGGTGAAGTTGGTGACCAGGAAGGGCCCGCAGTAGGCGATGCTGTCAGGGCCGAGGCCATAGGAGCCGGCGCCGTTGTCAGACTCGTCATACTCGGCGCCGAACAGGCCGCCCAGGCTGACATAGTAATCGGTGGGCAGGGGATAGAAGATGACGTAGGTCAGCATGCCCATGAAGTAGTGGGCCTTCTTCGTCAGGGTGTACTCCAGGGTGTAATCGTCAACAGCCTTTACGCCGACCTCGGAGAAGTCGGTGATCTCGCGGTTGATGTACTCGGTGGCGTTCACGATCAGGCCGTCAACCAGGTACTCCAGGCCGCCGCAGCAATCCAGCACGTGCTGCATGGCGGAGACGAAGTCCTTCGCGGTCAGCTCGCCGATCTCACGGCCCTGCTGATCCACCCACTTCACACCCTGGCGGATGTGGAAGGTGTAGGTCAGGCCGTCGTCGGAAACCTCCCAGCTCTCAGCCAGAGCGGGCTGGAGGGTGCCCTCGTTGTCATGCTCTACCAGGCCGTCGCAGGTCTGGATGATCACCTGGCTGTCCACGGCCTTGTAGGAGTTCAGCGCGTCCCAGGTCTCGGGGCCGCTGGTGAAGGAATCGGTAAAGGTGTCCTTCAGGGTATAGCCGTGCTCGGCAAAGTAATCCTTCACATACTGGGTGTAGGTGCCGGTGCCCTTCAGCTCGTACCACTGGGCCTTCAGCTCGTTGTAATCCTCAGCCTTTACATGGTCGGTGGTGACCAGGGCCTTGTAATACTTGCTGCCGTCGGAGCCGGAAGTGGCATAGGGGAAGGAATAGGGGGCGTAATTGCGCATAGCGTAGTTGCCGCCGCCGGACTGGTTGGGATACAGGATGGCCGCCTCGAGGAGCTTTGCCTCGGCTAAGGCCATCTCGGTGTAGCGCAGCCCGATGTCGTCCAGCTCCGCGCTGGCGGGCTCGTAGAGCTCCCAGAACTCGCCCAGCACATTGTCATAGATTTCATCGCTCTCGTCCCAGTAGGCCTCCTCGTCTACCTCGCGATAGCCGACGTCTTCGTCGGCAGGCTCACTGACCTCTGAGCTTTCGGCGGTGCTTGAGGTGGTGGTGGTGCTGGTGGTAGAGCTTGTGGTGTTGCCGCCGCAGCCGGACATGGTCATGGCGAGCACCAAAGCGACAGCCAGCATCAGCGCCAAAATGCGTTTGGTTTTCATTTTCTTTCTCTCCTTTTCGTGAATTCAGGACCTTTCATATACAAATAGCATACTCGCCGTTCCCGCTTCTGCTGAATGGGAACCTCAAGTACGCGCTTTGCCGGTGGAAAGACGTATCCCGCTTTCCTTGCATAAGATTATAGGCTATGCGGGGGCAAAAGTCAAGGTGAATTGCAAGTCTTTTTAACATAAAATTCATATTTGTCGCAATCCCCACAAATTCTCCCGCTATAATTTCAGTTTTTGGGTAAAAACCCGCAAATCGGTGCAATTAGCCGCCTCTAACTTTGCAAGTTTCAGATCATTTTCCGTCATTTTGAATAAAAAACTACTCCTTCTCCCCCATTTTCTTTGTGGAGTGAAGATCCGGCCGTTTTGGCCGTTGACAGACCGTTTGGGAGGGGGTAAACTAAATGAAACGGGAAGGACATACGCCCTTCCCCATAATTATTATAATAGAAAGCGAGGAGATCGAATGAACTACCTGTTGAAAGGCGGCACGCTTTACACCGCCGCGGAGGAAATGCCCTTTGTGGGCGACATTCTGACGGAGGATGGCAAGATCAGCAGGCTGGGCGCTTCCTTAACACCCCCCGCGGGCTGCCAGGTCATCGACGTGACCGGCAAGAACGTGTACCCCGGCTTTGTGGAGGCCCACTGCCACATCGGCCTGGACGGCAGCGGCATTGGCTTTGAGGGCGACGACGTCAACGAGATGACCGACATCCTCACCCCGCAGCTCAGGGCCATCGACGGCATCTACCCCCAGGACCCCACCTTTGGGGAGGCCCTGCGGGCGGGCGTCACCACCGTATGCACCGGCCCCGGCTCCGCCAATGTGCTGGGCGGGCAGTTCGCCGTCATCAAGACGGTGGGCGACCGGGTGGACGACATGATCGTCGAGCCCTTTGCCGCCATGAAGTGTGCGTTCGGCGAGAACCCCAAGCGCTGCTACAAGGACAAGAACAACTTCTCCCGCATGTCCACGGCCTCCAAGCTGCGGGAGGAGCTCATCAAGGCGGGGGAGTACCTGGCAAAGAAGGAGCGCGCCGGCGACGACCCGGACAAGAAGCCCGCCTTTGACATGAAGCTGGAAAGCCTCATCCCCGTGTTGAAGGGACAGGTGCCGTTAAAGGCCCATGCTCACCGGGCCGACGACATTTTCACGGCCATCCGCATCGCCAAAGAATTTAACGTGAAGCTGACGCTGGAGCACGTGACCGAGGGCCACCTCATCGTGGAGCAGCTGAAAAATGAGCCCTACCCTATGGCGGTGGGCCCCTCTCTCACCCACGCCACGAAATTCGAGCTGCGCAACAAGACCTTTGAGACCCCCGGCATTTTGGCCAAAGCCGGGTGCCAGGTGTCCATCATCACCGACTCGCCGGTCATCCCGGAAAGCTATCTGCCCCTGTGCGCGGGGCTGGCTGTCAGGTCCGGCATGGACGAAAGCGACGCCCTGAAGGCCATCACCATCAACCCGGCAAAGCACATCGGCGTTTCCGATCGCGTGGGCAGTCTGGAGCCCGGCAAGGACGCCGACATCGTTGTGATGGAGGGCTCCTGCTTCGAGGTCTCCTCCGTCCCCTGCCTTGTCATGGTAAACGGCCGGATCGCCGTGGGATGAGATCTCATCGCCGGCCATTTCCCC
>CAZYLJ010000088.1:0-6665 GCA_964648555.1 uncultured Acutalibacter sp.
CCCGGGGCAATCACCGTGCTGACCGGCTGCTGGCCCCAGGCCTTCCCGGAGGAAGCGGAGGCCTTTCTGGACGCCGATATCGTTTTGGGCACCCGGGACAAGGCCGCCCTCTTACCCAGTATTCTGGAATTTCAAAAGACCGGGCGGCGCAGGGTGCTCATCACCCCACACGAGAAGGGGGAAAGATTTGAGCCCCTGTCCGTCTCCACATTTCACGGCAGAACCAGGGCTTTTTTGAAAATTGAGGACGGCTGCGACCGATTCTGCTCCTACTGCATCATCCCCTACGCCAGAGGCCGGGTGCGCTCCAAGCCCCTGGAGGACGTTGGGCGGGAAGTGGCCCAGCTGGCCGAGAACGGCTACCGGGAGGTGGTGCTCACGGGCATCAACCTGCCGGCTTACGGCAACGATACCGGCGCAACCCTGTGCGACGCCATTGAGGCCGCATGCGGGGTGGAGCTCATCAGCCGGGTGCGGCTGGGCTCTTTGGAGCCGGAGCAGCTGACACCCCCGGTCATCGAGCGGATGCGCCGCCAGGAAAAGCTGTGCCCCCAGTTTCACCTTTCCCTGCAAAGCGGCTGCGAGGCCACCCTGCGGCGGATGAACCGCCATTACGCCCCGGCGGAATATCAAAGGATCGTCGATGACCTGCGGGCGGCGTTCCCCGGCTGCGCCATCACCACCGATGTGATGGTGGGCTTTGCCGGGGAGACCGAGGAGGAGTTTGCGGAGTCTTTTCAGTTTGTAAAGGAGATCGGCTTTGCAAAGGTGCATGTGTTTGCCTATTCCCGGCGGCCCGGTACCCGGGCCTATAACGCGCCCGACCAGGTGCCCGGCGCTGTAAAGGCGGAGCGCAGCCGCCGGATGATCGCCATGACGGAGGAGAGCCGTCAGGCCTTTTTCACTTTCCAGTTAGGCAGGGTGGAGGAGGTGCTGTTCGAGCAGGCCGCCGCGCCGGGCGTCTACGAGGGCTATACCGCCAATTACACCCCGGTGCGGGCAGCGTCGCAAAAACCCCTTCACGGCCTGCTGCTGCCTGTCCGCCTGACCGAGGCGCGGGAAGAGTACTGTCTGGGTGAGCTGGTATAAAAGCGGAGGGGGCCACCGCGTTTTTCACAAATTTTGCCAAATATACTTGTAAATTTTATAAAAGTATGCGATGATAGGGGGAGAAGGAGGGGTATTTGTGACAAAAGACAAAAGCAAAAGGTTTACCAGGACGGAAAAAAGCTGGATCATGTACGACTGGGCGAACTCGGTGTACGCCACCAATATTCTGGCGGCCATTTTCCCGCTGTATTTCGCCAGCGTCTGCCAAAAGGCCGGCGCGGACAACCTGGTGCTGTGGTCCTACGGCACGTCCGTCTCCACCTTTGTTGTGGCGGTGCTGGCCCCGGTGCTGGGCGCTTTGGGCGACCACAAGGGCCACAAGAAAAAGCTGTTCACCGCGTTTATGCTCATCGGCGTGGTCTTCACCCTGAGCAACGCCTTCGTGACGGACTACCGCCTGCTGCTGGTGGGCTATGTGTTGTCCCACATTGGGTTCTCCGGCTCCTGCCTGTTCTATGACAGCTTCCTGACCGACGTGACCACTCCGGAGCGCATGGACCGGGTCTCCTCCTGGGGGTACGCCATGGGCTATATCGGCGGCAGCACCATCCCGTTCCTGATCTCCATCGTCCTGCTGGTGGTCATGGGCCAGGATAACCCCGTGGCCTTTAAAGCTGTCATCATCCTGACAAGCGTCTGGTGGCTGGTGTTCAGCATTCCCACCCTGTTAAACGTCAAGCAGGTGCATTACGTGGAGTCAACGAAGGGCCTGGTGCGTTCCTCCCTTTCCAACCTGTGGAAGACTGCCAGGGAAATATTCTCTCAGAAAAAAATTCTGCTGTTCATCGTGGCCTATTTCTTCTACATTGACGGCGTGGGCACCATCATTTCCATCTCTACCTCTTACGGCTCCAAGCTGGGCCTTGACATGGTTGGCATGATCCTGGCGCTGCTGGTCACCCAGGTGGTGGCCGTGCCCTTCTCCATCCTGTTCGGCAAGCTGGCCGGGAAGGTTGGCTCCATCAACATTCTGTGCTTCGCTGTGGGCGTGTACTTCTTCATCTGCGTGGTGGGCTTCTTCATGGGCTTTAACATCGAGCAGCACCCCGGCGACAACGGCGCCCTGACCCTTTCCCTGGTGCTGTTCTGGTGCATGGCGTTCCTGGTGGGCACGGTGCAGGGCGGCATCCAGGCCATTTCCCGCTCATACTTCGGCAAGCTCATTCCCGCCAGCCGCTCTAACGAATATTTCGGCTTCTTCGATATCTTCGGCAAGTTCGCCGCCGTCATTGGCCCCATGCTGGTGGCGGGCTTCACCCAGCTGACCGGCCGGGATTCCATCGGCGTGGTGAGCCTGGCCCTGCTGTTCCTTTTGGGCTTCGGCATCCTGTTCTTCAATCGCCGCACGCTGTTTGCCGAGCAGAAGGAGGAGGGCCCGGAATCATGAGGTTCCGCCGGGATGGGAACGTGATGATCGTCGATCTGCACGGCGTCTATCTGGAGGACGCCAGGGATCTGTTGCTCAACTGGCTTGACCATGTTCCTACAGGGGTCGACGAGCTGCGGGTGATCCACGGCTCCAACCGGGGAACGGTGCTGAGAGACATGGTGCGGGAGGAGCTTTCCCACCCAAAGATCAGGTCGAAGCTTTCTACCCTGAATCCGGGGGAAACGAGGATACTGCTGAAATAGAAGAGAGGCTGCCGGACGCCTGTCCGCAGCCTCTTTCTCATTTTTCTTTGCTTACTCCGCGGCGCCCTCGCCGATGGCCCTGACAAGATAGGGCAGAGCGGGCTCGAACCGCGCGCCGTACCAGTGTTCCTTGTCTCCCTGGGTGGCCTTGATGCACTTCACCACGTAGTCCGCCGCCAGCTTTGCCGCGCCGATGGGTGGAAAGCCCCGCAGCAGCGCCCCGGTAAAGGCCGAGGCAAAGATGTCGCCGGTGCCGTGGCACCCCTGGGCGATCCTTTCATGCCGGTAATATTCCGTGCCCTTTTCAGAGCGCACCATTACGCCGGTCTTGCCTTCTTCAAATCCCACGCCGGTCAGCGCCACGCTGCCGCCAAAGTCACGCTGCAAGGCGTCCAGCAGGCCGGTGATGTACCCCTCGTCGTAGGTCTCCTTATACTCTGTGCCGGTCAGCAGGCAGGCCTCCGTCACGTTTGGCAGCAGGTAATGGGCCTTCTTGCACAGGGCCTTCATGGCCTCCACAAACTCCGGGGTAAAGCCGGCATAGAGCTTGCCGTTATCGGCCATGGCCGGATCCACGATAAACAGAGTGTTTTCCTTTTTTGTGGAATCCATGATGGAGGCCACGTAGTCGATTTGACGGCTGCTGCCAAGGTAGCCGGTGTACACCGCGTCAAAGCGAATGCCCTCCCGGTTCCAGTGGGCCTCGATCCCGGGCATGTCCTCCGTCAGATCCCGAAAGGTATAGCCGGTAAAGCCGCCGGTGTGGGTGGAGAGCACCGCCGAGGGCAGCACCGCCGTTTCCACCCCGCAGGCGGAAAGAATGGGCAGCGCCACCGTCAGGGAGCACTGGCCCACGCAGGAGATGTCCTGGATGGTCAAAATGCGTTTTACGCTCATGAAATGATCCTCTTTTCACAGTTTCCCTCATTATACAGAAATTCTCTCCCCTGTCAAGGGCGAAGGGTGACGATCAAAACAGCCCGGGCGGCAGGATAATGTCCTCCTTTGGCACCTTTTCCCAGGAAAACAGGGGGATGAGCTCCTCCGCTCTTGCCGCCTCCGGCCTGTCCGTCAGACCGGCCAGCCAGGCAAGCTTCCCCACGATCTCCTCGGGGGTGTGGCCCTTGTCCAACAGGCCGGAAAGGCTGTCGTCCCGATCACGCTTGGAGAGCCGCCGGCCATTTTCCGCCAGCAGCAGAGGCGTGTGGGCAAATTCCGGCACGGGAAAGCCCAGCAGCCGGTATAGAAGGATCTGCCGCGGGGTGGAGGAAAGCAGGTCGCGGCCCCTTACCACCTGGGTGACGCCCATAGCGGCGTCATCGGCCACCACCGCCAGCTGGTAGGCGAATACCCCGTCCGACCGGCGCAGGATGAAGTCACCGCACTCTGTCGCCAGGTTTTGACTGATCGGGCCGTAGTGCAGGTCGGTAAAGCGCACCGTCTCCTCCGGCACACGCAGCCGCAGGGCCGGGGGCCGTTTTTTTGACAGGGCCCGCGCCTCCTCATCTGTCAGGGAGCGGCACTTGCCGGAGTAGATATAATCGCCGTCGCTTGCGTGTGGGGCGCTGGCGGCGTGCAGCTCCGCCCGGCTGCAAAAGCAGGGATAGATCAGGGAAGCCCCCTGGCCCTGCAGCTTTTCCAGCAGCTCCTGATAATACTCTCCCCGACGGCTTTGAAAATACTCGTGCCCACCGTCCGTGCCGCCCTCGTCCCAGGTGAGACCCAGCAGCTTCAGATCCCGCTCCGCCTGGGCGGTGTATTCCGGGCGGGTGCGCTCCACATCCAGGTCTTCGATGCGCAGGATGATCCTCCCGCCCTGGCTTTTGGCCGAAAGCCACGCCAGCAGCGAGCAGAATAAATTGCCCAAATGAAGCAGGCCGCTCGGCGTAGGAGCAAGCCGTCCTTTGACCGGATTCACTGTGCCACCACCGGCAGGCCGAGAAGATACCTGCGCACCATGTCCAGCGCCTGAGAGGCGGCGCAGTGGCGGTGCCACCGGCGGCTCTTCGTGCGGCCAATGGGGGAGCGCTTTACCACCCAGGTTTCCCGGCCGTCGCTCAAAGCGATGTAAATGAGGCCCACGGGCTTTTCGGCGGTGCCGCCGTCGGGCCCGGCAATGCCGGTGATGCCCACGCCGATGTCGCTGCCGCTGCGCTTGACGACGCCCTCGGCCATAGCCTTTGCCGTCTCCGGGCTGACGGCCCCGTGCCGCTCTAAAATCTCATGAGGCACGTACAGAAGCGCCTCCTTTGCCTCGTTGGCGTAGGTGACGCACCCCATGTGGAACACCTCTGAGGAGCCAGGAATATCCGTCAGCCGTTTGGAGAGCAGGCCGCCGGTGCAGGACTCAGCCGTGGCGAGAGTTTTCCCTTTTTCCCGCAGCAGGGAAACCACCACTTCCTCCAGGCTTTCCACGTCCACGCTGTAGACGAAATCACCCAGCCGCCGCCTGATCTCGTCGATGAGGGGCCGGCACATTTTGTCGGCGCTCTCTTCATCTTTGGCCTTGGCGGTCACCCGCAGGTAGCACTCGCCCTCCTTTGCGTAGGGGGCAAGGGTGGGATTCTCGCCGTTCATCCTGTCGTCCATCAGCTGGGCCACAGGGGCCTCGCCCCGGCCGAAAATGTGCACGTTGTGGGAGACGATGACGGCCTCCTGGCTCTTTTTAAGATAGGGAACCGCCTGGTTTTTCAGCATGGGGGCAAGCTCTGAGGGCGGCCCCGGCAGCATGATGACCGTGCAGCCGTTTTCCGCCTGGAAAGCGCAGCCGGGCGCGGTGCCGTTGTCGTTGCGCAGGACGGTGCAGCCTTCCGGCAGATAGGCCTGCTTAGCCTGGTTCTCGCTGACGTGCTTTTCGTTGAAGTAGCTTTGGATGCGCCGCAGGCTCTCCTCGTGCAGGACCAGCTTTTTCCCGGCGCAGAGGGCCACCGTCTCCTTGGTCAGATCGTCGGTGGTGGGGCCAAGGCCCCCGGTCATAATGAGCAGATCGCAGCGGGAGAGAGAGGTCTCCACGGCGTGGCGCAGCCGCTGGGGGTTGTCGCCCACTACAGCGGAGTACAGCAGGTTGATGCCCAGCGCGGAAAGCTCCTGGGCAACAATGGCTGTGTCGGTATTGACCACCTGGCCCAAAAGCAGCTCCGTTCCAACAGAAATGATCTCAGCGTTCATTGCTTTTCTCCTTTTTCAAACGGCAAAATATGTCTTGTCTCCACGTTTTGAAGCGCTTCGCTTAAGAGCGCCTCCCCGTCGATGGCTTTTTCCGCGTCCTCGACAAAGTGAAGGATGGGCCGGGTGCGGGGGTGCTTCGGGGTGAAGATGGTGCAGCAGTCTTCATAGGGCTCGATGGAGATGTCATAGGTGCCGATCTGATAGCAGAATTTGACGATCTCCGACTTGTCCATGCCGATCAGCGGCCGGAACACCGGCATATCTACCGCCGCGTCGGTGCAGGCGATGGCCTGGATGGTCTGGCTGGCAACCTGGCCCAGGCTCTCCCCGGTGATGAGGGCGGAGCAGTCCTCCTCCCGGGCGATCCTCTCCGCGGCCTTCAGCATGAACCGCCGCAGGATGACGGTGCCCAGATCCTCCTGGCAGTTGTCCCGGATAGCCTCCTGCAGCTTTGTGAAGTTCACGGTCACCATTTTGATGTGCCCCGCGTACTCGCCGACCTTTTTTAAAAGCCTTACCACCTTGTCATGGGCCTGCTCGCTGGTGTAAGGCGGGCTTGCAAAATGTACGGCAGTCAGCTGCACGCCCCGCTTTGCCATCATCCAGGCGGCCACGGGGCTGTCCAGCCCGCCGCTGATGAGCACCAGACCCTTGCCGCCGGTGCCCACGGGAATGCCTCCCGCGCCCGGCCTGGAGTCCTGGTGGACATAGGCGCAGGCCTCCCGCACCTCCACCCGAACGGTCACGTCCGGCTG
>CAZYLJ010000089.1:0-6424 GCA_964648555.1 uncultured Acutalibacter sp.
TATCTCGATAACGGCCAGCTGCTAAAGACCCAGACCAGCGCCGCCCAGAACGCCATCATGAAAAAATACGGCGCGCCGCTGCGGGCCATCTTCCCCGGCCGGTGCTTTCGGAACGAGGCCACCGACGCCTGCCATGAAAACACCTTCTTCCAGATGGAGGGCATGATGATCGACAGGAACATCTCCATCTCCAACCTCATCTATTTTATGAAGACCATGCTGTCCGAGGTCTTTGAGCGGGATATCAACGTCCGGCTGCGCCCCGGCTTCTTCCCCTTTGTGGAGCCAGGCTTTGAGCTGGATATCTCCTGCCTCATCTGCGGCGGCGAGGGCTGCCCCTCCTGCAAGCACTCCGGCTGGCTGGAGCTGTGCCCCTGCGGCATGATCCACCCCAACGTGCTCCGCGAGGGCGGCATCGACCCGGAAGAGTACACGGGCTTCGCCTTTGGCCTTGGCCTGACGCGCCTTGTCATGATGAAGTACGGCGTCAAAGATATCCGCGACCTGAACAGCGGCAATCTGAAGGCCCTTTCTCAGTTTAAGCATGAATAAGGAGAAACAGCTATGTTGATTTCAATGAACTGGATCGGCGATTTCGTCGATCTTTCCGGGCTCGACCTGGAAGCCCTGATCCACCGCTTCACCCTTTCCACCGCCGAGGTGGAGGAAGTCTTCCACAAGGGGGAGGATCTGAAGGACGTGGTGGCCGGTAAAATCATTTCCATGGAGGAACACCCCGGTTCAAAGAAGCTCCACCTGCTGAAGGTGGACGCCGGGGATAAGGTGTACGACGTGGTCTGCGGCGCGCCCAACGCCCGGCCCGGCATCATCGTCCCCTTTGTGAAGGAGGGCGGCCGGGTGGCCGGGCAGGACATTGCCTGCGCCACCATCGCCGGGTGCGAGTCCCACGGCATGTGCTGCTCGGAAAAGGAGCTGGGCGTCTCCGACGACCACTCCGGCCTGTGGGAGCTGCCGGAGGACACCCCGGTGGGCATCGACATGACGGAGCTCTACCCCATTCGGGACACCGTGTTTGAGGTGGACAACAAGTCCCTTACAAACCGCCCTGACCTGTGGGGCCACTACGGCATCGCCCGGGAGTTCGCCGCCCTGACCGGCCGGGAATTAAAGCCCCTGGAGACGGTGGAGCTTTCTCAGTTCGATGGGCTGGAACCCATCCGGATCGATGTGCAGGACAAGGACCTGTGCTACCGCTACACGGGCTTAAAGGTGCGGAACATCCGGAAAAAGGTGAGCCCCGTTGCCATGCGCATCCGGCTTTACTATTGCGGCAGCCGGGCCATCAACCTGCTGGCCGACCTGACCAACTACCTGATGCTGGAAATGGGCCAGCCCATGCACGCCTTCGACTGCGCCAAGGTGAACAGGATCGAGGTCAAGCGTTTCCAATCCCCCTTCACCTTCCAGACGCTGGACGGCGCGGAGCGTCACATAGACGAAAATACCCTGATGATCTGCTCTGAGGGCGAGCCTGTGGCCGTGGCGGGCATCATGGGCGGCCTGGCCTCTGAAATTGAGGACGACACCGACAGCCTGCTGCTGGAATCCGCCAATTTTGACGCGGCCAGCGTGAGAAAAGCCTCCGCCCGGCTGGGCCTGCGCACCGACGCCTCCATGCGGTACGAAAAGACGTTAGACTCGGAAATGACCGCGACAGCCATCGCCAGGTTTGTAAAGCTGCTGCTGGATATCGACCCCGACGCCCAGATCATCTCCAAACTGACGGATGTGTATGTGAAGCATTACGACCATGTGGCCCTGTCCTTTGACAAGGCCTATGTGGATCGCTACACCGGCATCGATATCGAAAATGACCAGATCCTCCACACCCTGCGCTCTCTGGGCTTTGGCGCGGAATACGACGGCAGGGAATTCCACGTGGACGTGCCCACCTGGCGGGCCACCAAGGACGTGACCATCAAGGCGGACATCATCGAGGAGATCACCCGCATTTACGGCTATGACAACTTCACGATCTCCACCACCCTGAGCCCCCTGTACCCCCGCAAGAAGAGCGCCGCAAATAAAGCGGACAATTTTGCGAAGGATATCCTTGTACAGCGCTTTGGCCTCCACGAGGTTCACTCCTATATCTGGTTCGACGGCAAAAAGTGCCGGGAGCTGGGCCTGGAAGTGGAGAAAAACGTGAAGCTCCTCTCCCCCCAGTCCCCCAACCAGGAGACCCTGCGCACCAACATGGGCCCCACCCTGCTCTCCTTTGTGCAGGAAAACAGGGCCTTCGCCCCGGAGTTCGGCATTTTTGAGATCGGCCGGGTGTGCGAGGGCCTGAAAGAAAACGGCGACTGCGCTGAGAAGAAAGTGCTTGGCATCGCCCTATACAGCCGCATGACGGGCGAGAAGGAGCTGTACTTTAAGCTGTTGGGCATCCTGCGAACCTTGGGGGCTGACATCAAGCGGGCGGAATTTGCCTTCCACACCTGTGTTCCTTTCCACGGCTGGCAGCACCCCCGCAACACCGCTTCCGTCTCCTGCGGCGGGAAAGAGCTTGGCTGGTTAAGCACCCTGCATCCCGCCGTGCTGGCCAATCTGGACCGCCGGGCCTCTGTGGTCTGCGCCCAGCTGGATATGGACGCCTTCGCCGCCTTGCGGGAAAGCGAGCTTGTCTACCGGGAGCCCTCCAAGTTCCCCGGCATTGACATCGACCTTTCCCTGCTGGTACCGGACGGTGTCAAGTATGATGATCTGACACTCGCCTGGGCCGACGTGCCCGACAGTCTGCTGACCGGCGTGTCCCTCATCGACTCTTTTGCCCAGAACGGCAGGAAGAGCCTGACGTTGCGCTTTGGCTTTGTCTCCCCGGAGAAAACCCTCTCCAAGGAGGAGGTGCAGCCGGTGGTGGACGGCATCGTGGCAAAGCTGAACGCCGCCGGGGCCGTTCTGCGCGGATAAAATCAAACCGCCGCAAGAAAAAACTTGCAATCTTTCCCAATATCCTGTATGATGGAAGTTACGAAAGGTAGGTGTTCCACATGCCGGAGGATCTTTCCAACAACAATACGATCACCTTTTCTCTGGACGAGGTGAAGGAAGCGGATATGAAGCGCATCCTGCTGACTGTGTACGACGCGCTGAAGGAGAAGGGATATAACCCTATCAGCCAGATCGTGGGATATCTGCTTTCCGAGGACCCCACATACATCACCACCCACAACAACGCCCGCAGCCTGGTGCGCCGCATCGACCGCGACGAGCTGTTGAAGGCCATGGTGCGTTCCTATCTTGGCGAGTGACCCACGGGGGATGACACCCACTAACGAGAAAGCAGGTGATTATTTGAGCGAGCAGAAAAAAGCCGCCAAAGAAGCGGAGCAGCCCAGCTTCCCCACCTATAAGGGGAAACCCCTGGTGCGCAGCGGAGACACCATTTATTATGGCAGCATGTCAGATAAATACGTGATCAAAATGGACATCAAGACGAAGAAAAAGGTCGGTGACCTGGACGTGGCCGACAAGGTGACGGTACAGCTGATGTACACCGACCCGGAGATCCGCACCAGGAAGCAGATCGTCAAAAGCAGCGAGAAGGAGGGCCTCTACCTGGCCCTGGACATTGCGGAGGCCTGGCTGAACCGGGCTCTGGCGGAGTAAAAGCACGAAATCAAAAAAGCACGAAATCAAAATCGAAAGCGCCCACCCTGGAAACCCGGAGTGAGCGCTTTTTCTTTGCGATTTTTCCGCCGGCTACTTCTCCCGCAGAGCGGCGATGATCTCTTCCGTGTGCATGCTGCGGGAGCCCTTGACCAGCAGGGCGTCGCCGGGAGAAAGGAGCTCTTTCAGGCAGGCGGCGGCCTCGCCGTTGGTGGCGAACCACCTGGCCCTTTCGCCGTAGCCCGCGGCGATGCCCTTAGCGAGGGGCCCCACCGCCAGAAGCTCGTCTACACCTTTTTCCCTTGCCCAGCGGCCCACCTGTACATGGCCCTCGTCGGAGTACTCTCCCAGCTCCAGCATGTCGGCCAGCACGGCGATCTTCTTCCCCGCAGTTTGGCGGGAGGCCAGCACGTCTAAGGCGCTGCGCATGGAATCCGGGCTGGCGTTGTAGCTGTCGTCGATGAGGGTCACACCGTTCAGGTCTTCGATCTGCTGGCGCATGGCGGGGGTCTTGTAGGCCCCGATGGCCCTGGCGGCGTCCTCGGCGGGCACGCCCAGGCTGCGGGCCACGGCCATAGCGGCCAGGGCGTTGCGCACATTGTGCTCCCCTGCGGCGGGCACGAAAACGCTGATCCTCTCCCCAAGGCCCTCGCAGGTGAAAAAGGTGCCCTTGTCGGCTTCCCGCAGGCCGGTGGCCTGCCAGTCGCAGAAGGGAGAGAGCCCAAAGGTCACCACCCGGTGGCCGCAGGTGTTTTTCAGGCCGGGCAGCAGGTCGTCGTCGCCGTTGACGAACAGGATGCCGTCCTCTTGGAGATAGTCGGCAATGTGAGCCTTCTCACGGAGGATATTCGCCCGGGTTTTCATGAACTCAATGTGGGAGACGCCAATGTTGGTGATGACAGCGCAGGTGGGCTTTACCACCCCCGCGATGCGGGCCATTTCCCCCGGCATGCTGACGCCCATTTCAATGACCGCCGCCGTGTGCTCTTTTTTTAATCCGCACACGGTGATAGGCACGCCAACCTGGCTGTTCTGATTGCCGGCGGTCTTATGCACGGTGTACCGGGCGGAAAGGGCCTGGGCCGCCATTTCCTTCATGGTGGTCTTGCCCACGCTGCCGGTAATGCCCACAATGGGCAGCGTGAACCGCCGGCGGTACCAGGCGGCCGTCTTTTGCAGGGCCTGGCGGCAGTCGTCCACCAGCAGCAGAGGGCCGGCCGCTTCTACAGGGTGGTCGGCAAAGCTGGCGGCAGCACCGTTTTCAAAGGCCCTGCCAATGTAGCTGTGGCCGTCCACCCGCTCGCCGTGAATGGGCACGAACATAATTCCGGGCTTACATTCCCGGCTGTCCGTGGCAAAGGCGGTAATAACGCTGTCTTCCCCGCCGCCTGTCAGTCTGCCGCCACAGGCCGCCGCGATCTCCGATAGCTTAACTCGCATAAACAGCTCCTATCCCTTTTAAACTGACAAACCAATTACGCAAAGCACACCTGCGAAAAGCGGGAGCTTCCTTCCCGGCAGGCCATCACGCCAGCGACCCCATGGGATCCCAGGGCTCCAGCTCGATGGGAGCCTGCTCCAGCTCCTTGCGCTGTGCCTCCGTCAGGTACTTCTTGTTCACCATCACCTGGTATGTATACTCGGAGAACCACTCGTCACTCATCAGGTAATAGCCATCCACGCCGGCGTCCTTGCCCCAGCTGTTTTCCACTCTCCAGCGGGTGGGCTTGCCGCTTTCGTCCAGGTTCACCCCCTGGAATACCATGGCGTGGGTCATCATGCTCTCGCCGTAGTCCAGGCGCTGGGCCTTGTTCATGCCAAAGGTGGTGCCGAACAGCTCTCCGGCCTTGAGAATGTCCAGATCCATGATGCCGCCGTCCCGGCTGGATTCTTTCCCCACATCGCAGCCAAACCACACGGGCTTGCCGTCCTTTAGCTGGGCAATGGCCGCAGCCTTCAGGTCTTCAACCGGCAAGTTCAAATACTTTACAGGCAGGCCTTCCTTCACGTTGCCCAGCATCTTCACCGTGTAGGTCCTGTGATAGGGCTTGTCGGCGGTGGGGGCGTTGATGAGGCTGACGTAGTCGTCCAGATCCCAGCCCACATACTCCTTAAAGAATTCCTTGCCGGTCAGGTTTTCCGCCCGGATAAACTTCTTGTCCTTATCCCGGGCCTCCAGGGTAAAGGTCTTGGGCGGGCGGCCCAGGGCGATGACCAGCATGTCGTAGATGGTCTCCATCATTTCTTCTTTCCGTCCCCGCAGCTCGTCGGCGGACTTGCCGTTCTGGTGCTCGGTGCGCAGGACGCAGGCAAACTCACGAAGCTTTCTTGTCATGTACATGGTGATTTCCCGGGTGGCGGAGGAGTTGGCAGTCTCGGGCATGGCGTCCAGGGGCACCACACCGTACTTCTCCACCAGGTTGCGGAACATATCCCACTGGCCGCCGTCGCCAAGGGGGTTGAGAAGCAGGAAGGCGATCAGCCGCCCGTTGGTGGGCTCATCCAGGGTATCAAGGATGTTCTCCAGGAAATAGTTGGCCTTTTCCAGCTTGTCGTAGAACAGGGTGTAGTTCTGAGAAAGCTCAAAGGTCTCCAGATTCAGCTTCTTCATCACGTCGAAGCGCATGGTGTTCAGCGCAGCGAACATCCAGCACCGGCCGGAGGATTTCTGGTTGGTGACCTTCCCCTGCTCCAGAGTGATGGAATACTGGTGCCGGTCCTTCCGCTGGATCTCCGGGTCGATGACGCATTTTTGCACACCGTTATTGGTGACGGCCCGCATGGCCACCAGCTT